>JAZOLE010000069.1:0-11907 GCA_045652835.1 Eubacteriales bacterium | reverse complement strand
AGCCAAGGAGTTGACTCTCTACCTTGTCTTCCTAAGACCGCTTGGCCTCCGACTTGCACAGCCTCGTTATACAGGTAAAAATCGGTGTCTCCAAGGCGCACGGTCTTGCCCTCGACGGCATAGCCCGCAAGCAGCTTTTCATACACGTAGGGGCTTGCAAAGCAAAGCGAATACTCGCCCGTTCTGGAAACCGCGCTTTGCATGGACGAAAACTGCTCGGTATTCCAGCTCAATGCCACCTGCTCCTTTTTGACCGTAACAATCTCTCCGTCAACCTCGGTCTCGATCTCGGTATAGATCTCCTCCTCGGAGAAGATCTGAAACTCCACAAGTCCTACGGACTTTTTGCCGTTGCCGTCGTAATCCTCGGGCAGTACGCTCTGCAAGGCAGACACGAACGCCGCGCGCTGCTCTGCATCCATGTGCTCGGTGCCGCCGTACACAATGCTGACGTCATACTTGTCCTTGCCAAGCATTTGCACCGTGCAGACCGCGATCACGATCGCGAAAAATGCAACCACGATGACCGTCCACTTGTTGTGATACCAGAAATTTTGCAGTTTATTATATGTACGGTTTTCGGACACGATCTCCGTACTGTTGAGCTTTTGGTTATCGTTCATGATATCTCCTATGCAAAACGGATCTGCCGCTATGACAGATCCGTTTTGACCTTTTTTATTACTTGGTTCTCTCTACGTGCAGGACCTTGAAGTGCAGCGTGCCGTTGGGTGCCTGAACCTCAACGTTGTCGCCTGCGTGCTTGCCCATGAGTGCTCTGCCAATGGGAGACTGGTCGGAAATGCGGTGGTTGAGTGCGTCAGCCTCGTTAGAGCCTACGATCTCGTAGGTCAGCTCCTCATCCCACTCCACGTCGTAAACCTTAACGGTAGAGCCAAGGCTGATGACGCCTGCATCCATGCTTGCCTCGTCAATGATCTCAGCGTTCTCAAGCAGCGATTCCAGCTCCTTGATGCGTGCCTCAACCTTTGCCTGCTCGTTTCTTGCCTCGTCGTACTCAGAGTTCTCGGAAAGGTCGCCAAAGCCGCGTGCTACTGCAATTGCTTCCTTGATCTCTTCTCTGCGGGTTGTGCGAAGGTACTTGAGTTCCTTTTCCAGCTCGTTGTAGCCTTCTTGAGTATAAAGGGTTTTTTCCTTTGCTGCCATGTCGGTTTCTCCTTATATGCAATTATTTATTTCATTTGATCAAACGCTGCCTGCAGCTGGGTATCCAGATGCTCGGGCAGATCGTACATGGTGTATTGCTCCAGGACCTCTTGCGGAAGCGTGACTGCAACATGCGGTGCAATACCGGTGCCGTGATAGCTCTCTCCGCTTGCCGGGAAATACATCTTTGTGGTCAGCTTTAAGCCGCCCTCGATGCCGTAAAGCTTATAAAACGGGCCGGCAGTGCTCAGATCAAAGATCGACTGCATGCAGCCCTTGCCGTAGGTGGTTTCGCCCACGATAGTGCCAAGTTTATAGTCGCGCATGGTTGCTGTAAACAGCTCGGCTGCGCTTGCGGTGTTACCGTTGGTCAGCACGCAGAAGGTCAGATTCTTATACTTGCCGATCTCCTCTCGGGTCACGTCACAAACCTTGTAAGCCTCTTGTTTGTGCTTGACAACCGCTACGACGTCCTTTTCTTCATTGCCGTTCTTATCCTTGGTGCTGACCAGCAGGTCGCCTTCGTTTAAGAAATAGCTTTGAATTGCCTTGATCGACTCCAGATCGCCGCCCGGATTGTTACGCACGTCAAAGACAAACTTGGTGCAGCCCTTGGCAAGCAGTGCGTCAACCTCTGCTTCAAACTGCTCGGGGGTGGGCAGATCAAACTGAATGATGGTCACAATGCCTACCGTAGAATCGGTCTCGCTGACCTTTCCCGTAACCGAAACTGCCTCAAAAGCAGCTCTGGTGATCGAAAAATCGATTTGCTTATAGCTGCCGCCCTCTGGACGCGCAACAAGGAATTCCGCCTTTGTGCCTGCAGCACCGCGCAGGTGGTTGACTGCGACGGTATATCCGCCCAGTGCGTCAACAGACTGATATTCCCCTTTGATCTTGAGTGCGATCACCAAGTCACCGGGCTTGAGCCCTGCAGATTCTGCAGGAGAGCCGGGATAGACCATGATGATTTTGATTGCGCTGTAGGATTCCCACGTGCCGTTGATCACGCTGACACCAATGCCTTCCATTTTACCCTGGCTTTCGCTGGTAAGCGCGGCGAACTCCTCTTTGGTGTAGTATTCCGCGTAAATATCGCCTGTTGCGGCAACGTACGCCTTGATCACGGCTTCCATCATGGCTTCCTGATCAACGCCCTCGTAGGAGTAATCCTTGATCAGCTGATCGACAAGGCTGAGCGTGCCGTCATTGATCAGGGTTTCCTCACCGCCAACGCCGCCCAAAATGCCGCCGTTATTTCTGTTGTTCCAATACGCGCCGCTGATCACAGCCGTAAGCAGCATGGTGATCACAAGCGTCAGCGACACCGCGGTAATCAGCGATGCAACAAACGCGCCAAGCGGTACGCTTATCTTTTTCTTGTTTTTAGCACCGACATACGCATAATAACGCACACCCGGAGGCGACAGCAGCTGCATACCGTGCGCCATAAGCACGGCATTGGCACTCTGCTCCAGTTCTCCGCAGGCTACGTTGCGCGGCACGCTGAAGGTGACAGAGGAGCTCAGGGCATCTGCTTCCACCCTACCGTCGCTGCCGTATGCGCGCAGTACCTCGGGCAAAAGCTCGCACAGCAGCGATTGCTGCTCGGCGGTCTCAAAGCCCTGTACGGTATATACCAATTTCTTCATAATTTCTTCCCTCTCCGTTATTGCTTTGTTTGCAGAATATCTACAATTCCCTTTATACGGTCAATTAAGCGAAACGCCGCATAGCGGCGTTTCGCTTAACTTTGAAAGTCTATGTATTTGTGGAAATCAATACTTTGCAGGTTTGGAGTTGAGGTACTTCTTAACCATGAGAGCTACCTTGAAGGTGATTGCGTGCTCAAACTCACGCAGATCAAGACCGGTCAGCTTTCTGATCTTCTCAAGTCTGTAAACCAGAGTGTTTCTGTGTACGAACAGCTTTCTGGAGGTCTCGGAAACGTTGAGGTTGTTCTCAAAGAAGCACTGAATGGTCATCAGCGTCTCGCGGTCAAGGGATTCAAGACTACCCTTCTTGAAGACTTCCTGCAAGAACATTTCGCAAAGCGTGGTGGGCAGCTGATAGATCAATCTGCCAATACCCAGGTTTTCATAGCTGATGATGTTCTTCTCGGTCTCAAATACCTTACCAACCTCAAGTGCAACCTGTGCTTCCTTATAAGCTCTTGCCAGATCCTTGATGTTCTCAACGGTGGTAGAAATACCGATAGCAACCTTGGTGTAGAACTCTGCGGACAGCGTGTCTGCAATGTTGGTCGCGATCTTTTCCACTTCCTTGGTCTCGGTACCGGGCTTAACGTCCTTAACCAGCACGATGTCGTGCTCACCAACAGAGATCACGTAGTCCTTGGACTTATCCGGGAACATGTTCTGCAGCATTTCAAAGGGCATCATATCGGACTTACCGTAGAACTTGATCAGGAATACGATTCTGCTCTCCTCGGTGTTGAAGTGCAGCTCCTTGGACTTGATGTAAATATCGCTGGGCAGGATGTTATCCAGAATGATGTTCTTGATAAACGAGCCCTTGTCATACTTTTCATCGTACAAATTCTTGATGTTACCAAGAGAGATTGCCAGCAGCTTAGACATCTTCTCAGCCATCTTGTCCTCGCCCTCAACGAATACGACGTACTCTGCCTTGACGCCGCCGCTGACAGGACGGTAGGTATAACCGGAGGAGGTCACCACGTCGGAGGTATAAGCGAGCTCATCGCGCACGCCCTGCTTGATCTCACCGATCTTAACAAGCTCGGAGCATGCGATAATAACGCCGTTTTCATCAATGACACCGATCACGCGATCGATCGCATCCTTCATCTGGTGAATTACACTTTGGAACAGTCTGTTGGACATAACTTTTAACTCCTCTTTTTTGATTTTCGGGGGTGTTGTGAATACTTACCTATATTATACACCCTTTTTTGTGATTTTTCAATAGTGTTTTGCATATTTTTATGAAAAATGAGTGAATTTTTTACTCAAATTTTGCTCATCATGCCCATTTTTCACATTTCAAACCTGTAAACCAGGCAGCCCAATACAAACGGGGCTGCGGTCTCGGTACGCAGAATGCGTTTGCCAAGTCCTGTCATTTTCATGCCCTTGCTTTGCGCCTCGGCTGCTTCCTCGGGGGAAAAACCTCCCTCGCTGCCAACCACCAAGCCAATGCGCGGACACGCAGGCAGGTCGGTTGCACGCTCCAAGATGCTTGCAAGCGTTTCGGTTCCCTCGCCCTCGTAGCAGAACAGGCACAGATCACACTCGTCTGCCAAAGCCAGCATTTGCTTAAAAGAAACCGTGGGCTTGACCTCGGGCACTCTGCCGCGTCCGCTTTGCTTTGCGGCTTCTGCAGCGATACGGCAGCGGCGCTTGGTTTTATCCGCCTCGCCATCCGCCTTTGCCTTTGCAATGCAACGGCTGCTTTGGAACGGGATGATCTCGTATACGCCGCATTCCACTGCTTTTTGAATAATGGAATCAAACTTTTCACCCTTGGGCAATGCCTGAAACAGCACAGCCTTGTAGGGCGGCTCGGTGGCAGACGGTGCGCTTGACACAATCTCTGCCGTCACGCGCTTATCCTGCTCAAACGAGGTCAGCTTACATTCATATTCTATGGCGTTACCGTCACAAACGGTGATGTATTCCCCTGCCGCCATGCGCAGGGATCTTGCAACGTGATGCGCATCGTCACCGATCAGCGTCACGGTGTTGCCTGAGATCTGCTCTGCAGACACAAAAAAACGGGGCATATACACCTCCGACAAAAAATTGCACAAAATGACTTGTCAAAAACAGGTCGTTTTTCTTGCTATGCCCCTATTATACTACACATTAACTAAATTGTCAAGTCCCTTTTTGACATTTTTCACAAGTATTTTGACATATTGCACGGATAAAGGTCGTTTTTTCGTACCCAAAGTTTCCGTCAAAGTCACAAATAGCACAAAAAATAACAGAGCCAAGCAGCTTCCCTGCTTGGCTCTGTTTGCTTTTACGCTTGGATATAATGAATAGCGGTAACAACGCCGTCGCGGATGCCGAACATCAGCTTGGCGTTTCCGTCGGTATACACAAGGCTGCCGTCGGCAGTTTCGGTGTATCCGTCACCGTAAGCGGAGACAACCGCGCCCTTGGCAGAGCCGATCTTGATACCCTGCGGAGTTGCAACGCTGTCATCGGTCAGCACGATCTTGACAATGCGGTCAACGCCGCCCTGCATGACCGTATCATAGCGGAAGCCGGGATACACAAAGGTCTTGTCGGGGCCTTCGCCGCCACAGCTGTCCTCTTCGATATAATCCGAGTAGGTGCCGAGTGCGGATGCGACCGCGTTTCCGTCATCACCGATGCGAACGACCTGTTCGTTATAAGCAAACGTATATTCCTCTCCCTTGCCCTGATCGCAAGATACAAAGCAAAGCGTCAGCAGCAAAATTACTGCAAAAATCAAGCTAAGTCTTTTCATTGGGCATTCACTCCTTGTAGTTTTTCATTTTGGTAGTTGTGTATTCTCTGCTCCCAGAGTGCGTCCAGCTCCGCATCACCGCGTCTGTCGGGTGCGCCGTGCTGCTCCTTAAGCAGTTTGCCCAGATACGCAGTAAACTTCTCCGCACCGTATACGTTAAGGTGCAGACCCGCGTCATAGGTGTCGCGCGTCCAATCAAGCCCCAGCTCCGCGTCCATACCGATGAAATTATAATAGGTAAGATTGTTGGTCTGCGCATAATCCACGATCTGTGCATCCCACTCGTCATACCAATAATATTTGACCGAATTAGCGGGCGCTTTGATCAGCACCAGCTCAGCGCCGTACTGCGCACACAGATCCTTCATTTTACCAAGGTATTCCATGGCGGTCGCAGGCAGCGAGGTATCAATCAGCGTATCGGGCTTTCTGGTGTCGGTAGGGTCAATGGGCACGATGTCGGTCTGCATCAGATATCCTTGATGCGTAATGTCCTCGTGCTTATGAAAAGCGCGGATAAAGTCCTCGGCTGTCAAATCACTCCAGCGATCGTGATAGCGCAGAATGGGCGCAAAATAGGAAAGCAGCGTTTCGTCCTTGGTCATGGACGCCTTGATCGCGTGCAGCTTGGAGGCTGACCATTGCATATCCTCCAGCGTCATACGGCTGATCTCTTCCCTTGGCGTTTGTCCGTACTTGAGCGCAAGCACGTTGAACACCACAATTTTGGTGTCCGGCTCTTTTTGCAGCGTTTCCTCAAGGACAAAGTAGGATTGCCACACGGTCTGCTGCGACGAGCCGCGCACGTAAGAGGTGATGCCGTACTTCTCGTACAGCACTGTGGGCACGATGCCCTCGTAGATCTCGCAGTCGCCCACAAAAATGACGTCGTGTGCGTCCGTGGTATCGTAATAGCCGCAAAGCAAGTGTCCCTCGCGGTTATCGTAGCGCGAAGGCGTCAGCACGGCTTGCGCCAAAGCAAGCGCGGCAAGCAGTAAAACAACGCTCAGGACGGCAGGTAAAATTCTCTTCTTCATATCTGCCCTCCTTTAATTGAACGTGCCGCCGTAGATAAAGGCGGACGCATCGTAGCCAAGTCCGTACGAGCCGAACACCAACACCGCGAACACAATCGCAACCAAAGCAAGGCTGCCAAGCCACGGCTTTTCCCAAAGCTTTTCGCGCAAGGGTCTGTCTTTGCCCAGTTGGCTGACGCCCCACATGGCAAGAATGCCCACGCCGATGACGGCAAACGAAGCCGAGCTGACGCCAAGCGAGGTCAGTCCCCCGTCAAACAGTCTGCCCCAGTTGGGCGTTGTGAATACCGAGAAGAACTTTTGGAAGGTCAGAGGAACGTTCATGTAGCAATCCAGCACGCGGATGAGCGCCATTAAGCAGAACGTACGCGCCATCATAAAGGTCTGATAAGGCGCACTTGCGTGCAGGCGCGGGAATTTGGTGCGGAATTTGGTGTAGAGCGGCTCAAGCTCCTGAGAAACAAGCAGCACAAGGCAGTTGAGCATTGCCCAAACCACGAAATTCCATGCAATGCCGTGCCAAAGACCTGTGACAAGCCAAGTCACGATGGTGGTAATGTACACGGGCAAACGCTTACCGATTGCCGTACCCAGATGTGCGCGGCTCCACTTGGAAAGCTTTTGCATACTCTTGGTCACGGACAGCGGATAGAAGATGTAGGTAGTAAACCACGCGCCCATGGTGATGTGCCAGCGGCGCCAGTATTCCGCGGTGGACTTGGACGAAAACGGTCTGTTAAAGTTCTCGGGCAGCTTGATGCCAAGCATCTCCGCGCAGCCAAGCACGATATCAATACCGCCTGTAAAGTCACCGTAAATACGGACCGAATAGAACAGGCAAAGCAAGATAAAGAACACACCGCCCTTTTGCTGTGCCACAATTGCGCCCACAGCGGGAGCAATGGCATCGGCAACCACAAGCTTTTTGAAAAAGCCCCAGGCTATGCGCACACCGCCGCAATACAGATTCTTACCCTGGAAAGCATGAGGGGTAAAATACTGCTCGCCAACGTCGCTGTACTTGCTGATCGGACCCATGACAAGCTGCGGGAAAAAGCCAACAAACAGCGCGTGCTTTGCAAAATTCTTTTGCACGGGGGCTTTTTCGCGGTAGACGTCCAGCATGTAGCCGATGGCAATGAAGGTATAGTAGGAAATACCCATGATCTCAAGGGCATACGCGCCAAGCGAGATGCCCTGCGCGCTTACCTTGATGCCAAAATAGCCCGAGATAAACTTGGCATACACAAGTGCTACCGCAAGCACCGCGATGCCTACGCAGACAATGGTCAGATTTCCCTTTTTATTCTTGTTTTTATAAGCCTTTCTTTGCTCCTTGGGTAGTTCGCGATTGGCATCCAGCCACGCAGCACATGCGCGCTGACGCTTGCCCATCAAGGCAACCGTGACGTACGATACCACAATGACCGCCGCCAAAAACAGGCAGCACGCCACGCCCGCAAAGGCGTAGAACACCACGCTGCCCAAGAGCAGCACCACCCATTGCGCACGCTTTGGCACAAGGTAGTAAATCGCGGTCAGAAGGACAAGAAAGCAAAGAAATTCAAACGAAGCAAAATTCATGCCTTACACCGTGTCAAGGCGTTCGATCAGCTCCCAAAGAGCCTTGGCGGAATTGAAATTCTCGGGCAGGATCTCCTCTGCGGGAATGGATACGTCAAAGGCATCGTTGATATCGGTGATCAGCGTCACGATATCCAAGGAATCAAGGATGCCGTCGTCCACCAAGCCGTCATAGGTTTCAAAATCGACATCGGGGTGCAAATTCTGCATGATTTCAATGAGTTGTTCCATGATATATACTCCTGTAATGATTAGTTTTCGGTAGCCTTCTCCAAAAGCAAGCGGCGATCCAGCTTGCCGTTGACGGTCAGCGGCATGGTGTCAAGCTTATGCACGGCTGCGGGCAGCATATAGCGCGGCAGCAAAAGGCGCAGCTCCTTGGTCAGCGGCATGGGTTCGATGTCACCCACGTAGTACATCACGATCTTTTTATGCTCCGCGGGATACACGCAGCATACGCGACCGACGCCCTGCACGGTGGCAGCGGCAGCCTCGATCTCGCCCAGCTCAATGCGATGCCCCATGTGCTTGATCTGCGAATCCTTACGCGATACAAACACCAGCTCGCCTCTCTCGTTATATTTACCTAGGTCGCCCGTGCGGTACACGGTTTCGGGATATGCCGATTGCAAAGGGTTCTGCACGAATGCCTCGGCGGTCTTTTCGGGGTTATTGTAATACCCTTGCGTGACGCAGGTGCCCGAGATATAGATCTCGCCAACCTCGCCCTGCTCCGCTCTCTTACCCTTTTCGGTAATCAGCATAATGCGCGTGTTGCGGAAGGGCTTGCCCACAGGAATGGGCTCGTCCGCCTCAAGCGCACGATCCGCTGCCCAATAGCAGGACATACCGGTTGCCTCGGTAGGGCCGTACAGATTGAAAAATCTTGCGTTTGGCAAGGCTGCACGCCAAAGGTCATATTGCGTCTTTGGGAAAACCTCACTGCCAAAGCACACGGTTTCCAGATATTTGGGCGGATTCTTTTCAAGCACGCCAAGCGACGAGATCATAGTCAGCGCAGACACTACCCAGCAAACGGTATTGATGCGGTGCTCGTTGAGATAATCGCACAGCTTGACCGGGAACATGAACAGCTGCTTGGGGATGAGATACGCGGTAGCACCGTACTTGATGGTGGGCATGATCTCCTTTAAGGGCGCGTCAAAATACAAGGGCGTCTGATTACCGAACACAGTGTTTTCATGGAAGCCCACGGCTTCACACAGCGTTTCGGTATAGTCGATGACCGAGCGATGACAAGCAGCCACGCCCTTGGGCACACCGGTTGAGCCGGAGGTGAACACGATATAAGCGGTATCGGTATCAATGTGCGCTTCCCTGACCTCGCGCAGCGCTGCGTCATTGACCGGGAAACGATTAATATCATCATAAAGCGCGACAGGCAGCCCGAAGGTATATGCCAGCGCCATGTTCTTTTTGTCGCAGATGATCATGCAGGGCTGCACGGTATCCATGATCATGGCAAGACGCTTAGGAGGCATGGACGCATCGGGGGCTACGTAAAAGCCGCCCGCATACAACACACCGAAAAATGCTGCAATCTGCACGGGATGCTTGTCCATGAGCACCGCAACGCATCCACGCTTATGCCCCATATGGAGCAAATACGAGCCGATACAGCGTGCGCTCAGCGACAAATCGTCAAAAGTCATATTGTCCGTGCCGTCCGAAAAGGCGATCTTTTCGGGCAAGCGGACAACCGTGCGCTCTAAATATTCCAGTATATTATTCTGCATACAAAAGTCCTTTTAATTAAGATAGGGGGTAAGCTCAGGAATCTCGGTAATGATGCGCGTGTCGGTCGCGGGATACTTGGACTTATCGTAGATGCGGAAGTACTCCCCTGCGCGCCACGCATCATAAGCATCCACCTGCGCATCGGTCAAAAGGCAGCCGCTGACATTAAAGGCTGCGGTCAGGCGCGTGGAATCGTAGTGATACCATACGGGATTTTCAGCCGTGCCGATGTTGACAAGACTCCAGAAATGCGTGTTGTCGGTATACCCGGGCAGACGCTGAATGTCAAGGTTTTCAATGCCAAGACGCTCAAAGAACGCCTTGGATGCGGCAAAGTAGCTGTAGCAATCACCCGTGCCCGAGGAGAACAGCGCAGCATAGGCTGCGTACTTCCAATCTCCCTTGGCGGAGGTGTTGACGTAGGCGATATTGCCCTGCACGTACATATAGATGGCGCGGCATTGCGCAGCCTTATCCATATCGGGCGTAATGATACGGGAAATGACCTTGTCGATCTCGGCATACAGCATCTCGTCGGTAACGTTCATGGACACCACCAGCACGCTTGCCTGCGCCTGTGCCTTGTTGCCCGAGGCGTCGGTGGCGGTATAGTAAACGGTGTAGTTGCCTTCGCGGTTGACGTTGACCTTGGAGGAATCGACAGAGAGCGCGATCTCACCCGCGCAGTTGTCGGACAGCGTAACGTGATTGCGCCAAATGATGCCCTCGCCAAGATTGCACTCAATATCGCGTGCCTCAATGGTAGGCGGCACGTCATCCTTGCAAGGGGTCAGCGTAACGTCATAAACGGGAGATTTGTTGCCGCTTGCGTCGGTGTACTGCACCTTGACGGCATAATCGGTATAAGAGGTAAAATTGGGCAGCTCGCCAACGTATTCGCCCGTGTAGTTGTCAACCTCGGTAGTAGACGCCACGAAATACTTGGGGTCGGGCATCTCGGTACCCACAGCCCAAAAGACCTGCTTGAGCTGCATGGTGGGTGCGACAGTATCCTTGACCTTGAGCTTGACCTTGACGGTCTTGTCACCGCTGATGACAGAGAAGGTGTGCGTGCCCGCATGATTGATGCAATCGGGGTCAAAATCCGCACCGAACGAAGCGGTCGCGTCGCCCGTCAGGTCCGCAGGCGTGATGCTCTGCCCTGCCTCGATGGTCATGCTTTTGGTGCAGCCCGTAAACAGGCACAGCGCCGACAAAAGCAGCGCAAACATGAGTAAAAGCGAAATATATTTACAACCAAAACGGCTCATTGCAATATCCTTTCGGGTGCGCCATAGACGCACGCCCCCATAATAATGATAATCTATTATATTATAACATTATCATGTTTCCCTGTCAACAGGGAGTAAGCTATTTTCACAAAATATCTTATATTTTCGGAAAGATTAAAAATGTGAAATAAAAGTGAAATTTTTGTTGCAACTTCTCCCCTTTTGTGTTATAATTGTTAAAGATGTAAAATTACAGATACATTCATAACGATTTTCTACAGGAGGCTGTGACAATTATGTCAGCATATTTGGGATTTGAGCCCACTAAAAGCCCCAATTATTACTTCGTCAGCTACAATAGCGAGGAAGCGCACCGCATCGGCCCCATTTCAAAGGCTGCTGCAGACATGGGCGTTGATTTGTGGTACGACTATGGAATCGAATACGGCGAAAATTGGGAAACGTCCATTACAGATAAAATCTGTAACGCGCAAGCCGTTATTTTGTTTTTCACAAAAGGTATTCTGCAAAAGAAACACTCCTACGTCCAAAGAGAATACAAAATCGCAACGCAGTTTTTCCACAAAAAGGTGTACATAGTCTTGCTTGATGACATCTGCAACGATGACGTTCCCGTGGACAAGGTCGCC
>JAZOLE010000068.1:0-5238 GCA_045652835.1 Eubacteriales bacterium | reverse complement strand
CACCACGTCACCCTTGTACATTTCATAGTTGGTTCTGCCGTCCACGGTCAGATACAGCATCTTCTCGCGCTGGCAGATGTTCTTGATCTCAAGGATCGCGCTGTCGGGAAAGATCATGGGTCTTGCCGCCAGCGAGTGCGGGCAGATGGGCGTGACGCAGAAGCAGGACACGCGCGGATCGACAATAGAGCCGCCCGCCGACATGGAATACGCGGTCGAGCCCGTGGGGGTTGCCACGATCAGTCCGTCTGCGCGATAGGAGGTCACGGGTACGCCGCCCTCCGAAAGCTCAAGATCCACAATACGCGCGATGGATCCGTTGGAGATCGAGGCATCGTTGAGCGCATAGCAGCAGGAGCGCAGATTGCCCTTGGCGCCGATCAGCTCAACGTTGAGCATGGAGCGCTTTTCCAAGGTGTAACCGTCAGGCTCAAACAGCTTGTCAAGATCGGCAAGATCGCGCATCTCAAGTTCAGCCATAAAGCCAAGGCGACCGAGGTTGATGCCAAGGATAGGCGTGCCGCGCGTAGCAGAGCGGCGTGCAGCCTCCAGAATGGTTCCGTCACCGCCAAGCACCACGATCATGTCCGCAGTAGCGTACACCTCATCAATAGGCAGCAGCAAAAGCTCTGCTCTGCCCTGCGCCATTTTGAGAAAGCGCTCACGGTTATAAACGGCTGCAGTGACCTCACAGCCGTGCGAGATCAGACGCTCCGCAACCGCAATGGCAGCGTACGCCTTTTCGGTAATATTATAATTGGTAATAATAGCTACTCGTTTCATCAAAAAGCCTACTTTCTCTCGGATGCAAACAAGGTCAGCACGGCATTCTGTCGCACGTTCGCTCTTTGCTCTCCTTTGATATAATATGCAAGATATTCCACGTTGCCCTCACCGCCCTGAATGGGGGATCGGATCAAGCCGCAAAGCCCAAGCCCTGCCTCGGCTGCCGCATCCAGCACGCGCTCGACCGCCTCGCGACGGTGCTTTGCGCTCTTGACCACGCCATGCTTATCAAGCGCGGCTCTGCCTGCTTCAAATTGAGGCTTGATCAGCCCGACGTAGATGCCACCGTCGCGCAAAAGACTTGCTACGGTAGGCAAAATCAGCGTTTGCGAGATAAACGACACGTCCATGACCACGATATCCACGCAGCCTCCGATATCCTCGGTTGTCAGGTATCGGGCGTTGACGCCCTCCATGCAGCTCACTCTCTCGTCCAGCATCAGGTCAGGATCAAGCTGATCCCTGCCCGAGTCAATGGCGTATACGTATGCCGCACCTGCCTGCAAAAGGCAATCGGTAAAGCCGCCCGTGGAAGCACCGATATCAGCAGCGCGCATGCCGCTCACGTCAATGCCAAAGGCTTGCAACGCGCCCTCAAGCTTAAGACCGCCGCGGCTGACGTATCTCTCACGCTCCAGTATTTCTACTTGGTGCTCACCGTCATCAATCTCCTGCGAGGGCTTGGCAATCACCTTGCCGTCAAGCAAGGCATGCCCTTGTTCTATATACTTTCTTGCAGCGGTACGGCTTTTGACGTAGCCGTTCTCCACAAGATAAAGGTCTGCTCTCATCATTACGCTCCGCGCATAAACTGAATGCTTTGCGCAAACACGGGGATCAGCTTGAGCAGAAAAGGTACTGCAATGCCGACCGCACAGCCTGCCCATACCTGCAAGGGGGTATGACCTACCAGCTCCTTGAGGTGCTTTTCTCTTTTCTCGTTGTTCTCTGCATTGATTACGTCAATAACCAGCTTATTGAGAATGACCGCCTGCTTACTGACCTGACGGCGCACACCCATTGCGTCATTGATTACAACCATGGCAAGCACGCCTGCAACAGCAAACTCAAACGAGGCAGGTGTAAACACAATGCAGGTGGCAACAGCGGTTGCCATCACGGCTGCAGAGTGCGAGCTGGGCATGCCGCCCGAGCCAAACAGCACGTCTACGATATTGAATTTCTTATGCTTAAAGTATCCCGTCACGATCTTGAGTCCCTGCGCGGCAAACCAACCGACAAGCGCAGACATGACGACATAATTGGTAAAAAACTGTTTGAATATCATGTTTATTCACTCCCTGAAGTGTCAATAGCTTCGTTTTGCAAGATATTTTGCAAGGGCCACAAGATTTTCGCTACCCTCGATATTTTCCACGGCATCAATTGCCGCATCTGTCAGCCTTTGGGCGTATTCCATAGCCCCCTGCACGTCATAAAAGCGCATAAAGGTGGTTTTTTGGTCTCTTGCGTCGCCACCTACGCTCTTGCCCATGACCTCGGCGCTTTGCGTGCAGTCCAGCACGTCATCGATGACCTGAAAAGCAAGCCCGATATTTTGCGCATAAGCCACCAAGGCGTTCACTCTTGCATCGCTGCTCTCAAGCCCTGCAGCATAACAGCCAAGGCGCACGGAAGCCTCAATCAAAGCCCCTGTTTTGCCGCGATGCAGCTCCAATAGCTCCTGCTCGGTCAAAGTATTTTTCTCACCGAACATATCAATAACCTGCCCCTTGACCATGCCAAAGCTGCCTGCTCCCTTTGAGAGCGCAAGCGCGGCATCCGCTCTGCTTTGTGCGCTTGCATAAGGACAGGACAAAATCACACCGAACGCATCGGTCAAAAGTCCGTCACCGGCAAGGATCGCGATATCTTCACCGAACACCTTATGGTTGGTGGGTCTGCCGCGACGCAGATCGTCATCATCCATGCACGGCAGATCGTCATGGATCAGAGAATAGGTATGCACCATTTCCACAGCAGCCGCAAAATCCAGCGCGACGCGCTCATCACCGCCCAAGCAGCGGCAGGTTTCGATCACCAGCGCAGGACGAATGCGCTTACCACCTGCCAACAGGCTATAGTTTTGTGCCTCGTACAGCACGTTACAGGTACGCGCCCCTGTGGGATATATCTCTTGCAGCCGCGCTTGTGTGGCAGCTGCATCGATTTTCAAAAATTCGGGAATCACAATGTTGTCTCCTTACAGGTCGGTGTCATCGGTCACAAAATCAACTGCAACAATCTCGCCTTGCGCGTTCTGCTGCAGGATCTTGATCTTTCTCTCGGCATCGTCAAGCTCTGCGGACAAGCGGCGCACGATCGCAACGCCCTCCTCGTACAGCTCCAGCGACTCTTTGAGCGCGATTTTATCGTTTTCCATGGCGCGAATGATCTGCTCCAATCTTGCAAGCGCCTGCTCGTAACTCATTTTTTGTTCCATAACTGCTCCTTTTCGATGCTGTCCACGGTTGCCGTGACCGCACCGTCCGAAAATCTTACTCTGATAGGCTGCCCCGGCTCAAATGCTGCTGCCGAGGTTGCCACCTCGCCCTTGGCATCGGCTGCCACGGCATAACCCCTTTGCAGCACGGCAAGCGGACTGAGCGCCTCCAACTTACCGACAGACGCTGCAAGCGTTGCCTTTTTGCGCTCGGTCATCTGCTGCCCTGCGTTTTGCAGCCTGATCCAAAGCTCGTCTATGCGCATCTGCTTCTCCGCAAGCACGGTGACGGGAGAGCGCATGGCACGGGAGGCTGCAAGCGTTTGCAGCTTTTGCCTTCTTGCCTGCACGCCCGATTGCGCCAAAGCCCCGATACGGGCAAGACGTGCGTCAAGCTCAGCCTTGAGTGCAAGCCGATCCGGAAAGACCAGCTCTGCCGCGGCACTTGGTGTGGGCGCGCGCAGATCCGCAACAAAATCGCAGATGGTAAAGTCCGTTTCGTGTCCGACAGCCGAGATCACGGGTATCTCGCTGGCTGCAATCTCTCTGGCAAGGCGCTCGTCATTGAACGCCCAAAGATCCTCGATAGAGCCGCCGCCGCGCCCGATAATGATCACGTCTACGTTTTGCGCGCGATTGAAATAGCGGATGCCGCCTGCTAAGTACGCAGCCGCCTGCTCTCCCTGCACCAGCGAGGGAAAAATCAGCAGCTCACCCTGCGGATATCTGCGCCCTGTGACGTTGATGATATCACGAATGGCAGCACCCGTGGGCGAGGTGATGATACCTACGCGACGCGGCAGCTTGGGGATCTGCTTTTTGCGCTCGGGCGCGAACAGCCCCTCTGCCTGCAAGCGTGCCTTGCACTGCTCAAAGGCAAGGTACAGGCTGCCAAGTCCGTCGGCTTCCATCAGATCGGCATAAAACTGGTATTGACCGCCTGCCACGTATGCAGATACTCTGCCATGCAGCAGCACCTTCATGCCGTCACGCGGCTCGAATTTCAGCCTTGAGGCATGCGTGCGGAACATGACCACGCGCACGGTCGCGCCCGCATCCTTGACCGAGAAATACATGTGCCCGGTCCTGTATTGGTTGGTGAAATTGGAAATCTCACCCTTGATCCATATATCCGAGAGTACCGCGTTGCCGTCCAGCAGCATTCTGACGTATTCATTGAGTTGGGTAATCGAAAAATACTGTCTGGCGTCCTGCATGCAGTTTACTCTCCTTTCATGAATTGATTACGGCACAAAAGGCTTGTGCCTGCGGCATTGTCCGCAGAAAATGCGGGCGCGCCGAAATACGCGTGGAACTTGCGCTCCAAGCGCTCACGGATGCGGCAATTGCTCATGACGCCGCCTGCATACAGCACCGGCATTCTGCCGTGCTCGGCAAGAATGTTTTCGGTCATCTGCGAGAGCGTTTGTGCCACGAAATCCAAGGTATATGCGCTGACCAGCGCCTTGTTGCCTGTCATGTTGTAAAGCTTCAAGGCAAGGTTTTCAAGCCCCGAGAGATTGCACACGCTGCCCTTTACCGACACGCGCGGCTTGGGGATCTTGCCGGTTGCCTCGGCTGCCAGCAGCTCCAGCGCTCTGCCGCACGGGAACGAAAGTCCCATGGCAACGCCGATGCGGTCAATGGCTTGCCCTGCGTTGAGGTCAGCCGTCTCGCCAACCAAGGTAACGCTCCTGATACTGCCCTGCTCGGGCGTGACAAGCACAGCCTCGGTGGTGCCGCCCGACACGTGAAAGGCAATAAAGGGGGCTTGCATCAGCCGCTCCATCTGCCCCGATGCGTATGCTGCTGCCATGATGTGCCCGTTCTGATGCGAGAACGCATACAGCGGCACGCCAAGACCGGCAGCAAAGGCGGTTGCAGCCGTCTTACCCGCCAAAAAGCAAGGCATGTAGGAATCCTTGGCGTCACGCGGAAAGGCGGAATACCCCACCGCAGCCACAGTATAGTCGGCAGTTACGGCACGCAGCTGCTCGCAAACGTCGGGC
>JAZOLE010000067.1:0-8922 GCA_045652835.1 Eubacteriales bacterium | reverse complement strand
CCTAAGACCGCTTGGCCTCCGACTTCCGGGAGAACGGATGATCTGCGAAACGATAACGCGTTCTGCACCGTTGATGACGAATGTACCGGTTTCGGTCATCAAGGGGAAGTCGCCCATATAGATGTCGGTCTGCTTGACCTCGCCTGTCTGCTTGTTGGTCAGACGGACGTTGACCTTCAAGGGCGCTGCGTAGTTAACGTCACGCTCCTTGCACTCTTCTACGGGATACTTGGGCTTGGAATCCAGCGAGAAGGATACGAACTCGATGGACAAGTTGCCGGAGTAGTCGGTGATGGGGGATACGTCACGCAGCACCTCCATCAGACCCTCGTCCAAGAACCACTGGAACGACTTGGTCTGAACTTCGACCAGATTGGGGAGCTCGAGATTGAAGCGAGTGTTACGCGAGAAGGACTTTCTCACATTTTGTCCGAGCTTTTGATCTTTCAAATTGATCATGTAATTTTCACTCCATTCAAAGTAGTTGGTAGCCCTTGCGAGCTATCACGTCTTTTTTGTTATCTTTTTTGCATAAATCGCGCCAAAAATAACTGTGTATTTTGTCGCATTGGCAGTAAAACCCCATACTGCAAGCGATTATAATGCAGTTTAATATTATAGCAAAGCATTTCCCTTTTGTCAAGTGTTTTTCGATATTTTTTTCAAAAATTTTCTTATAATATGATATATCGGCACAATATCGTCACTTTGCGCAGAATTTGCACAAAAGACAAAGAAAATATGTTGAAAATTTTGGCAAAATAATTTCGCAAAAACTCTTGCATTTCGCAAAAGTTTGTGGTATGATATTGGAGTATATGGGGTTACCTTGCGAGTGCACCCTCTCAGGCACGGTACCATGGCGCACCACATATGGAAATTTTATATGGAGGTATACGAACTTGCCGAACATTAAGTCTGCAAAGAAGAGAGTAAAGGTTATCGAGACCAAGACTCTGAAGAACAAGGCATTCCGCTCTGCACTCAAGACCGAGATCAAGAAGTACGAGGCTGCTCTTGCATCCGGTAACACCGAGCTGGCACAGGCTACCTACAAGGCAGCTGTTAAGAAGATCGACGTAGCAGCTTCCAAGGGCATCATTCACAAGAATGCTGCAGCTCACAAGAAGAGCCAGTTCACCAAGGCGCTCAACAATCTGTAATCAAACCGCTTTGACGGCCTAACCCACCGAAAAGCAAAGATAAATGACCGCGTATAGCCAAAGGCTGTGCGCGGTCATTTATTTGTTGCCCTTCGGACAGTGATGTTTGCGCTGCGCGCAAGTGATGTAGTGCTACGCACAATGACGTGCCTTCGGTATTTATCACTGCGGCAAAGCCGTAACATCACTTTTTATAACTGTTTGCAGCACGATCACCGCGCACGGCCCCAGCACAAGTCCCACAGCGCCGAACAATCGCAGCCCTGCGTACATGGCAACAAGCGCGACAAAGGGGTGAAGCCCCAAGCTCTTGCCCACGATCTTCGGCTCGGTAATCTGCCGCAGCAGCGTAACCACACCCGCAAGGATCAACAGCCCCGCCCCCACTCGCACGTTGCCCGAGGCAAACGCAAGCGCGCTCCAAGGGATCAGCACGGCAGCCGCCCCGAGCGCGGGCAGCAGATCCAAAAGCGAGATGAGAAAGGCGACTAAGAACGCATACCGCACGCCAATGATCCAAAAGCCGATCAAAAGCTGCACAAGCGACAGGCAAAACAGCAATCCGTACGCGCGCAGATACGCACGCAGGGCGTGTGCCGTAGCGTCGCACACCTCGCGCACGCGCGTGCGGCTTGCGGGTGCAAAGCACCCAAGTGCCAGAGCGTACAGCCGCTCGCCGTCCAAGGCAAGATAAAAGCAGGACAGCAAAAACACCAACACCGAAAGCACGCCCGCAGGCAGAGAGGTTGCCGCGTTCCATGCCGCTCCCGTCAAAAGCTCGCCCAACCGCTCAAGCAAAGCCCCCGTCAGCCTTTGCGCCAAGGCATCAAGCCCTCCGAAAAAGTCCGCGATCAGCGGCAGCTCCAAAAGCTTTTGCAAAAACGTGGGCAGCATGCCCCCTTCCCCTTTTGTAGCAAACAAGCCGCCCAGCGCATCAATCACCGAGTCGGCATTTGCATACAGCCACGCGTAAAACGCGGACGCTTCCCTCCACAGATAATAGCCTCCGAGATATACCGCGCCACCCGCAATACAGAGCAGCAAAAGCATGACCGCCACGCAACAGATCCCCTGCCGCACCGCAATCAAGCCTGATAGCCTTTTGCCCAAAGGGCGCACGAACATGACCGTGATCCCTGCCAGCAAAAACGGCATCAGCACAGGCACGCCGTACTTACCCAGCACAAACGCAAGCACCAACGCGCACGTCAGCACGATCAGGCGAGACGCCCACGTATGAATATCCGTTCCCTGCACCTTATCCACCTCCTATATATATGTACAAAATGCAAATTCACACAGCACGCTATTGACAGAACAAGTCCTTTCTGTTACAATACTATGGTACAAAAGAAACGAGGTATGCATCAATGAGCAAAAAATACAGCAACAAGGGCTATCAGTCACGTAACATCGTGCAGCCCCCCAAGGACAACACCAACACCATTATCACCTTAGTCACCGTAGGCCTCTGCCTTGCAGTGGTCGCTGCCATCGTGATCGCAATCATGGTAGCAACCGGTGCGTTCCAGCCCAAGTTTGAAGCCCCTGAGGTCAACATGACCGAGGTAAAGAGCGAGATCAACTCCTTTAAGGCAACGGATTTCGCAGAAACTACCGACGTGACCGATTACGTTAAGATCACGGTCAAGGACTACGGCGACATCGTGGTGCGTCTGCGCCCCGACGTAGCTCCCAAGTCTGTTGAAAACTTCCAGAAGCTGGTCAAGAGCGGACATTACTCGGGCAAGATCTTCCACCGCGTTATTCAGGAATTTATGATTCAGGGCGGCGGCTTTGACGGTACCGGTGCACAGCACGAGTCAAGCACGATTATGGGTGAGTTTACGAGCAACGGCCACGTCAACAACCTCAAGCACGTGCGCGGCGTTCTTTCCATGGCAAGAACCAACGATCCCAACAGCGCAACCAACCAGTTCTTTATCTGTGATGCAGATTCTTCTCACCTTGACGGTGGCTACGCAGCATTCGGCTACGTACTGGCAGGCATGGACGTGGTTGACGCAATCGCAGCAGTTGATACCAACGGCAACGACAAGCCTTTGAGCAACGTCATCATCGAAAAGGTAACGTTTGT
Source organism: Eubacteriales bacterium (assembly GCA_045652835.1). Classification (GTDB taxonomy): domain Bacteria; phylum Bacillota; class Clostridia; order Oscillospirales; family CAG-272; genus SVQP01. Next base: position 5,661 of record JAZOLE010000067.1, on the reverse strand, counting down.
TGATCCTTTGAAGTAAAAAAGCAAGAGCGAAATGGGCTGACCATTTCGCTCTCTTTTTTTATTTGTTTCTCATCTGCTTGATCTTGTCTTCACTGGGCGTGACGTACGCCGTCCAGTTGGTGTGATAGATCACAAGTCCCGGCTTTGCCGCGGGCGGCTTTTTGACGTGACGCACCTGAATGTAGTCCACCGCGATGTGCTCGCCCTGCGCCTTGGAGTGGTACGCCGCAATCTCGGCTGCATCGGTAAAGTCCTCTGCAGGCGGCTCTTCCCCGTCGCAGATCATGACCACGTGCGAGCCGGGCATACCCTTGACGTGGAACCACCAGTCATTTCGATCCGCCACCTTGTGCGTGATATACTCGTTTTGCACGTTGTTCTTTCCGCACAGCACGCGATATCCGTTGGTGGTTGTAAACTGCATGACCACGGGATTTTTGTTCTTCTTGGGCGCGGCATAGCCCTTCATACGCGAGGCGTAACCAAAGCGGTAAAGCTCCTCGCGGATCTCATCAAGATCGGCTTGCGTCTCGGCTCTTGTCAGCGCATCAAACACGGTATAAAGGTAGGCAAGCTCGTTTTCGCCAAGCTCGATCTGCTTTGTCAGCTCCACCTTGGCGTTGCGCAGCTTGGTGTATTTTTTGTAGTACTTCTGTCCGTTCGCCACGGGGGTCAGGCGGTCATCCAGCTCCACAATGCAGCTGCCGTACGTGCCGTTCTGCTCATCCCAATCCTCGTAATCCACAAGCTCTGCACGCTTAGCACCCTTTTCGATGCAATACAGGTTGCCCATGATCAGATCGCCGTACTTTTTATATACCTCGGCTTTCTCGCACTCGGCAAGCTCGCCTCTCTGCGCCTCCAGCTTTTTGGTAATACGGCTCTCACCGTGCGTCAAGAGCGACAAAATATCCGAAGCACGCTGCTTGATGCGGCTCTCACGGTCACGCGAGGCAAAAAAGTCATCCAGCATCAGCCCCGCACTCACGTACTCGCGCCGCGGCATATCCACGCCGTAGTGCGAAAGCGTTACAAAGGCGTATTCCACGGGCTTTGTGCCGTCGCTTACCATAGTAGGCGTATAATCTCCCGTGCGCACCGCACACATGATCGCTTCAAACGCCTGCCACAGCTCGGCTGCCGTGCAATATTTCACGGGCGTGTCGGTGTGTCTGGTGGCGCGATACGCCATTTCCCTTGCCACCGCAGCAGAGATACCCATATACCGCTCCAGTATCCAGCGGTCGGTTCTTTGCTCGGGGTCCGCCTGTGCGTATGCAGAGGCAAAGCCCTCGGCACTCTCCTCCAAGGGATTGCACTTATCCTGCGCAGGCGGCAGCTCATACGTCATGCCAGGCAGCACCTGCCTTTTGCTGGAGGTGGTAAAATCCACGGTCTTGAGCACGGCAAGTATTTTTTTGTCCCCGTCGGTAAAGATCAGGTTACTGTACTTGCCCATGACCTCTGCGATCAGGTAGCGCGTGCAGGTAAAGCCCATCTCATCGCGCGTTTCAAATTCCAGCTCGGCTGCGCGCTCAAAGCCCAGTTGTCTGACCGCGCACAGTTTTGCGCCCGACAAATGCTTGCGCAGTAGCATACAAAACATGGGCGGCTGCTGCGGATTTTCCTTTTGCAGCTCGGTAAAGCCGATGCGCGGATTGTTCGAACCCGCGTTGATGAGCAGTCGCTTACCGCCAAGCGTTGTGCGCATTTGCAGCACGATCTCGTCTCTCTCGGGCTGCAGCACCCTCTCTATTCTGCCGCCCTGCCCCACGCTGCATATCTCATGCAGCGTGCAGGCAAGCATACCAGCATCAAATGCCATAAAAAATTCCTTTCAATTGCTTACAACAAACTGTTCAGGTTATCCGATTGCGAGGAATCGGGCATGGGTACTACGTACTTGTAGTACTCAATACCGTATTTCTCACACAGTTCGTAAACCTTTTTCAAATATTCCTTGCGCTGCGAGGTGCCGCCGCTCAAGCTACAATAATAGTAAATCTGAATCGAGGATTTCTCCACGTGCGCTTTTTGCAGATCAGTCTCTGCCAGTTCATACGCCTGTGCCCACACGTCTAAAAATCCGCGGGCAAACTTGGTATCTCTCTTACCCTTATCGTTGGTGAACGGGAACATCTTCTCGCCCTTGTCAAAGATACCGACGTGCGGATTCTTCTTGATGGCGTGCGCGGTCATCTGCTGCATGTAATCCTTGATCAGCGTCCAACCCGCGCCATAGTAATACTGCATAAACTCATCCATGTACGCGTAGTACTGCTCTTCGGTCATATCGGGATCCCACAAAAGCTTTGCCAGCAGATACGAACGCAGCTCGGCAAACTCACCCGAAACGGAGACCTGCTGACCCTCAAGGAACACGCCCTTGACGTTGTGCGCCTTGTAGAACTGCACGTTGGCGTGCAGCACGTCAAAGTTGGGGAAGAAGGTAAAGTAGGTTTCTGCATTGTAGGTGTAGTCCCAAATGTACAAATTATCGCAGATTGCGCTCCACTCCTCAATATCCTTGCAGAATTCCTTGTTACGGCTGCAGGTCGCGTCGTCCAAGGTGTGCGTAAAGCAGCACTCAATCGAGCACAGACGAATGATCACGTTATCCGCAGGGCGGAGATTCTTGGGCGCTTTACGTGTATAACGGTACGCAAGCGTATCTACGTATACACCGGGATAATCTTCCTTGATATCGTTTGCAATACGGTTGATAAAGGTCAAAAGCGATCCCATCTCGGTGCCTTCTCTATCATTGATCGCCTTGCAGTTCTTGCAATTGCAGCCGCCCTTACCGGGGTCGGAGTCATTTTGCGATACCGAAATGATGGTTGCCTCGGGGTTAGCGTCCAGCCACTCACGCACACTTGCAAGCATGGTCTGATATACCTCTTCATCGGTCAGGCAAGGCTGCACGTTGCCCTGATGCACGCTTCCCATCAAAAGGCTGAAGGTATGTACAAATCTGCCCGCATAGCCCACACCGCCGCCAATGTCTGCAACGGGAATGGAGGAATCGTAAAAGCTGTTATCCTTGGAGTGGTTTGCAAACTCCTGCTTATAGCGCATGTCATACCAATAGGTATCGCGCAGCTCAAAGCTGGGGTTGTGCAGCTTTGTAAAGCCCTCGGGGATCTCGGCAGACTTTTGATTGATAATAACAGTGGTATCAGCCGCAAAGAAGCGTACGCCGATGTAGTCCTCTAAAAAGCAGTACACACCGTACATGGTGCCGCGATCCATACTGCCCGTAATGTAAAGCTTGCCGCCGTCCAGCAGCATGGTGTAGCCATCCAGCTCAACCTTGGCGCGCGCCTCGGTCACAGCGGCCGTGTCGCGGTCGGTCACACCAATCACGATCTCGTGCTCGGATGCCTTTTCCTCAATGCGAAAGCCGGTTGCCTGCTCAAGGTACTGCACAAGCTCGTCCGCGCTGTCACGCACGCAAGCAGCGCCACCCTCTTGCACAACAAGTGTAAACTCGGTAATGTCCACGCCACCGATCGTAAGACTATCCAACGGAATGCCGTCATCCGGCTCGGGTTCGGTTTCAGGGGCGGTCGATTCTTGGATCGACCCTACGGTCTCACTCTCGCTCTGTGCGGGAGCATCGGTTTCCGTCTCGGTTTCGGGCGCGGTCGTGCCCTCGGTCTGCTCGCCCTGTCCCTCGGACGGGTTACAAGCGGCAAACGAAAGCATCATCAGCGCGGCAAGCATGCAAAGCAGCAAGCGCACCCACACGTTGTTTGTTCTCATGTTTTCTCCTCCAATTATGACGGTTTTATCAGTCAAACATCAAAGAGTCTACCTCTGCCAAGGAAGCAAAGGTCATATCGGGGCGCTGCGCAGGCTGTGCAGCATCCACGTCTGCCTGCTGCGTCTCGCCCGTCAGCACCAAAATAGCGGTCACGCCATGCAATCTGCCCAGCGCAATGTCTGTATAAAGTCGGTCTCCGAAGATGCAAATATCCTCCTTCTGCATGCCTGTCGCCTCGCAGATCATTTCCACGGTCTGCACGTAAGGCTTGCCGAAATACGTGGGCTGTACACCCGTAGAGGCGGTCACAAACGCTGCAATCGCGCCGCTGTCGGGGATAAAGCCTGTCTCGGTAGGGCAGTTAAAGTCGGGATGGGTGGAGAGATACTCCGCTCCGCAGCGCACCAGTCTGCAGGCGCTATCCAGCTTTTCGTAGGTCAGCGTGGTATCAAAGCTGGTCACAACGATGTCGGCACTCTGCTCATTGCCACTGAGCATGGGAATACCGGACGCACCGAAATGCTCAACCAGCTCGGGCGTGCCTACCAGGTACACGCTCTTGCCGGGGCGGTGACGCTTCAAAAATTCCACGGTCACATCTCCCGAGGTCATGATCTCGTCCTCGCGGGGCGAAAAGCCAAGACGCGAGAGCTTGCCCATATAGAACTCGGTGGTGTGCGAGGCGTTATTGGTAAAAAACAGCACGCGGTAGCCGTTCTCTCGCAGGTGGTCGATAAAACGAATGGCAAAGTCAAACACTTTGTTGCCAAGATAAATGGTACCGTCCATATCAAACACGAACAGCTTTTTTGCACGTAAAATATCCTTTTGATTAGTCATATCCCTGCTCCTTGGGTATTTTTTCAATTCATTATAACATATACTTGATTTTTTTGCAAGATGATGCTATACTGTAATAAAGATTATTTGCTGCTAACGAAAGGAATTTTCATCATGCAACAGAATAAAGCACAAAACAAGGTCGTTGTAGGCATTGACGTGGGTGGCTCGACCACCAAAATCGTGGGTTTCCGCCTCGGTGAGGACGGTGGCGAGGCATTGATCGCGCCCCTGTTCGTACAGGCAACCGACCCCATTACATCGATATACGGTGCATTCGGACGCTTTACCATGGAAAACGGACTTGCTCTTTCGGACGTGGATAAGGTCATGATGACGGGCGGCGGCTCTTCCTTCCGCTCGCAACCCATTTATACCCTGCCCTGCAACAACGTCTCCGAATTTGAGTGCATTGGCTTGGGCGGTCTGTATCTCTCGGGATTGGACGAGGCAATCGTGGTCAGCATGGGCACGGGCACGGCACTCATTCACTCCAAGAAGGTAGGCGATGCGACCGAAATCAAGTATCTTGGCGGTACGGGCGTTGGTGGCGGCACACTGCTGGGGCTGACGCAGAAGCTGACGGGCGTGAATACCGTAGAACATATTGAGGAGCTTTGCGCACAGGGTGACATTGCCAAGATCGACTTGCGCATCAGCGACATTTCCAAGAACCGCACGTATGAGAATATGAAGGATAATTTGACGGTTTCCAACTTCGGTAAGGTCAGCGACATTGCCACGCCCGAGGATTTGGCGCTGGGTGTTGCGAATATGGTAGCCGAGACGATTGCCATGGTAGCGGTATTTGCGGCAAGAGGCTGCGGTGTCAAGGACGTAGTGCTGACGGGCAACCTTTCGACCATTGCACCCATTCGCAAAACGTTTGAGTCGCTGGATCAGTTTGGGGTGAATTTCATCATTCCCGAAAACGCGCAGTTCGGCACAGTTATCGGCGCAGCATTGCACGATAGTCATAAATGTATTTAAGAAAATAATGCTGATTTTGCACAGGGGTATTCACATATTGCACACCCCCCAACCCCCACCCACGC
>JAZOLE010000066.1:0-18282 GCA_045652835.1 Eubacteriales bacterium | reverse complement strand
TGCTACGGCAAGATATACGAGATGGGCGGCTACGTGCTGCTTGTGGGCACATCGCACGCGCGCAACACATATTTGCACGCGGTGGACGAGATGCTGCAAATCCCTAACCGCATCACGGACGACACGACCGAGGTTAAAATCAAGCGCGCATCGGGCGAGGTGGTCACGCGCCGCGTCAAGCGTCACAGTTGCACCTTTACCAATGACATTTCGGCACGTTTTCCCCAATTTGAGACCGCATTCCGTTACCACGGAGCCATCACCGACGGTCGCATAGGCGACGCACCCGTACAGGCGTGCGATGCGCGCATCATGAAAGACGTCATGGAAACGATTTTCGCCCGCGCCGACCGCGATCCCCTTTCGGACGAGGCGGCGTTGTCACCTGTTTGGTACGTAAACAAATAAAACAACGAGGCTGTCACGCGCGTGACAGCCTCATTTTTTTATTTGATCAATCGATATTCCGCGGTAAACGCTTGCTCGCTTGCGTTTTGGATGCGGTACAGGACAGCATCGCCTTTGGCGAGGGTGACGTTGATGTGATCGGTGCTATCCGCGATGACGTACTGGCAACCGTCGGTTTTGGACACCTCGTACAGGCGGTAATTGCCGTTCAAGGGTAGGCTGAACGATTGCGCGACCTCATAATCGCGGTTGAGGATCATGATATACCCATTTTTGTAATCGTCCTCGAATTCGGCAACCGACGCGCGACGCGGCAATTTACCCGCAAGGTACGCGCTATCCACCTCGGTCTCGTGCATTTCGGCATACGCCGCAAAGCCCGTATCAAGGGTTTGATCGTGAATGACGCGCCTCGAAGTCAAAGCCATGAGCGTGCCGCCAAGATTGCGGAACTCCTCGTGGATGATCTTCTGGTCCTCAAACGACCATTCCCTGTTGCCGTCCTGATCGATGATCGAGCCAACCGCCGAGAAATGCTGCAGAGCCTTGCAGCCGTACAGCGTGGCTGCATACATCATACAGCGGATCATGGGGAAGGTGAAATACCCTGCCTTGTGCAGATCCACGCCCTGATAATAGAACCAAAGCGGCAGCCCGTACTTCTTCCCCAGCACCTTCATGCAGCCAAGGTCAAGCCACATTTTGGAATCGTCCAGCTGCTTTTCGAGCGTGTAGCCGGGCAAGCCGACGGGATAATAATCCAGCGACAGAATGGGCGGATTGATGGTGGTCACGTACCGCTCAAGATAGGCGGCAAACGTGCCGTTTTCCCACGTATCGTCGGGGTTATAGCTGGGGATCGCCACCGTAAAGGGCAGCAGGTCGGGGGCTTCGCGCTCGCACTCATCGGTCAAGGTCCGCGCCGCCTGTAACTGATCGTCCTTCCACGGCTCATCCCAAATGTAATAGCCGATCAATCGCTTATACGCGCGCTTTTCGCGAATGACCTCGGAAAGCGCATCACTCTCGCAATGCCTGTAGCGTTGCATGCCACCGTAGCGCGAAAGGTCCTGAAAAATGAGATCCAGCCCTTCCTGCTCACAGTAAATGACCGCCTCGTCTGCCTGCTCGTGCGTTGCCCAGCCGATCTCAACCGTGTTAAAGCCGGCGTCCTTGCAGTTGCGCAGACACTTGCGCATATCACTCGCACGCGCCGAGAAATTGGAAAGGATGAAATTATCCTGCTTCCACGCGCGGCTTTTGTTTCCAAGCGGATATCTGGCGTATATTTTATGTTCCATAAAATTCCTTTACTCCTTGACAAGCAGCGTTTTGACGTTGTTGCCCGACATGGCGTCTTCAATTGCCTTATTGACGTCTGCCACCGCATAGCGGCTGCCAAGAGATACAATGCTCTCATGGCACTCGGGGTGCGCGCAAAGGAAGGTCAGATAGTCCTTGACGTCCACCATGGAGTACTGCGACGAACCAATGATGTGCAGCGCCTTAAAGGTGATGATTTGCGGCTGGATCTCAATGCCGCCGCTGTTGCTGTACTGTCCGGGGATGAGGTATACACCGCGGTTACGCAGAATATCCATGCCCTGTGCCACCGCAGCAGGCGCACCGGATGCCTCAAAGCAAAGGTCCACACCAAGACCGCCGTTCTCTGCCTGCAGCTTCTTTGTAACGGCATCCTTGCCCTGGCGTGTCAGGTTGAGCACCTCATCCGCGCCCAGCGCAAGTGCAAGTGCTTCTCTTTGCGCGTTATCCCCTGCCGTGATGGCGTAGATCTTGCCCACGCCCATAGCCTTGAGATACAGCACGGCAAAGCAGCCCACAGGTCCAAGTCCCTGCACCACTGCAACCGTGTTGCCATGCAGCTTAACGCCTGCCTGACCTGCAAGACGGAACGCATGAATGGCGGTAGGTCCGGGGCAAGCAAAGGTGGCTACCATAGCAGGATCCAGCTCCTCGGGAATCTTGACCAGATTGGTAAGGGGCGTGTAATTGACCTCGGTATAGCCGCCGTACATATAAGGCGCAACCTCAATGCTACCGCCGTTGGTCACCTGCATGTTCACGCAGTTCGCGTCATCCCCCTCGCGGCACAAAAGGCACTCGCCGCAGGGCACCGCGATATCCGCGATCACGTTATCTCCTACGCAAAGTCCGTACGCTGCCGCCTCGGCTGCATCACAATCCACCAATCTGCCCACAAATTCGTGTCCGACAATGGTCATGGGATCAACGAACAAAGTGCCGCGGCAAAAATGCAGATCGGTACCGCAAATACCGCTGGCGATCAGCGAGCATCTGCCATAGCCCGAGGGCGTTTCGGTTACTTCAAATTCTCTTACCTCAAAGGGCTTGTGCGGGCCCATAAATACTGCTGCTTTGACTTTCATAACATACCTCTTTAACGTTCAATTTTGACTTCAAAATACTGCTTATACATGCTTTCGATACGGGCAATTTCCTCCTGCGAGAGCGGCTGCACGTCGGCATACGCGTAAGACAGCCCCATTGCCTCGTATTTGCCTATCCCCATGCGGTGAAAGGGCAAAAGATCGACCGTTTGTGCCCCAGCCGCGCGCAACTGCTCACACATGGCTGCGCATTGCTCCCCTGACGTATTGACACCCGGAATAAGCGGAATTCTGACGCGCACGCGCGCGCCGCTCCTGATCAGGCGGCAAAGGTTTTCAAAGATCCGCTCGGCATTGCCGCCAAACTGCGCATATGCTGCGCTATCGGGGGTTTTATAATCAAAGAAAAATGCATCCGCTACGTCCAGAACGGCAGCAAAGTGCTCCCATGGCACGCATCCTGCCGTGTCTATGATGGTCGGCACGCCGCGCTTGCCAAGCTCCCTTGCAAGCTCCGCAACGCCTCCCGGCTGCAAAAGCGGTTCACCGCCGCTGATTGTCACCCCACCACCGCTTGCGCGGTAAAAATCCTCATCCTCCATCAGTTCAAGAATCAGCTGCTCCACGCTCATACGCGTGCCGTACGTGCGTGTCTGATCTGCGCTCTTAAAATACAAGGTCTGTGGCAGGGGCGAGACGGTTTCGGGGTTATGGCACCACGGACAGCGCAGATTGCACCCCTTTAAAAACACCGTGGTGCGAATGCCCGGCCCGTCGCCCGTGGAAAAATGTTGAATATTGGATACGACCAGCTCTGCCATGCCTTACCCCTGCTGCGTTCTGCGCAGAATGTCCTCCTGCACTTCCCTGCCAAGCGTAACGTAAAACGCGGAAAAGCCCGAAACGCGCACCACCAACGAAGCATACTGCTCGGGGTGCTCCATCGCGTCACGCAAAACGTCTGCCGAGGTGGCGTTGATCTGGATCTCCTGCCCGCCCTTGGCAAAATACACGCGGATCAGCTGCAGCAGCTTTTCGCGGTTGCCGTCCTCAAACATGGCAGGCGAATACTTTTGATTGACTACCGTGCCGCAGGCGCAGCGCGTATAATCAGGCTTTGCAACGCTTTGCAGCGTGGAGGTTGCGCCCTTGATATCCCGTCCGTAGGTGGGAGACGCCGCATCCGACAAAGGCTCGCCTGCGCGTCTGCCGTCGGGCGTTGCGCCGATCTGCATGCCTGCCCAGATATTGCTGGTATTTGCCGCCATGGCAATATAGATGCCACCGCCGTCACGCGTACGGTACTTGTCAAACTGATCTGCCAGATACGAGGTGAACCATACCGCGTACTTATCCACAAAAGCATCATTATTGCCGTATTTGGGTGCTGCCAGCAGCAGCGCACGCAGCTGCTCGTACCCTGCGAAATTGCACTTCAGCGCCTCTGCCAGCTCTGCAAGCGTTGCGCTCTTGTCGCAAAATACCACCTTTTCAATAGCGGCAAGCGAATCGCTCATAGTGCCCACGCCCATCAGCGCTGCACCGTGCACAGAGGGATAGCGGCTGCCGCCCATGTTGATGTCGCGTCCGCGCCCGATGCAGTCGCGACAGAAGCAGGATAAGAAGGGCGAGGTATAGTGCTGCGGCTCGGCAACGTCATTATAGGCGCGGAAGCCTTGCACGTATTCCTTGACTCCGTGCGCAAGCTGCTCTTCGAGATTTTCCATGAATTGCTCCATGGTCTTAATCTCACTAAGCGGTGCGGTCACAAGTCCCTTGCGCCCCTTGTCATAGCCCTCGCCTTCAAAGAGCACGTACTCCAAAAAGCGCGGCGTATCAAATCTGCCGTCACTCCAGGGCGGCTGCATGCCCGTAATAAAATTCTCAATGCAGCCCACCATGCTGTAATTGCGCACGTCGACCTCATCGTAGCCGTAGCGGCGTAGGGCTGCCATATTGACCGTGTCATTCATCAGCGCGGGATATCCAAGCCCTGTGCCGATCACCTTTAAGCACTCGTCCAGAAAGGCATCAGGCGTGTCGGGCGTAATACGCGCCGAGAGATTGGGCCCCGGCATATTGATATCTCTGACCGCATACAGAGTCGCGTAGCTCAGCGCATTGACAGCGCACTTTCCGTCGGCATCCACACCGCCGATACAAATATTGACCACGTCATCGCCGCCAAAATAATAGCGATTCTCACAGATCTTGACCAGCGTGTTTGAGAGCAGCTCGGTCGCTCTTGCTCCGTCCATCACGCCTGCCGCAGCGTCGCGCTGATACAAGGGATACAGGTATTGGTCAATCCTGCCAAGCGCCATGGCATACCGCCCCTCGTACAAAAAACAGGAATGGATCATCCATACCAGCTGCAACCCTTGGGCAAAGCTCTCGGGTACGCCGTCTGCAACCTGCTCGCAGTTTTTGGCAATCTCTGCAAGGCGCGCATCATCATAGCCCTGCGTGCCCAAAAGTGCTTTCGCCTGCTTTGCATACACGCGCAAACGCTGTTGCAGTGCGTGCAGGACATGGCGCATGCTTGCAAGAAAATCAAGCGCATCGGCATCGCTTGCGTGCTCTTTCTCGGACGCTTCGATCTGCGCAAGCAGACCGACAATACCTACGCCCAGCACAGTCTCGTAATCGGGCGCAAAATGGTCCTTATTGGTGCCAAACCAACGCTCGGGATACGCCGCCACCGCCTCGGACGCCTGCGCTATTTGCTCCTCGGTCAGAGGGGTGAACAGCGGGCGCTGGCTGCCGACGATCAGATCGTTTTGATAGATATGGGGCGTGGGCTGGGTAAAGAGCGCATAGATTCCGTCAGCGCGTCTGCCTGCGGGTGAGGTACTTGTACCTGTGCGGTAGCCCATACCGCGGAAATGATCGGGACAAAATACCCCCAAGGGCCTATTTTGCATCTCTTGCTTGAGTGCCTCGGTCAATCGCATACGGTCACCTCCGAATGCCGCCAATGCTATATGGCGGTGATTTGCTTTCATTATATCACATGCATCCCGATTTGTCAATTTGGCTCTTTACATTCCTATGCCACTGTGATATAATAAAAACAACAAATCATCACGTGCTGCAAAGGAGTTTGTATGAATATCACGCCCTTTTACGCCGCATACAGCGATCTGCGCGTGCGGCTTGCCCCCTTTCGCACCAAGACCGATTTTGAAACACGCAAAACCGTTGCCAATATTGACGCGCTGATGGGACGCGCGCAGGAGCTTGACGCAGGCGCTGCCCCCGGCGGTCGCTTTGGTCAGACTGCGGGTCACAACGTGCAAAATCTGATGGGACGCGCCGAGCGTTACGTATCCGCACTTGAGAGGGGCGAATACCCCTTGCGCGGCATGTTCTGTGAGCCGGGCATGAGCTTTATCGACCACTCTTTCATCGAAATGGACGGCGTCATGCACGTGTTTTATATCCGCGGCCACGTGGGATACGAGTGGGATACCCGCTTTTGCGACACCTTTGGGCACGCGACCTCGACCGATCTTGTGCATTGGGAGATTCATCCGCCCTGCCTGACCACAGAGCGAGGCGGCCCTGATGACTATCAGGTCTGGGCACCCGGTGTGACCGAGAAGGACGGCGTTTACTACATGTACTACACGGGCGTCAATATTCACATCGCGCAAACCATCTGCCTTGCCACCTCGCGCGATCTCTTTACATGGGAGAAATACGGGGGCAACCCCGTGGTGCTGCCCGGAGAATGGGGCGCTTGGAGGGCGGAAGCATGGTCGGATTGCCGCGATTCCATGGTGTTCTTAGACGATGACGGCACTGCATACATGTACTACTGCACCGCGCGTAAGACACCCGAGGGCGGCATGCAGACCGCGCTTGGCATCTCGTCCTCGCGCGATATGCGCACTTGGCAGGACGAGGGCGCTTACACCTTTGATATTTGCGATATTACGCTGGAGTCGCCCTTTGTGCTTAAAAAGGACGGCAAATATTACCTCTTTTACACCAATTGCGGACACGGCACGTCCTATGCCGTGTCGGATAACCCCATTTCGGGCTGGCAATCGCTCGGCATGCTGCTTGAGCCAAAAGTGCCTCCGCTCTGCCCTGCCAACGTGCCCTCCTGCGCAGAGGTATTTTGCTACAAGGGCAGCTGGTACATCTCCTGCGCCGAGCGTCAGCCCGGCTGCGAGCAGTACCTCGAGATCTTTGAGCTGTATTGGCAAGAGGACGGCACCGTCACAGTGGGAAAGAGATTAGAATAAGGAGACAAGATATGTACGAAAAAGAAGAAAAAAGAGAAGTCAAGCGACGCGCAGAGGTGATCAAGGAGCAAAAGCATATGGCGTTGACGAGCGTTTTGCTGGCGGTTGTGCTTCTTGCTATTTTGTACGTGATGCTGTTAACCTTTGGAATCGTCTGCATCGCGTTGGCAGTCACGCAGACCAACGGCATAATCGTGCTGATCCTGCTGTTCTCGTTTATTGCCCTGCTCTGCTTTGCAGGTTGCGTGATTGCAACCTTCTCTCTTGGCAAGGGACTCGGACAATATTTGGCGATACTGTTCGACCGCTATACGTTGGAGCTTGACCGCATTGAGCTTTTGGAGCTCAAGACCGAGGTGGAATGGGTTCCCAATACCCTTAGCAAGGGATATCACCGCGAATACGTAACCAACCAGTATGCACATTTTACCAAGCACGGCAAATTCAAAACCAAGCAGGCGCTTGAGCAGGGCGAGGAATGCTACGTGTTCGTTGCGCTGACAAAAAAGCCCCGTATCATTTGCGTGTATCAGGCTGACGAATACTTGATTGTGGAGAGATGACCATGCAAGAAACACCTAAAAAACAAATACGTTTGCGTGATTGGGCAGCAAGATGCCGTAAAGATTACGCCCTACTTGCAGTTTACACAGGCGTTCCCCTTGGGGCCATGTCCGTATTTTTCATTCCGCTGGGCATAGGATTTCTTGCCTCTGCTTTTACAGAAAACAACGGTTCACCCCTGCTGACCATCCTGTTCATTGCAGCAGCCCTGCTTTTTTGGACGATACTGGCAGTAGTGTTCGCGTTCTTTTACAGAAACCTTTCGGCGTACCTTGCCCTCAAAAACGGCAATTTCAGATTGGAAACCGATCAGGTGACCAGACGCGTGGCAAAGGAACACACAAGCGGCTCGATTGATCGCAAAACCTCGGTGCATTACGTCGCATATTTCATGCAGTACGGAAAGCACACGCTGTACTCCGCTCCTTACGCGGATCAAACCTTTTATCTTTTGGTGCTGAACACCAAAAAGCCGCGTATTGTGGACTATTACGACACCGATAAATACGAAATTTTGGAGAGATAGCATGTACGAAAACGATAAAAAAGTCATACTGACGCGCGAGGACATCGTGCAGCAGCATCAGCGCGATTTGTTGATCGAGCTTTTGAAACTCATTGTTGCCCAAGTTTTTTTCATTGCCTTTTGCGTGCTTGTCACATGGAATATGGTTGCCAAATGGCACAGCCGCACGTGGTTTGCCTGCGCGCTGATGATACTGATCGCGGTGTTTTTGTGGGCGGTGGCGGTGATGGTCGTGGATGCCATTCGGCAGCAATGCATTCGTTTGCTTTACATGCGCCAAGGCAAATTTACCATTGAGATTGACCGCGTAGGGCTCTTGAAGCTCAAAACCGAAGAGGAATACGTATCCTCTCCCGGATCTCGCGGCGGTCACACCGAGATCGTGACCAACCAATACGTCTATTTTGAAAAATACGGCAAAGTGAAATCGAATCGCCCCCTTAAAAACGGACAAGAATGCTACCTCTTGGTTGTGCTTACTAAAAAACCGCATGTACGGGGGTTTTGGGAATGTGACATTCATGAAATAAAAGGAGTCTGACTATGAAAAAATACGACATTGCAGCATACGTTTGGCCGTCCTACACAGGTGACGAGCCCCGCTCCCGCATTTTTTGGCCCGAGGGCTACGGCGAATGGCAGACCGTCAAGGCCATGACCCCTCGATTCCCCGGTCACAAGTGGCCGCGCAAGCCCCGCTGGGGATACGTCAATGAAGCTGACCCCTACGTCATGGAAATGCAGATCGAGGCGGCGGTATCGCACGGCGTCAACGTATTTATTTACGACTGGTACTGGTATGACAACCGTCCGTTCCTTGAAAATTGCCTCAACGACGGATTTTTGAAGGCGCGCAACAACCACAAAATGAAGTTCTATCTCATGTGGGCAAACCACACCGCCGAGAGCCTGTGGGACAAGCGCACCTCCGAGTGCAAGGTGCCGATCTGGGACGGTGCTGTCAACCGCGAGACCTTTAACGGCATTGTGCACCGCACCATCCAAAAATACTTCTCGCATCCCTCTTACTACAAGATCGACGGCAAGCCCGTCTATATGCTCTTCGACCTTGAAAATTTGGTGCGCGGTTTTGGCGGCGTGCAGCAGACCTTGGACGCCATTGCATATTTCCGCGAGGAAACAATCAAGGCGGGATATCCCGGCCTTTGCCTGCACCTGACCATTCGCTCTCGCCAGTACATGCAGCGCATGCTGGATGCCGAGACCGACATTTTTACTTTTATTAACAAGGTAGGCTTTGACGGCGTGACACACTATCAGTTCGTGGACTTTGCCTACATGGGCAGGCCCTACCCTGTCATCCTGGAGGACGTCAAGCGCGAATGGGAGTACATTGACGCAAACATCAACGCGCCCTACTATCCGCAGGTATCGGTTGGTTGGGATGCAACGCCGCGCTTTATTTCCAAGGAAATTTACCAGATCTGCACCGAAAACACGCCCGAAAACGTGCAAAAGGGCTTTGAGCTGGCAAAGCAATACTTGGACGAAAAGCACCCCGACAGACACCCCTTGCTCACGGTCAACAGCTGGAACGAATGGACCGAGAGCAGCTACCTTGAGCCGGACGATCTTTACGGCTACGGGTACTTGGAAACCATTAAAAAGGTGTTTTTGGAAGAATGATTCGTTACTGTCGGACAGGAGGAGCTTGCCCTTAGCACCGACACACAGACTATATCCCGTAACAAACAGGAGGCTCTTATGCACCAACAAGAATCCCGTAAAATCCCGCTGGGTCGCGCCGAATATATCAAAAACGAGCAACGCCTGCTGTTTTCGCAGGGAATGCTTTTCTTGGCAATGGCTGCGATCATCACCGCATTTGCAACAATCTGGACGGTGGTCACGGCAATGATCTACACCGATACGCCGTTTGTATTCTGGTTATTCATTCTTGCCCTTGCGATTGCGCTTTGGGGCTTTGCCGCTTACGTCATATACATTGCAATCAAGGCAAACCTGCCGCTGTTCTGCCTGCTGACGGGCAAATACACCATAGAGGTTGACCGTGTCGGGCGCATTGAGCTGCGCAGCGAAAAGAATTACAGCCACAGCCGCTCCCTGATCGCCTACTTAAATAAGCCCGATTACGTAACGTGGCAATACGTATACTTTGAGCACTACGGTGAGATCAAAACCAACCAAAAAGCCGAATTTGCACAGGGTGCAGAGTATTACGTGCTGGTCGCGCTGACAAAGGCCCCCAAGATCATTGATTACCGCTCCTGTGAGCAGTATGAGCTGATGGACAGATAACCCCTACATAAGCGAGGTGAACGTATGCAAACACAACACATAAAACGCATATCGGCATCTGTCGGCATTACGGCAGGCGGCACGCTTGCCGTCGCGCTCGGTGCCGCGCTGGCGCTGCACAATCTTGGCGGCATTCTCGCGCTGTTTTTGGAAAGCGGCGGTGAGCTTGACTTTATTGCCATTTTCTCGCAGTTAGAGGGCGCACGCATCAGCCCGCATTGGCTGCTGCCGCTGCTCTTGTTTGCCGCCTTTGCCGCGCTTTTGCTGTTTTTCCCGCCCAAGGGAAGCAAAAAAGCCTTATGGATCGCTCTTTATACCTGCGGCGGCGTTGTGCTGCTGCTTGTCAGCTATACGATCTCACTCTTACTCTGCCGCGTCAATGACGTGCGCTTTCTCGATCTTTTGCGTGCGCTGATCCCCGTGATCGGCTCACTGTAAGGGGGGCAGCATGAAAAAGACACTCATTTTCCTGCTTGCGCTTTGCATCCTGATCCCTGCGCTTGCCGCGTGCGCGCAAGACAAGGACACTTACGCATCGGGGGGCGACGCCTGGTGCATGGGTTTTGGCTCGATTGAGATCGCGCTGCCCAAGGACTCGGAACAGCCGCTTTACATTGCGGGTTACCACGCAGGGCGCGAGATCACGGGCGTGCTGGATCTGCAGCGCGCAAGTGCTGCTTGGATAGACACGGGCAAGGGCGGCATTTTGCTGATCGGCATTGATTGCGTGGGGCTTGGCAACGATACGGTGACCGCCATTCGCAACCGCCTCAAGGATTTTTGCAAGCAGACCGACTGCGTTTCCGTAAACGTATACGCCACGCACACACATGCCGGCATTGATACGCTGGGACTTTGGGGACCTGCTGCGCAGGATGGCAAGAACCATGCCTTTATGCAAAACCTGATTGATGCGGCGGTGCTGGCGGCACAAGCGGCTTACGATGACCGCACCGAGGGCACGCTGTACTTTGGCTCTGCCATGCCGCAAGACCTGCTTTATGACTCACGCTCACCGCATGAATACGATCCCAATCTCTACCAGCTGCGCTTTGCACCGCATGACAAGGCGCAAAACGGCATTCGTTTGCTCTCTTACGCCTCGCACGCCGAATCCCTGCGCGGCGCAAACACGCTGCTCAGCCGCGATTTTCCGGGTGCTGTGGCAGATGCAATCAAGGCTGACACAGGAGATGACGCCATGTTTATGCCGGGCGCTGTTGGCGGCTTGATTATGACGCGCGAGCTCACCGAGCCGTTTGACGCGGTGGAAAACATGCGCAAGACCGCCGAGATTCTGACCGATGCCATTCTCTCGATCGAAAACGAAACCGCGCTCTCGCCCACGCTTGCATACTCGCGCGTGGACATGGAGATTCCGCTTGACAATACCCTGTTCTTTTACTACAAATTCTTAGGCATTTTGGGCAACGAGGTCAGCCGCGGTGACAGCATGACGGGTTATGACCTGCACAGTGAGCTGAGCGTTTTGCAGCTGGGTGAGGTTACGCTTTGCCTGATGCCGGGTGAGATATTCCCCGAGCTGGTCAGCGGCAAGGGGCTTGGCAAGGGCGATCCCACGCCGCTATCCGAGATTGCAAAAGACCGCGGCGTGCAAAATTTGCTGATTGTGGGGCTTTGCAACGATGAGCTTGGCTATATCATTCCCCCGAGCAATTATTTGCTCAACGAAAAGGCACCCTATATTGACACCGCGACAGAAGCCACGGGCGAGAACCACTACGAGGAAACCAACTCCACTGGCATTGCCACCGCGCAGATGATTGCGGATGCGTTTGCGGCTGCGCTTGAAAAACTGGGGTAAAAATGCATTTGCCCGCAAATTCAACGAAAAACCAAACTAAAAAGCATAAGCAGGGGTCTGTTATCAAGTATCAGACTCCTGCTTTTTAGCGGTCACAGGGCATGAAAAAGCGCGATGACTAATATTCACTTACCGCTTATTTAGCATGAAGATTCCACTCTTGGTAGATTCTTTCAACCGAAATTGAACGCAGCGGTTCTTGCTTTTTTCAGGAATCATGCTATACTGTAATCAGAACAAACGTTTGTTACTTTCCCTTAAGGAGGGTTTTATGGAAAACTATTTTTCAACAATGATTAAGAACTTGCGTAAAGAGCGCGGTATTACACAGGAGGAGCTTGCCACCTATCTTGGCATCTCGGTACAATCGGTTTCCAAATGGGAACGCGGAGACGGTATGCCCGACATTTCTCTGCTGCCCCACATTGCTGCGTTTTACGACACCACCGTGGACTACCTGCTCGGCTGTGACGCTGCGCGTCAACAAAAGGAGATCGAAGCCTTCAAAACGCAAGCGCAGGCATTAGTCAACAAGGGCAAGCGCCGCGAATCCTTGGAGCTTTGCAGAGAGTATCAAAAGAAATACCCACACAATGAGACTGTGCTCAATCGTCTGATGCACGATCTTTACATCGTGGACCGAATCGGCAGCAGCAGCGAGATCTTCGCCATCGCCGACAAGCTGCTGGGCAGTAAAAATTCGGAGATACATTTTTCCGCACTGACAATGCTTGCGCTGACACATGCAGCTATCGGGAATGATCAAATTGCCATTGATTATGCAAAGCAAGTACCCAGCAATAAGGACTTGCTTCGATTAGTGCTTAAAGGAGATGAGCTTGTCACCCATTGCAGGTGGTATTTCTGGAAGGTTTGCGATGAGCTTTATATGGCTGAAAGCAGGCTGACAACCTGTATCGAGGCAGGCTATACGCCAAAAGAGCGTCACACCATCCGAAAAGCCATTTATGATATGTTCCATATCGTCTTTTCGGACGGAGATTTCGGCTTTTGGGAAAACAGACTCGCACACCTCTGCCGTGATATGGCGATCTGCTCCTCCGAGGCGGAAGATATTGACCAAGCGTTTGCGGAGCTGGAGGAAATGTGTGACCACCTTGAAAAATACGATAATTTTACATGCATTGACCACACCTCCCCCATGGTCAAAGGCTTACATTATGAAGATGCGCAGGTAGGCAGAAGCAACGAATGCAGCCTGGCAAGCTCGTATCTTTACCATCTAAATGCCAACCCTTTATTCAAGATTTTAGAGAACGACAGCCGCTTGGCTGCGATCAAGGAGAGATTGCAAGATATCATCAACCGTGAGGAAAAGTAATCTTGCCATGTTCTTCAAAAAAATCAAAAAAATTTATATCCCCCTATTGACAGTTCGATCGCTTTGTGCTATAATTTGATTATAGTAAGCGTTCGCTTGACCGTTTTCAAGGAGGTTGATCATGAAATCTTATCCCCCGCGCTCACTCAAAGATGACAAACTCGAAAAGTTAATATGGTTTTTGCCCGGTCTTGCATCTACCCTGCTGATCATTTTCATCGGCATTTTGTATATCACGCCGTTTATTTTGATCGGCTCTGCGCTGTTTGTGCTGCACGGCTGGATTGCGCTGCTTGTGCCTGCGCTGGGCGTTTTGCTTTTGGTGATTGCAGGACTTTGCATCATTGCGCGCTACCGCTCCAAATCCATGCGCCTGATCCGCAAGGTATGCAAAAAGCAGGGATATTCACTCAAGGTGCGCCACAACCCCTTGACCACGGCAATTATGGCGCGCCAAGGCGCGGATATGGTGATCGATACGGGCGAAGAGGTATTTGCTGTGAAGTACATGCCCATTTTGATCCGCCAACTGCAGGTCACCTTCAACCGCACGCACGCGACCATGCAAAACACCATGCGTTTTATGACCAAGCCCATGTTCCCTATCCCGATCAAGAAGAAGTTGAAATTTGACACTGACGGTATTTTTGTCAGACCCGATCAGAAGCTTGTAAAAGTCATGCTGTTCTGTCCCACGCCTGTGCGCGTATACGGCTTTAAGGAGATGGACGAAAAGGGCAACGGTATTGCGCCCGACGCATACAAGCCGGACGTGACGGGTATGACCATGGTGGTACAGGCATCCAACTTTGGAAACAAGATGCGCATGGCGACACTGAAACCGCTGGAGACAGATTATAGCGAATTTGAGATGGACAACGGCATGCAGGACGTTTGGGGCACTTACACCTTTGGCGGCTTTGCGTTTGCAAGATACCTTGACCGCGTGGAATTTGAGCGCATGGTCAAAAAGGAGAAAGCGCATAAACAGAGAAAGAACGCGTGGGAGAAATATCGTAACACGTAAACGGTCAACCGCCACCACACGGACGCGCCTCAACGATGAAAAGTTTTGATCGAGCTTTTTCAAAAGCTCGCGGGGACTTGGGGCAGAGCCCCAAGTCGCGCCCGCAGGCGCGAAACTTCTCCAACGCCGTTCTTTTTGGTTCTTTTTCTTGCGGCTACATAGCCAAGAAAAAGAACGGAAAGAATTATCTCAATGTAATAAAATAAGGGAGTTACCTACTTAGGTAGCTCCCTTGTTTGTTTATGTGAGAAAACCGGTTCCGTTCTTTTTGAGCAAGGAGCTGCAAAAAGAACCAAAAACAGCGTTTTGGGAATTTCGCCTCTGCGGAGGCGACCAAGGGCGCTGCCCTTGGAGCCCGCGACCTTTTTGCAAAAAGGTCGATCAAAAACTTTTGTGAGTTGGGGTAATCCGAGGTGTTTACAGGACCTTCGCCAAGAAGCTCTTGAGTCGGTCACTCTTGGGTGCGTCGAAGATCTCGGCAGGTGTGCCCTCCTCTACGATCACGCCGCCGTCCATAAAGATCACTCTGGTTGCCACCTCACGGGCAAAGCCCATTTCGTGCGTGACTACCAGCATGGTCATGCCCTTGCGTGCAAGGTCCTTCATAACCTCCAGTACCTCGCCAACCATCTCAGGGTCAAGCGCGGAGGTCGGTTCGTCAAACAGCATGACCTCGGGCTGCATGCAAAGCGCGCGTACGATCGCAATTCTCTGCTTCTGTCCGCCCGACAGCTGGCTGGGATATGCGTTCGCTCTGTCCGCAAGTCCAACAGTCTGCAAAAGCTCCTTGGCTCTCGCCTCGGCTTCCGCCTTAGTCTTTTTCAGCAGCTTAACAGGTGCCAGCGTCATGTTCTTGAGCACCGTCATGTGCGGAAACAGATTAAAGTGCTGGAACACCATGCCCATCTTTTGTCTGTGCAGGTTGATGTTGGTCTTTTTGTCCATCAAATCTACGCCGCCAACCAATATTTGTCCCGAAGTAGGTACTTCCAAGAGGTTCAGCGAGCGCAAAAGCGTGGATTTACCACTACCCGACGGGCCAATGATGACCACAACCTCGCCGCGCTCTACGTCCATATCAACGCCGTCCAGCGCGTGCACACCACCATCGTAATGCTTTGCCAAGCCTCTTACGCTGATAATCGTATCCTTAGCGTTCACTCTTACGCAACCTCCTTTCCAGCATGCCTACAAGCTTGGTCAGTCCAAGCACCAGCACAAAATAGATTACCGCTACCGCGAGCAGCGGCATAAAGTTACTATACGTTTGCGAACGGATCTTGATACCGCCCTGTGTCAGATCCGCAACGCCGATGTAGAATGCAACCGAGGTTTCCTTGAGCAGCGTGATAAACTCGTTACACAAAGAAGGCAGCACCACCTTGAACGCCTGCGGGATCACGATATGCCACATGGTCGGCCAGAAGCCAAAGCCGAGCGATCTGCCTGCCTCGCTCTGTCCACCGTCGATCGACATAATACCGCCACGAATGATCTCGGAAACGTACGCGCCACTGTTCAGACCAAAGCAAAGCACGGCTGCGGGGAACTTTTCAATACCCACGGGCAAAAGCAGTACGAAATAGATGATCAGCAGCTGCACCATAACCGGCGTGCCGCGAATAACCGAAATATACAGCTTGACGACCTTATCAAGATAATAAAGCTTATCGGTCTTGTCATGTACAATACGGATCAGCGAGGTGACAACGCCCAGCATAATACCCAAGAGCAGCGCAAGGGCTGTAATGGCAAGCGTGTTGCCAAGACCCTGCACAAGATACTTCCAATGATCATCCTCTATAAAGTTGCGGTAAAATTCATGCTCAAGAGCATTGATCTTTTGGTGCAGAGGGGACGCCGTATCAGGCTTGCTGCTATCATAATTGGTAGTACCAAAGAACTGGTCAAGTCCTTTACGGATGGTGTTGTTGTTGGCAATGGGAATTACCTGACCGTCCACCGTAATCTCGTTTGTATTCTTGATATCCTTAGCGATCGATGCAACGTCACCCATCAGCGCGTCAACTGCCGCGTCGGACAGGTGCATGATGTAGCCACCCTGCAGCGTGCTGTACAGATATACGTCCGCTTCACCGCTCACGGTTGCTGCATTTTCAAGCAGCGCGGTTTCCTTTGCATGATCGGAGAGTGCTTTTTGTATGGTGGAAGCATTGGATGAGCTTGCTTGTATGGTGTTTTGGTACGCAATGCTGAACAGCTCATCCTTGTGCGCCTGATACAGCGCACCAAGATCAGGGCGCGTATACTTCACGTGCACGATATACTCGCGCTCCTCGCCCTGCTCGATCGAAAGCACCTCAATGGTCATGCTCTGCTGTGCGCTATAGGTCAAGCACCAGCTTGTCTTGAACAGCGGCAGCTCTGCCAGCGTATCCTCAATCGTTTGCTGCGCCTGCTCTGCGGTGGGGGGCACGTCGGTGACACTGTTGGTTACGGCATCCGCAACCAGCACGCCGCCAAGGATCAAGATGCACGCACCGATCAGGCACAAATTGATAATCAGTCTTTTTTTGCTCTTAGGCAAAGGCTTTTTCATTTAAATAAATCCTTTCAATGACCTCAAAAAGGTGGGATGGCATTGCCATCCCACTCTTTTTACAGGGGCTTATTACTTAATGTACTTGTTGATGATGCCCTGAATGGTGCCGTCATCGGTCAGCTCCATGATCGCGTTGTTGATCTTTTCCAGCAGCTCGGCGTTGCC
Source organism: Eubacteriales bacterium (assembly GCA_045652835.1). GTDB lineage: Bacteria > Bacillota > Clostridia > Oscillospirales > CAG-272 > SVQP01. Next base: position 960 of record JAZOLE010000066.1, on the reverse strand, counting down.
CTTCTTTACGCAGATTGCGTAGTCCTCATTTGCATAAGCGGTCTCCAGAATGGTCAGACCTGCATTTGCAGCTACCAGAGCCTCTGCGGGCTGGTTATCAATGATAACGCAGTCAACGCTGCCGCCCAGCAGTGCCAGCACTGCCTCGTTACCGTTGGAGTAGGTGGTTACGTTATCAGAACCGAAATCGTCGGTTGCGTAGATGTCACCGGTAGTACCCAGCTGAACGCCTACCTTGTAGTTAGCACCCTCTGCGTACAGATCCTCTGCGCAGGTGATGGGAGAGCCTTCCTTAACGATGATCGCCTGAACGCCGTTTGCGTAAGAGATCGAGAAGTCAACCTCTTCCAGACGCTTTTCGGTAACGGTCATGCCTGCCATACCGAAATCAACGGAGCCTTCGTTTACAGCGGTAATGATGGAATTAAACTCCATGTCAACGATCTCAAGAGTCATGCCAAGCTTGTCGGCGATAGCAGCAGCGATCTCAGCGTCGATACCTACGATCTTGTCACCGTCGTAGAACTCGTAGGGCTGGAAGTAAGCGTTGGTAGCCATCTTGATTACCTGAGGAGCAGCCTCGGTAGTAGCTTCGGTAGTTTCGGCGGGTTCGTTGTTGCCGTCACAAGCGGTAAATACGGCGATACCGGTCATAACCAGCATCAGAGCCATCAGCATAGCAATAATCTTTTTCATGGTGTTTCTCCTTTGGAACTCGGTGCATCGTGCACGTTTATTATGTGCATAATTATACACCGATATGCAAGGTTTGTCAACCCGCTTTTTGTAAAATTTATGCACAAATATTGCGATAATCTTGCGCATTGTTTGTAGCGTTTTCACTAACAAGGGCATTTTCGTCGAAATTATGCAATTTTTTGCATGCATTTCATGCATTTATTTATACACGTTTTTGTGCATATATGCAATTATTCATGCATATAACAAGAAAAGCGGCTT
>JAZOLE010000065.1:0-11426 GCA_045652835.1 Eubacteriales bacterium | reverse complement strand
CAATGTCCGCAATAGGTGCATTGACCGCTGTAGGCGTGTCTGGGTGCGTTTGCAAGCACGGTGGCGTAGTCCTTTTGGTCCTCGCTCGCGCTCTCGTAGGCAAGAGAGGCGGGAATTTGCTCCACGTTATCAAAGCCGATCAGCACGCTTGCAACCGCAGGGCGGGTCAGGGCATAATGCAGGCACTGCACGGGCGTCAGTGCCACACCAAACGGCGAGCGCTTTGCATCCAAGAGTCTGCCGCCGCCAAGCCCCTTCATGACCGTGATCGCTACGCCCTTCTGCTCGCAGAGCTTGTAAAGATCGGCGCGCTCGGTGTCAATGCCCGAGAATTTTGCGTCGTATTCGTCCACAAAGAAATCGTCGATGTTTTCGGTAGGCGGCAGCAGATCGTACGCGGGGTTAAGCGAGAACAGGATTACCTCAACGCCCCCGTGCTCCACGGCAAGACGCGCAATGTTTGTGTTGTGCGTGCTAAGCCCGATATGTCTGATCGCACCGCTCTTTTTCAGCTCGATCATGTAGTCCATAAAGCCGCATTCCAGTACCGTGTTCCAATCATCCAATTTATCGACAAAGTGGATCATACCAAGATCAATGTAATCGGTCTGAAATCTTGCCAGTAGATCCGCAAAAGCAGCCTTGACCTCGTCCATATCGCGCGTGCGCACGTACTGTCCGTTTCTCCATGCAGAGCCAACGTGCCCCTGCACGATCCACTTGTCGCGATTGTCCTTGATGGCGTTACCGATGTTGGTGCGCACGTTTGGCTCGGACATAAAGCAGTCCACGATGTTGATGCCTTGTGCGTAGCACGCGTCCATGACCGCCTTGACTTCCTCTGCGTTATGTCTTTCCAGCCATTCACCGCCAACGCCTATCTCGCTGACGACAAGTCCCGTATTGCCGAGTTTTCTGTATTGCATGATGATACCGTCCTTTTTTGTAATGAATTTATTATATCACATCCGCAAAACCGTGTCAATATAACTTGACGAAAGAGCGTGAAATGTGCTATACTATATGCATCAAGCATCATGGCAAGGGAGAACATATATGTTTCGCGAAATGGTCAGACAGAGCAAGCAGCTGACGAAAGAAGACTGCATCAGGATCTTACGTAAGCAAAGGCGCGGCGTGCTCAGCGTCAACGGGGACGGCGGCTACCCCTATGCAGCGCCCATCAATCATTACTATAACCCCGAGGACGGCTGTCTGTATTTCCACACAGGCAGAAGAACCGAGAGCCACCGCACCGACGCGCTGACTGCCTCGGATAAGGTTTGCTATTGCGTCACCGAGCCTGGCAAGCCTATCCCGAACGATTGGGCACTGCTGGTGCGCAGCGTGGTGGTGTTCGGACGCATTGAAATGATCCGTGACGAGGAGCAAATCGTGCCAATTTGCCGTGCGTTGAGCAAGCAATTTACCAAGGACGACGCCTTTATCGAGCACGAGCTTGCACGCCTTGCAAAAGGAACGCTGCTCTTAAAGCTGACGCCCGAGCACATCTGTGGCAAGCAGGTCATAGAAAAATAAGCGTGAAAGGAGCATATTATGCTTAAAGCAGGACAAAAAGCCCCCGATTTTACACTCAACGACCAAAACGGGAACCCGGTTTCACTCTCCGATTTCCTTGGCAAAAAGGTTGTCGTATACTTCTATCCCAAGGACAATACCCCGGGATGCACCCGTCAGGCGTGTGCCTTTGCGGGTGCGTACGAGCAGTTCAAAGAGAAGGACGTCGTGGTCATTGGCATCAGTAAGGACAGCGTCGCTTCTCACGTCAAATTTGCAGAGAAGTACAGCTTGCCCTTTATTCTTCTGTCCGATCCCGACCGCGCAGCCATCGAGCCTTTCGGTGCATGGCAGGAGAAAAAGCTGTACGGTAAGCTGGGGCTTGGCGTCGTGCGCTGCACCTTTCTCATTGACGAGCAGGGGATAGTCACCCACGTCATGCCCAAGGCAAAGCCCGACACCAATGCGCAGGAGATTTTGGAAATACTTTGAAACAAAAAACACCTGCACATGGGGATGCGGAATAAGCGGTAAAATGAGAGAGTCCCCTCGTGTCATCCTCAGCGGGGCAAACGCCACGGTGTGGCGTTTGCGAAGTCGAACTTTCAAAAATCTGCAACAAATTGCTGATTTTTGAAAGTCAAAACGCGGTACGCGTTTTGAGGATCTACGAGGGGGACACTTTCCGCCCGTAGATCCCACCTTTCGAAAAGCGATCAAGCCGCTTTTCTCGGTGCTGCTGCGCAGTTCGACTCCGCTTCATTTCACTGCTTGGCAGTGAAATATTCGCTTCGCTCAGGATGACACGGGCGGGCTTGCGCATCTCAAAAGCCGAAAGCAGAAGTCTGAACAATGACTTCTGCTTTCGTTTTTTTCTTATTTCACCGCTAATTTTTCAACCCTATTGTTGTGCATCTTTTTTTTGTTGATTCTTTTGTAGGGACAGGCGTCCTCGGCTGTCCCTAAAAAAAAAACACTGTATGGGGGCGCAGCCGAGGACGGCTGTCTCTGCGGAGACCCCGCCCCAAACCGCAGCCTTGATTGTTCGCTGTGCAAATTGTAAATTTTTTTCTTTGCATGTAGAAATTGTGTAAGATGCCCTCAAGGCTCTTGCCAAGAGACTGAAAAATGTGATATAATGTCTTCATATAGCTTTTGAAAGGAAGTAAACGAATATGAACACCGAAAGCCAAAACAAAACCCCCACCATGTCTCCCGAAATGCAAGAGGCGCACGGCAAGATCATGGCTGCCATTGACCAGGTAGAGAAGGTCATCGTCGGCAAGAGAAATGAGATCATCATGCTCATGACCGCCATGCTCTCGGGCTCTCACGTGCTGATCGAGGACGTGCCCGGTACGGGTAAGACCACGCTTGCGTCCGCGCTGGCAAAGACCACGGGTCTTTCCTTCAAGCGCGCACAGTTCACCCCCGACGTTATGGCTTCCGACATCACCGGTTTCCACATTTATAACAGGCAAAAGGAAGAGTTTGAGTTCCGCACGGGTCTTGTCATGTGTAACCTTCTGCTGGCGGACGAGATCAACCGTGCCAGCCCCAAGACGCAGTCCGCGCTCTTGGAGGCAATGGAAGAGAACAAGGTGTCCGTGGACGGCGAGACCATGGCTGTTCCCGATCCCTTTATGGTTATCGCGACCCAGAACCCCACGGGCTACGTAGGTACGTATCCGCTGCCCGAGGCACAGCTGGACCGCTTTGCTCTCAAGATCTTTATGGGCTATCCCAGCGCGCAGGAGGAGATCAACATCATCAAGGCGCGCCGCGATCACAGCCCGCTGGACGAGGTCGAGGCAGTGTTGAGTGTGGACGAGATCCGCGCTATCCGCGAGCTGGTCACCAAGCTCGAGATCAATGACGAGCTGTATAAGTACATGGTAGTCCTGATCTGCGCTACGCGTAAGCACCCCTCGCTTTCGCTGGGCGCATCTCCCCGTGCAACCGTTGCGCTGATGCATCTTGTGCGTGCGTACGCATTCCTGCGCGGCAGAGATTACGTGCTGCCCGATGACATCGCTGCAATTTTCCGTTCCGCTATCAGCCACCGTCTGATGCTCAAGCAGGAGGCAAAGCTCAACCATATTACCGCAAACGACGTGCTGAGCGAGATCCTGCGCACCACCGAGGTGCCTTACAAGGGCAAGAGAGAGACCAAGCCCTCTGTCTGAGTAAAGGAGAGAGCGCATGGAACAGACCAGACTCTGTCCAAGGTGCGGCAAAAGCATTCCTGCGGGTAGAACGTACTGCATGAGCTGCGGTGCGTCGGTGGCGACCAAATGCCCCGATTGCGGCAAGATCCTGCCGCTTAACCCCAAGGTGTGTGACGGCTGCGGACACTCCTTCGTGCGAAAGACAGTCAAGGCAAAAAAGGCAAAGCCCGTGGATCTTGCCAAGCTTTACCGCATTTTGCTTTGGGCACTTTCGGGCGTAATGCTTGTCTGCCAGATCGTTTTTGTCTGCCTGGATGCCATTCGCATCACGGTCCCCGACGTGTTGGACCTGCATGCGAGCGGCTTGGGACTATTTTCATATTTCTTCGGCACACAGCCCGAGGGCATTGAGGTGTATCTTGACCTGTTCAAGCTGTCCGAGGAAAATATTTTGGGTGCGTCGCTTGCGTTGCAGGTGGCAGGCGTGCTGTATTTTGGCGCGCTGATCTGCACTCTGCTCTACGCATTGGTCGTAGGCTTTAATTTGCTGCGCTTCGGCCCCAAGAGCGTGGGTCATATGACGCTGTGGGCTGCCATCGTGGCAGGACTTGACGCGCTTGCCTCCTTGCTCTGCATGCTTGCGGGTGCGGGACTTTCCTCCCGTCTGCGCGGGGTAGAGAAGTACGTGGAGGACGGTATCACGGTCAGATACGTCACGCCCTTCGTGCTCATCGCATCGCTGCTTTTGCTGGGCACGCTGATCGTACTGTACCGCATTTATTACAAAAGGCGCGAGGTCGATGCAAGAGAAAAGACTATCAAAGAGATCTTTATCAACGAGACCACGGTTGCCCTGGCGTCCAAGATCCGCCTGCCCTCCACCAAAAAGGAGAGAGAGGCGTACAAGCGCGGCAAGGGCATGGGCAAGAGAGGCGCGACGGTCGCGCTGACGGGGAATTTTTGGTGGTATCTTGCAATCTTGGGCGCGGCGCTGATCTTTACGCAGGCGCTTAACAACGCGTTCTCGCATATCCTTTTCATTTTCCTCGTGTTCTTGCTGCCCGTGTTGTTCCTTTACATGCTGACTGCAAAAATGTCTTTGAGCGTGTACATGATGACCGATGCAGCCACCGTGGAAAAGCATCAGCCGTACGAATATCATTTCCGCGTCAATAACAATTCCATATTCGCCTATCCCTTTGTCGAAGCGCAGATGTGGCTGCCGCAGGCAAACAGCGTGCGCTGCACCATGCGTACCGTGCGTCTGGCGCTTGCGCCCTTCTCCAGCTACGACGTGGGCAACGAGGTGCGTTTCCGCTTCCGCGGTACGTACGATATAAGCGTGAAGTGCTTTTACGTATATGATTTCTTCCGTTTGATGCACGTGCGCGTGGACGTGGAGAATTACAACCAGGTCTACGTTCTGCCCAGAAAGCTCAATCTGGACGAGGCGGCTGCACAAGCCATCTCGGACAGTGTGGCAAGAACGGTACGCTCGCCCATCTCGTACGACCGTCTGGAGGTCAGCGACATCCGCGACTACCGCATGGGCGACTCGCTCAGGAGCATTCACTGGAAACTTTCCTCCAAGAGCGAGCAGATGATCGTCAAGGAATACAATACGGGTACTGCCAATATTACCAACGTATACTGTGATCTGGCACGTACCTTCCCGGATACCCCTCCCAAGCCCGTGACGCTTGAGGAGCTGACCCGCAAGCAGGAAAAGGCGCAAAGAAAAGCGGAGAAGCGCAAGATCAAGAGCGCCGTTGCCGCTGCAAAGGATCAGGGCATCAAGCTGACCCGCGAGCAAAAGGACGCCATGCGCGAGGAGCTGCGTGCAGCTGCCGAGCAGGCACGTATGGATGCGCTGCCCGAGCGGCAGGAGGAGCATCTGCTTGCCAAGGACGTCTACTATGAGGATATGAACGAATATCTGGCAGACGGCGTGGTCGAGCTGACGGTTGCCGTGCTGTTGGAGGAGTTCCGTAACGGTAAGATCGTCAATCTGATGTGGTTTGACCGCCGCAGCGAGGCGGGCGCGTATTGCGTCACGCTGCACGGCAAGGAGGATTTTGAGCTGATCCTCCGTGAGTTTGCCACAGCTCCCCTCTGTGCTCCCGAGGATACCGTGGCAAGACTGTGCGCCATGGCGGCAGAGACGCAGAGCACCAAGCAGATCTTTGTCACGGGCGCGATCGACCGCGCGTCGGTCAGCGCACTGTGCTCAATCCCCGGCATGACCGAGGGCGCTACCTTTGGCTCGTCGCAGGTCATGCTGTATAACCCCGAGGAGAGATTTGCAAACCGCGCGCAGAGATTGCGCTATATCGAGGGCTGCCGTGGGCAGCTCGCCGAAAACGGCCTTGTGCTGGTAGAGGGCAGATTGCCCGAGCAAAATGAGGGGAGGTGAGCACCGTGGCGAAAAAAGAGAAAAAAGTAAAGGCGCAAAAGCAGCCCGGGCAGAAAAAACAGAAAAAGCAGGCGGAGCTCATCCCCGAGCATCAACGCCCTCTGATCTGTCCGCCCGACCAGGCGGGCAGGGGACTTGGCACGCGCGTATTCGGCTATATCTGCCGTCTCTTTGTGGTCATGTGCCTGACGTGGGCGCTGATGATGTTCTTTGGCGGCGGCTTTACGGGGTCGTATGACTTTGGAGTATGTGTAAGCGAGGGCAAAATGCTGCTGCTTGCCGCGTTTGCCACCGCAGTATTCGGACTTTTGTTCTATAACCGCTTTACCGCCCTTGGCGGTGTGGCGCTGGGGGCTGCGGGCTTTGCCTTGCTGTCTCCCAACGTCGTGCAGGGCGTGCTGGCGCTGTATAACGGATTTTTGTGCCGCTTGTACCTGTCTAAGTTCACCATGTACCTGACCAACATCGGTATCGATGTTCCCAATCTGACGTCGGGTGACTCGCTGGCGGCTTACTATCTGGAAAAGCTGACTGCCCACGGTGCGGACGGCATGCTGGTCATGGCGCTTGTGCTGTCGGCAATTTTTGTGCCGCTGCTTGCCAAGCGTACGCGTCCCGTGTTGCCTACCGTGGCAATTTTGCTGTTCGTTGTGCCGGTTTGCGTGTTCAACGTAGCCTCCAGCGGACTTGGCGCAGGCGTGCTGATCGCATCGGTCGCCGCTGTGCTTGTCATGTGGGCGTACGACAAAATGTTCCGCCGCCGCGTCAATGCAGATCAGTATGACACCAAGATGCAGCTGTTCGTGGAGCAGGACAAGCCCGAATACCCCGAGGAATACCTGCAAAAGAAGCGCGAAAAGGCAGAGAAGAAGCAGCAGAAAAAGCTTGCAAAGGCTGCCAAAAAGCAGCAAAAGCGCAAGGGCAAGACGGTGGATCAGGAGATCTCGGATTACCTTGCAAAGCCGCAGAAAAAGGCAAAGCCCAAAAAGCAGCGCCTGACCGAGCAGGAGAAAAAGCAGTTAAAGCTGCAGAAAAAGCAGCAAAAGCTGCATAAAAAGGAAATCAAAAAGCAGGTGCTCGCTGCGCGTAAGTATGAGCGCGAGACCGACAGCGCAAGAAGTGCCATGGGCGGCTTTGCCGCAGCCATGATGCTGGCGGTCTGTCTTTTGATCGTTATTATCCCTGCGCTGAGCATCAAGAAGCACATGATCATTAAGGTGCTGGACGAAAAGATCGCGTATGCACGTGCGTACGTGACCGCAGCACTCATGGGTGACGACGAGAGACTTGACGAGCTGGAATACGAGCTGGATCAGGAGAATTTCAAGCCGCATTCCACCCAGCTGGAGCACGTGCAGTTTGATGGCACGCAGATCTTCTATATTGAGTCGCAGTACGCAGCAAACCTGTATCTGCGCGGCTGGATCGGCGTGGAGTATCACGATGGCGCATGGTATCCCGCGGGCAGCTCGGATGACGAGGAAAATCCCGGTGCGTTTGACGCGTACCGCGACCTGTGGGACATTGACGAGCACCCCTCGGATCAAATGTTTTACGATTTCTATTGGTTGCAGCATCCCGACCTGCAGATCTTTGACCCAAGCTACGATTTTGTAAAGAAGTATCACAAGTATGCGGACTACGGCTTTGTTGCCATGACGGTGCATATGCGCCGCGTCAACAGCTATGATTCGCTTTTGTACCTGCCCAGCGTGTTTGATCAGAGCCGTGGGCTGTACGGCTACGGCAATGCCGAAAAGAGCGAGCACAGCTTTGTTAACTACTATGACGGCATTCTGACCGGACGCGACTTTACCAAGGCAGGCACCAAATACAGTGCGCTTACCTTTGCTCCCATCAAGACCGATAAGGATTGGATTGACATTCTCGGCACCGATATTGCGGACTACAATCTGCAAAAGGAGCTGATTCTGGCGTTCAGCTCTTATAAGGTAGAGCAGCTGTCCTACGGACAGGACGTCAAGACCAATTACGTTGCTAAGGTGGAAAAGGACGTACCCGAAAAGGGCGTTACCACGGTTACCTACCGCAAGGGCACTAACGTCATTGCAACCTTTATTCACAGAAACGAGGACGTTCACTATTCCTCTGATGATAAGCTGCTTGTGCTGCGCGACGGCGCGGAAAACGAGTACCGCATCGAGCTGGATAGCAACTTCCGCGTCAAGAGCGTCACCACCGAGAACACCGAGTCTCTCTTGCACCGCTATATTTCGGGCAGCGAGGATGACCGCACCGAGATCGCGCGCGTGCTGTTCGGCGGTACGCTGAAAAACCAGGAAGAGCATACCAACTATACCGATTACGTTTATAAGTACTATACCGATAAGAGCGGCAGTCAGATCATTGCCGATCTTGCTGACGAGATCTTCCAAAACGCTACCTTCAAGGAAAAGGTGCAGATCGGCACCGAGCATATTGAAGCCGTTACGCACGAGGAATACCGCAAGGTTGAGACCGTTTCGGATATTGACTGGTCTACACCCGAAGCGTATTTTACCGAGCAGATCATCGTGGACGAGAACGGCGTTGAGAGCGTGGAGTACGTTCCCGTTGACGCACTGACCGAGGAAATGGTATGGGCAGGATTGGTTTATACCATCGTTACCGTGGTGGATGAAGAAGCATACGATGCGCCTATTTACGAAACGATAGAGCATCCTTATGACTTTACCGCAGCGGCTCTGCCGAACGCTACCTTTGATGCGGCCGTGCTGCATCGTAACGACCTTGTCAGAGCGGTGATTGACTACATCATTGATGAAAAGGGCTGCTCGTATACGCTGACCCCAAATCTTGATCTGGTTGACGATTCGCTGGACGGTGTAGAGAACTTCCTGACCAACACGCAGGAGGGCTATTGCGTGCAGTTTGCATCCGCAGCTGCGCTGATCTTGCGTGAGTACGGCATTCCCACAAGATACGTCGAGGGCTATATTGCTTGCGATTTCGGCTCTAACCACGAAAAGAACAGCGTGGGCAGATTTGCCACCTATGTGCATGACTACGAGGCACACGCTTGGATCGAGGTATTCTTTGACGGCATCGGCTGGGTACAGTACGAGTGCACACCCGCATACTACGAGGGTATGTACGGCGGTGCGCAGAGCAACCCGAATGATGATAGCAGCTCGTCCACTCCGCCTCCCTCTATCAAGGATCAGATCGACGATATGATCGATAAGTATGATCCCGAGGCAGAGGAAGAGGAAAAGCTGGACGAGGAAGCACTTGCAGAAGCAGAGCAGCGCCGCAGAACCATTATCGCGTCGATCGTATTCGTATCGGTCGCTGCGGTTGCAGCAGCTGTGATTGCTGTACTGGTGCATCTGAAGAACCGCGCCGCAAGTGCGCAGTTCAAGCGCGACAGCGCAGCCGAAACCGTGCTTTCCGAGCATTTCGGACAGAACACCAGCGAGGACGATCGCAGAGAGCTCAGCTTTACCGTGATCGATGCGCTGCACAATCTGCTGGATATCTACGGACTCTCTCCCGAGCCGGGTGAGTTCAAGGATGAATACGCACAGAGAATTGCCATAGACCTTGAGGATCTGCTGGGCAGATCTCCCGAGTATGAGCAGGCTCCCGATCCTGAGCAGGAGATCGATCCCAATGCTCCCGCGCCTGCACCGCTGCCCGTCAGCCCGCACCGCATGGGACAGATTATGGATGCAATCGCCGCTGAGGAGTTCGGACACGGCATGAGTGTTGCGCAAATGAAGCAGGTATCTGCATTGTATTGCGACCTGCGCGCAAGCGTGCATAAGCGCGTACGCCTTGGCAGACGCATAGTGCTGCGTTATATCAAGAACAGACTGTAATACCCCCCGAGGGCAGAGGAAGATTTCCTCTGCCCTCTTTGATTTTCCTTGACATTGCCATTTTTGTATGTTATACTGAATAATAAAGAAAACAATGCGGAGGAATTTTTATGAAACGTGTTGTCGTGCTGCTTTTGCTGCTTGCCACGCTGACAATGACGCTTGCGGCGTGTGTGGAAGCCCCCGACGCCTCGGATACCCAAGACTCGTCGGAAGTGGAGAGCGAGGAGCTGTTGCTTGACGATATCCCCGATGACCTGAAATTCAACGGTGAGGATATCGTGATCTTGAGCCGCTCCAAGCAGGGTTGGACGCAGGATGAGATCGCAGTTCCCGAGCTTAATTCAGAGCCGGTCAACGATGCCGTCTTCAATCGAAATATCGCGGTATGCGACCGACTGAACGTCAACATTGTGTCCGCGCCCATTGAGGACCCCGACGAAAACAAGCCCATCATCGAGATCGAGCGCGTGGTCAAGGCGGGTTCGTCGGATTACGATTTAGTCGCAGCTGCCTGCTACGTCACGCTTGGGTCGGTAGTCAAGGGCACCTTTTACGATCTGACTGAGCTTGAGTACCTCGATCTTTCGCGCGATTACTGGATGCAGAGCTACAACGAGCTGATCTCGTATGGCGAGAATCAGTATACCGCCACGGGTATGATCGCGCTCTCTACCTACCGCTTTGCTTTTGTTACGATGTTCAATAAGGATCTGTTTGATAACAAAAACGTTCCTTATTTGTATGATGCGGTCGGCAGCGGTGAATGGACGCTGGACTATCAAGCCTCGCTGGCAGCGGATTTTTACCAGGACCTGAACGGTAACGGAAAGCATGACGAGGAGGATTTGTTCGGCTTCGTCTCTTGTCCGGGACTTAGCACCGACCCTTATTGGAGCTCGTGTGATATACCTATGCTGCAAAAGAATGGGGCGGGCGAATATGTCTGGGCGCTGGACGTCGGACACATGTCGGACGTGGTGGATAAGCTGCTGTACTTGTTCTATGATTGCGGTGGCACCTTCCTCTATAAGGAGGTGGCAGGCAATACCGAGCAGGACGAGATGCGCCTTATGTTCTCGGAAGGGCACAGCGCCATGACTACGCTGCGACTGATCGCCGTGGAGCAGCCCGACGTGCGCAATATGGAGCAGCAATACGGCATTGTTCCCATGCCCAAATACGATGAGAAGCAGGCGGATTACGGCACGGCGATGCACGACCAGTTCACGGTGTTTGGTGTGCCTGTCTCTGCCGCCGAGGATAAGCTTGAGATGATCGGTGCTGCCATGGAGGTCATGGCGTCTGAGTCGACGCGCTTGGTCAAGCCTGCGTATTATGAGATCGCGCTCAAGCGCAAGTATATGAGCGACCCCATTGCGTGGGATATGCTGGATCTGACCTTTGACAAGATGATCACGGATGCGGGCGTGGTTTACGGCGGCTCGCTGCAGTTTCCGCATCATACGTTGCGTACCATCGTAG
>JAZOLE010000064.1:0-16761 GCA_045652835.1 Eubacteriales bacterium | reverse complement strand
ATGAAGATCGAGGGGTATGTGCTCAGCGTCGTATGTGCCGATTTTGTCACCACCATGGTGCTGATCGTGTTTTGCAAGCTTTGGCGCGCGTTCTCGGTGCGCAAGATTTCGAGACCCTTGATGGGTGAGCTTTTGCGCTTTTCGTTGCCGCTGATCCCCACCACCGTATTTTGGTGGATTACGGGCGTGTCCGACCGCTATTTAGTCGCGCGCATGCGCTCGGATACCGAGAACGGCTTGTACGCCGCCGCTTACAAGATCCCCACGCTGCTGACGTATATGGTTTCTGTGTTCAACGAGGCATGGCGTCTGTCCGCGGTCAAGGAATCGGACGATCCCGATGCGTGTGCCGACTTTTTCTCCAAGGTGTTCCGCTATTACGTGGCAATTGTGTTTGTGGGCGGTGCATTCCTGATCGCGTTTGCCAAGGTCTGCTCTGTAATCTTGTTTGCCGAGTCCTATTACGAGGCGTGGCTGTACGTGCCGATTCTGGTAGTTGCCACCGTGTTTACCTCGTTTGACTCCTTCCTTGCCACCGCATACTTTACCAAGAAAAAGACCATGGTGTCGTTTTACACCTCTATGGCGGGCGCGGTGCTCAATATCGTGCTCAACCTGATCTGGATTCCCGCATGGGGCGCAGTTGGCGCGTCGCTTGCAACCTTTATCAGCTATTTTGCGGTATTCGTGCTGCGCGCAGCTACCATGCATCGCTATATCCGCTTCAATTTGCAGATACCCAAGATCGCTATAGGCACGCTGCTGCTTTGCGGCATGGCAGCGATCATGATGCTCGAGCCGCCCATGTGGATGCTTTGGATCAGCCTTGGCACAGCACTTGCAGTCGGTGTCAATGCCCCCGCATTGTTTTCGATGCTTAAGATGCTGCCCGAGATGGTGAAGGGAAGACTTCATCGCTAAAAAAGTGAGAAAAATGTAAATTATTTTTCAAAAACCTATTGCATTTTCTAAAAGTATATGGTATAATAACCGATGCGTGCCATGAGCACGGCATTATCACGGGTGGTCCGCTGCATGCTCGCATGAACATCCGATATCATAAGGAGGGCCATCACATGAATCTGATCGAGGCTTTTACTAACGAGCAATTGAAGGCAGAAATTCCTTCTGTCAATGTTGGTGACACTGTACGTGTTCACAACAAAATCAAAGAGGGTTCCAGAGAGAGAATCCAGCTTTTCGAAGGCACTGTTATCGCTAAGCACGGTGCAGGCATTTCCGCTACTTTCACTGTAAGAAGAATTTCTTACGGCTGCGGCGTTGAAAAGACTTTCCCCATCCACTCTCCCAACGTAGTCGCTGTTGACACCATCCGTTACGGTAAGGTTAGACGTGCAAAGCTGTACTACCTGCGCGGCAGAGTTGGTAAGGCTTCTAAGGTTAAGGAAAAGATCTAATCTTAGAGAAATAGAAAAAGCGAATGTGCTTGTGTACATTCGCTTTTTCTATTTCTTGAAATATTGCGCCTTCAAAAATCGTTGACTGCTGCGTTGCTCCTCAAAAGCGGCTCGACTTACGAATAGTAAGCCTTCGCCTTGCTTTTTCCGGTGCGCCTTGCATTCAAGCGATTTTTGTGCGGCTATGGGGTTATGAGTTGATAGCTTTTTGGCGGGCGATCACTGATCGCCCCTACGACGAATTGGGTTTGTATTTCTTATTTTCAAAGGGGAAACGCTGTAGGGGCGACCAGTGACCGCCCGACACATCCGACCAAATCGGGCGGGTAATCTCTCTGTCGGTAGGGGATGGCGCCCACGACATCCCGCACTATGCACAAATTATCTTCTGTAGGGACGCCTGTCCCTACAAACATTTTTTGTAAACATGAGAAAAATCCAAGAATTTCTTGACATACATTTATGAAAGCGCTTTGATATAAAACGGAGGGAGGCAAACATGAGCAAACGCACGGAACAACAGACGGTGATGGCTGACGAGCAGATCATTGAGCTGTACTGGCAAAGGCAAGAGACCGCAATACAGGAAACCGACAAAAAATACGGGCAATTTCTGTTTCGCATTGCTTACAATGTGCTGCATGACCGACAGGACTGCGAGGAATGTCAGAACGACACCTATCTTGGTGTATGGAATGCCATACCACCCACAAGACCCACGGTGCTTGGAGCGTTTTTGGTGCAGATCATACGACGCATTGCAATCAACCGCTATAAGGAAAAAACAAGCAAAAAGCGCATCCCATCCGAATTGACGGTTGCCTTGGAGGACGCGCAGGACACGTTACGCAGCAACGAATCGGTCGGGGCAGCATACGAGGCAGCAGAGGTAGGGAAGATCATCAACGATTACGTCAAAGCTCTGCCTGACCGCCAACGCTACATATTTATCGACCGATTCTATTTGGCGGAATCGGTTGAAAGCATCGCCGCAGATCTGAAGATCTCGCCTGCCACCGTATATCGCGAGATCGATAAAATCAAGCAGGGGCTAAAATCACACTTGGAAAGGAGTGATATTTTTATATGAACAGCGATATTTTCATGGATGCCGTTGGGTATCTTGATACGGATATTCTGGCACAGCATTTGCAGAAAAAGGATCAGCTGCGACATAAACCCAAACGCAAACTGCAAGCATGGAAATGGTCTGCAATAGCCGCGAGCATTTGCTTAGTGATTGCATTGGGTGCAGTTATGGTTCCGTATATGCAAGATATAGTCGGTAAAGAAATTTTGAGATATTATCATGTTGGCGCAACGGTACAGAACAGTGCCGGTTCTCTGACATTTGACAGTGTTGATACAGAAAAGCATACGTGCAGTTTTACACTTGTAAAAGAAAAATACTCACGAATTTATTTCAAATTCGGAGGCTTTACTGTATTGGAGGAATGGACGGATGAACAAGGGGTTGGACGCCAAAAAGTACAACTATATGACATTGTTACACCCTCTGAAAATTACAGACCCGATAATGGTCATGAGGTATTAGAAGCCGAATTGGTGATTACGGTGAATGGAACGGTTGTCGATACTTTACCGAAAGAACCGGGTGAATATAAAATAACGATAGATTACAGTGCATTGTTTTCATCGTTGGATCACGTGGAAAACATGGTTGAGGTGTCAGGCTTTGGCAAATTCAAACTGTTTGATTAGGGGAGTACCTTCACGCAGAACATCCCCCTCGACACGCATCATATAAAAAACGACAGACACGCCGCGGCATGTCTGTCGTTTTATCATTTACCACTCCAGCTTGATCTCCTGATCCTGCTCGGAGCTGTCGTAGATTGCCTGCATCATACGTGCGGTGATGATGACCTGGTCAATGTGAGAGGGAAGCTTCTCGCCCGTCTTGATGCAACGGATGAAGGAATCGATCTCGTTCTGGAACATGTGCACGCTCTCGTACTCGGGCACTTCCTTGGTCAGCTTGCCGTCCTTGGTGCCGAACAGGGTAAAGTTGCCGCCGTAGTTGAGGCGCACGCCTGCCTTGTCGCCAAGGAAGTCGATGTAAGCCTCGCCAACACCGATATTCTGTGCCCATGCGCCGTTGAAGGTGATGGTGGGACCCTCGGTACGGATAAAGCCTGTGACGCTGTCGTCAACGTCGTAGGTGCCGTTCAGGTCCTTTGTATCCTCAGCCCACATGCCCTCGTAAACGTAGTTGGGCATATCCACGCCCAGCTTGCAGAACGCCTTGCCCGAAACGGTTTGGGGCTTGGGGTCACCGGTGCAGAACATGACGATATCAAGGTAATGCACGCCCCAGTCGATCAAAGCACCGCCGCCTGCAATCTCCTTGGTGGTAAATGCACCGCCAAGACCGGGAATGGAACGCCATGCGCGGAAGGAAACGTACACGTGATATACCTCGCCAAGCACGCCATCCTCGATCAGCTTGCGGATCTCGTTAACAGCCGTATTGAAGCGATTGACCACGCCGATGTTGAGCACCTTGCCCGTCTTGTGCTGCGCCTCTTGCATCAGCTTAGCCTCTGCGTAGGTTCTTGCGGCAGGCTTTTCGCAAAGCACGTGCTTGCCGTGCTCCAAAAAGTCAATGGCAATGGTGGTGTGCATACGGTTGGGGGTACAAACCGAAACCGCGTCAAGGTCCGGATCGTCCAGAATATCATGGTAGTCCACAATAGCAGTACCGCAGCCGTACTTTTCCACGGCAGCCTGTGCCTTTTCGGGAATGATATCGCAGAAATACTTGATCTCTACCTCGGGATTGTTCATATATGCGGGAATGTGTGCGCCGTTGGCGATCGTACCGCAGCCGATCACGGCAACCTTGGTTTTGCTCATAGCGTGCCTCCTTAGAGTGATATTATCATCATTATACAACAAAAAATGGATTTCGTCAACAAAAATTGGCTATGTTCATACTATGTTAAAATGTTTGTGCTACAATGTTTGAAAATGAACTCTTGAGCGGAGGTAGACGTGACAGTTAAGATCGTAAAGCTGCAGCAAAACGCCAAAATTCCTACGTACGGTAGCACCGATGCAGCAGGTGCGGATCTGTATGCTTGCCTGGAAAAGGCAGTTTCTATTCTGCCCGGGCAGACTGTGCTGATCCCCACGGGTCTTAGTATGGAGATCGAGCAGGGCTTTGCGGGCTTTATTTATGCGCGCAGCGGTCTTGCAACCAAGCGCGGCTTAGCGCCTGCAAACAAGGTGGGCGTGATTGATTGCGACTACCGCGGTCAGGTTATGGTATCCTTGCATAACCACACCAATGCACCTCAATACGTAGAACCCGGTGAAAGGGTAGCGCAGATTGTTTTTGCGCCTGTGTATCAAGCCGCTTTCCTTGAGGTTGAGTCCTTGAGCGACACCGAGCGCGGCACGGGTGGCTTTGGCTCTACCGGCACTAAATAAGGCTTTCATTAAAAAAATATATTTTTGGAGGAACACAATGAACGCAAAAAGAATTCTTTCCATGCTGCTTGCAATGCTGATGCTGGGCGTTTGCTTTGTAGGCTGCGATCAGGGCAAGGGAGAAGAGAATACCACTCCTGAGGACACGACCGAAGCACCTGCGGAACAGACCACCGAGCAGACCACCGATATTGACACCACCGAGGCTGAAACAGAAGCACCTCCCAAGGAAGAGGAGCTTTTGGCATACGACACCTTCTATCTTGACACTTATATGAAGCCCGTTTGGGAAGGCAAGTACATGTACAACGAAACCGTGATGTTTGTTGGTATGGATGACCAGGCATCGCTGCTTTACACCCCCGATGAGGTTCTGTCCGTTACCTCCTACGATCTCAAGACCACCTATGAAAAGGGTAAGGACTATGACGTAGTAGACGGCAAGCTGGTACTTCTTGAGGGCACGAGCATTCCTGTCATTCCCTTTGAGGAATACTACCACGAAAAAGAGATCCCCGGCATGCCCGCACAGCTTGCTGTTAAGCTGAACGGCAAGACCTATTACGTATATTGGGGCGAAGGCGAGACCATGACCAAGTGGCAGGTTGCCGTAACCTATACCCACAGCCAGACTTGGGAAGGCTTTAAGCCCGAGCACTCCGATCAGTTTGCATCCTTGATTGAAAAGCTTGAGGCAGGTCAGGATAATATCACCATGATCTTCTATGGCGACAGTATCACCTTTGGTGCAACCTCCTCCAGCGGCGCAGGCGTACATCCTTACGCTCCTCCTTATACCCAGATGTTCACGCAGTATCTGGCACAGAAGTACGGCTACACCATTGAGTACATCAACACCGGTCTGAGCGGCACCTGTCCTCCTCCCACCGAAAAAACCGTATTTGGTACAGAGGGAACCATTACCTACATCAATACCGCAGTCGGCGGCTGGACCAGTGCTGACGGCTATAACAAGTTCGACCAGTACATCAAGCCCTATGTAGAAGAATACGGCTGTGATTTCTTCCTGCTTGCGTTTGGTATGAACGATGCAGGCAACTCTCCGAACAATGAAAAGAAGGCGATCAAGAAGATCTCCGACAAGCTGTACGAGATCGCACCCGATGCAGACATGCTGCTGGTGGCTACTATGATCCCCAACCCCGAAGCAACCAACGGCTGGTACGGCAATCAGCACCGCTTTGAGGCAGCATTTGAGGCTCTGGCACAAGATTATGTTGCAGACGGCAAGTCCTGCGCTGTTGCAAAGATGACCAGCATGAGCCAGAGAATTCTGGAGAACAAGCGTTTCCGCGACCATACCGGTAACAATATCAACCATCCTAATGACTTCTTGGGCAGACTTTACGCTCAGGTTGTATTCGAAACCGTGATCGGTTACTGATAATCTATATCAAAAGCCTTGCACGGTCAATTCGTGCAAGGCTTTTGCCTATGAAAGGAGAATATTATGATTAAGTATGAAATTCAGGGCGGTAGCCTGCCTGTTGTGATCTGCTATCCCGAGGCGGGAGAGACGCTTTGCACCGAAAGAGGTGCAATGAGCTGGATGAGCCCCAACATGAAAATGGAGACCAATGCAGGCGGCTTTGGCAAAGCGATGGGACGCATGTTCTCGGGAGAATCCATTTTCCTCAATGAATATACCGCACAGGGCGGGCAGGGCACGATCGCATTCGCCTCCAGCTTTCCCGGTTCTATCATTGCGCACCGCGTTACCCCGGGAAACGGCATCGTCGTACAGAAAAAGGGATTCCTTGCTATGGAAAAGGGCTTGGAGCTCTCTATCCATTTCCGCAAAAAGTTGGGAGCCGGCTTGGTGGGCGGTGAAGGCTTTATCATGCAAAAGATCACGGGCGACGGCATTGTGTTTATCGAGATCGACGGCCATTGCGTACAGTACGATCTTGAAGCAGGGCAGAGCATGGTGCTGGGTACAGGTTATCTTGCAGCCATGAGCGAGAGCTGCACCATGGAGGTTGAAACTGTCAAGGGCGTTAAGAACGTGTTGTTTGGCGGTGAAGGCTTGTTCAATACCCGTGTCACCGGCCCCGGTAAGATTTGGGTACAGTCCATGCCCATCGTGGCAACCGCTGCTGCCATTGCACCCTATATTGCATCTAAGAATGGCTGATCATGAAGCATACATTTACCTATCAAAACGAGCAATTTATACTGGATGGTGAGCCGATTACCATCCTTTCGGGCGCTGTGCACTATTTCCGTACCGTGCCCGAGTGTTGGGAGGACAGACTCTTGAAGCTCAAGGCTTGCGGCTTGAATACGGTGGAAACCTACACTTGCTGGAATTTGCATGAGCGCAAGGAGGGTGAGTTTGATTTTTCGGGCATGCTGGATATTGAACGCTTTATCAAGACCGCCCAAAAGCTTGGCTTGCTGGTCATTCTTCGTCCCGGTCCTTACATTTGTGCCGAATGGGATTTCGGAGGCTTGCCCTCGTGGCTGCTTGCTTATCCCGATATCGCGCTGCGCTGCGATGATCCCTTGTATCTGGAAAAGGTTAAGCCATACTATCGCGAGCTGCTCGGGCGCATCCGTCCGTATCTTTGCACCAATGGCGGCAACGTAATCATGGTGCAGGTCGAAAACGAATACGGCAGCTATGGCGATGACAAGATCTATTTGCAAAAGATCGTGGATATCTACCGCGAAAACGGCATTGATTGCCTGCTGTTCACCTCGGACGGTACGGCAAAGTGGATGCTGAGCGGCGGTACGCTGCCCGACGTGCTTGCAGTTGCCAATTTCGGCAGCTATGTGCCGCAGATTCTGACGCTCAAGGAGTTTCAAAAGGATCGTCCCTTGATGTGCGGCGAATTTTGGGATGGATGGTTTGACCATTGGTACGAGCCGGGCACACAGCTCCGTCCGATAGAGGACATCGCGCGTGAGGTGGATACGTTCTTTGAATATGGCGCATCGTTTAATCTGTATATGTTCCACGGCGGCACAAACTTTGGCTTTTGGAACGGTGCAAACCATCCTGGGCAGTATCAGCCCACGATCACAAGCTACGATTATCGCGCACTTTTGACCGAGGCGGGGGATATCACGCCGCTTTACGGGGCAATCAAGCAGGTGATTGAGAACAGAACAGGCAAAAAAGCACCCGATATTGCAGTCAAGAACTCCGAAAAGGCTGCATACGGCGCATTGCCACTGACCGAGCAGGCAGACTTGTTTGCAAACCTTGACGCGCTCTCAACGCCCATCAAGGCTGCTTTCCCCAAGACCATGGAGCAGATCGGTCAAGACTTTGGCTATATTCTGTACCGTACCACAGTACAAGGCCCGATCGAGCCGCTGCCGCTTTGCTTTGGCGAGCTGCATGACCGCGCGATCGTATTCGTAAACGGCAAATGCGTCGGCATCAAGGAGCGTGACCGCCGTGATGACGAGATCACGCTGGCGCTTGATTTTGGCGAATCTGCTACGGTGGAAATTTTGGTCGAGAACATGGGCAGAGTCAATTACGGTATCAATTTGCTTGATAAAAAGGGCATACTGGGCGGCGTGCGTCTGGGACAGAGATACCACTACGGCTGGGAGATGTACCCCTTGACCATGGATGACCTTTCAAAGTTGTCCTTTGCGCCCGAGAGCGGCTTTGAAAAGCCTGCTTTCCTGCGCGGCAACCTGCACCTTGAAAAGCAGCCCAAGGATACCTTTATCCGCCTTGACGGCTTTACAAAGGGTTTTGTCACGGTCAACGGCTTTAATATCGGCAGATATTTCAATCCCGCAGGGCCGCAAAAAACGCTGTACGTTCCCGCACCCTTGCTCAAGCAGGGTGACAACGAGATCGTGGTGTTTGAATCCGATGGCTATGCAGAGCCGGTGATCAAATTTGTTGACACGCAGGAGTTAACTGTATGAAAAAATGTTTATTGTTGATCTTATGCATGGTTTTGATGACGGGTATGCTGGCTTCGTGTAGCCGCAACACGTCGCCCGACCAAGTCGTTGACAACATTGATCCGAACGCAACTGTGGTGCAGTTTGGCTACAGTACCTGGCAGACAGAGCTGCAGGCAGATAGCGTACAGGAGGTACAGAAGTCCTTTGTCGATGCAGGATACAAGCCGGTGCAAGCAACTGCGATCGAGGGCATGCACAATGCGCCTTTGGTGCTTGCGGCAGGAAACAACCTTGTTACCCTGTACAAGACAGATGACGGTGTGCGCGTGATGTGGGATACCTACGATGCTGCAGCACATGCATTGCTGATGCCCAATGCGCAAACGGGAACGGGCGAGGTTACCATGGTGCAGGTTGGCGTGATGCGAAATGCCACCACCGACAATCCTGCTATTGGCATGTGCTACGTGTATCGTCTCTCGGACGGCAGAGCGGTCATTCTGGACGGCGGTATTTTCGGCAACGAAAGCGTGATATACAATACGCTGGAAACCTTGAATATTGTCAAGGATTCGAGAGGGCGATACCAAATTGCCGCCTGGATTCTCTCGCACGGTCATGCTGATCATTTCGGTGCTTTGTATAGCTTTGCCGAAGCATACAAGGATAGTACAACTGTGGAATATTTGATGTATTCCTTGCCGATGGATAAAAGCGTGCTGACGTCTCTTGACGTGCCGTATTTTGTCAACTATCTGAGCCAGAGATATCCCGATGCGATCCACGTCACGCCACACGCAGGGCTGCGCTATTACCTTGGAAACCTGACGCTGGATATGCTATATACGCCCGATATGCTAAAGGGAATTGATTACGAAAACGATACCAGCCTGATCTTTATTGCGGATTGCGGCGGTGCACGCGTGCTGCATTTGGGTGACGCAGGCGACAAGGCTGCAGCTGTTGCGTGGGGGACCTATGAAAGCACGGCTTTTACAGCAAGCGCATTCCAAATGACGCACCACGGCTTATATACGGGGGCTAACGATACGCACGATTGGGAAAATTTGCGCAGCATTTATGATGCTACGCAAGCCAAGACCGTGCTGCTGCCTATGGGTACGCGTTCTCCTACCGATAGCCGTAACGGCAGACACACGGTGCTTGTTGCCTGGGGATACATGGGCTATCAAACTTCGTATCTCATTGACACCAAATCATCAAATACCAATCGCATTTCGACTGCGCAAATCTCGTACGATAGGTTTGTGGAGCAGAAATCCGCAGGAAAAACCAAGTACGAAACGTTCTGCGGCTATGATGGAATAAACATCATTTACAACAAGCAAAAGGATCTGACTACCTATATAGCAAGCACTGAAACCGAGGAAATGGTAACCGTGTGCACGCTGTCTGCAGACGGCATGCATATCACTGCCAATCTGCTGCTTTCCGAGTGGCTGAAATAACTGAAAAAACCTTCGCACGAAATGATCGTGCGAAGGTTTTTTATATGTCGCGCTTATTCTGTGATAATTACGGTTACGTCAAACGACTCATCACCGCAGCACAGCGTGACGCGTGCTGCGCCCGTGCCACCAATCGGCACAGTGACACCGCGTTCGTTGACCGAGATCAGCTCGGGATTGTGGTTTTGATAGCGTACACCCTGTTCAGGCTCACAGACCTCGTACCACTTGCCGTCCGACCACGTAGCAAGACCGCGCAGCTGCTTTGCAACGCCATCGGAAAGGGAAATGACGTAAGTGTCAAGCATCGGTGCAAAGGAGGTTACCGTGCGCGCTTCGATTTCATAACAGGTATCGGGCGCATCCACGTACACAAGCACCGTACCGCAAAGATTGCCAAGGTGCGCGTCGACATACGTATAACCCACGTTTTTGCCGATCACCGTGCCGTCCTTGATCTCCACGATCTCATGATCGTAGTTGTCAAAGGTCAAAAGGGAAGCGTCAATTGCTTCAGGCTCGTAGCAGGAGTTATAGGTGTCAAAGCGGAGCGGTGCAGAAGTGCCCGGCTTGATTCTGATATAGTGCGGCTTTGTTGCGGTCAGGATGATAGGCGGCAATACGTCCTCGCGCTGCCAAAGCTCGGTCTGCATCTCCAGATTGGGCAGATCCAGCTCGGAATAGTACTCCTCGTCCATGAAAGAGTAGGAATAGCGGTGGACGCGCGTGCCCCACTTGCCCCATTGATTGCCGTAAGCATAGCCGAGCAGCAGCGTATCACCCATACGGATATGATGCTGTGCATCGCCCGAAATGCCGCAGTTATGCAGCATAAAGCAGGTATTGGTGCGGATATCGTTGACGCGTGTAAAGCGCAAGCCGTCATCCGACTCGGAAACCGACAAAAAGCTGTCCTTGGAAAATCGCTTATCGGTTGAAAGCGCAATAAACTTGTCAAGCTCCTCGCAATATACCACGTCGTAAGAGTCATTGCTTCCACCGTTGCGCACAGCAGCTATGCCGTGCTGCACAATGGTGCGAGGCCAATCCTCGCGCGTGATATCTGCGGTAGCAACACGCGTTTGTGAATAGTGATTGCCGTTTGCCTTCTTGGAGGTCCAGGTGTAGTAGATATACAGAACGTCATCCTTGACTACAAAGGAAAACTCACCCGCGCCCCAGTCACGCCAATCCTCGTCATAATAGATAATGGGAGCAGGCTTGCCCATCCAAGCGCAGCCGTCGCGGTATTCGCCCCAGCCTTCGCCCGTCCACTTGAAAAACGGTCCGTCGGGATTTTCCGAGCGCGCCACAAAGCCGTTGTTACAAACGCCGCCACCGTCCGCAAAGATGGTGGAGGTATATCCGATGTAGTAGTATTTGCCATACTTGAAAACGGCAGGGTCACAGACAGAGAACCAGTCCATCGAATCGGGTGTGGGAACAAGCACAACGCGCTCTCCTGTCCAGGATTCGCCCTTGTCATAGGACTCGCGGTAGGTGAACCAATCCGCCTCGAAGCAATCGCCGGGCGACGCAAACCACGCGCGGCAAACGTCGTCCTCGACCATGATCGAGGGACCGTATCGATACCCCCAGGTCTGTCCTTTTCGGGGCATGTAAACGTCTTCACCGGCATCGGGCAGATGCAGCTTGAAATGCTTTGACATAGTTACCTCCTTGTTTGTATGGTTTGTTTGATTTTAGTCTATCATACACATGAAAATTTGTCAAGAAAAACACGGATTTTTCTTGACGGAAAAGGGGATTGGTGTTATAATAATTATAATAGGATTACTATGGGAAAATGGAGGATTTTTATGTTTGACGTATGTATCGTCGGAGCAGGTGTGGTAGGTGCCCTTTGTGCACGTTCTCTGTCTGCTTATAACTTAAAAGTTTGCGTGCTTGATCGCGCAAATGACGTTTGCACGGGTGCATCCCGTGCCAACAGTGCTATCGTGCATGCCGGCTTTGATGCAAAGCCGGGAACCTTGAAGGCAAGATTCAACGTACGCGGCTCGCAAATGATGGAGCAGGTCTGTGCTGATCTTGGCGTCAAGTACGTGCGCAACGGCTCGCTGGTGCTTGGCTATAGCGACCAGGACAAGGCTACCCTTGCAGAGCTTTACGAGCGTGGCGTAAAGAACGGTGTAGAGGAGCTGCAGCTTTTGGATCGCGAGGGTGTGCTTGCGCTTGAGCCGCACGTCACCGATCTTGTAACCTGTGCGCTTTACGCGCCCACGGGTGCAATCGTCAGCCCCTTCGGTCTTTGCGATGCAGGCCTTGGTCACGCAATGGATCACGGTGTCCGGTTTATCCGCAATTTTGAGGTGGATCGCATTGAAGCTGTGGACGGTGGCTACACCTTGTATGCAGGCGAGCAGAGCGTGCATGCCAAGTACGTGGTCAACTGCGCAGGCCTTTATTCCGATAAGATTGCCGCTATGGTGGGCGACGAGTCCTTTACCGTACATCCCAGACGCGGTGAATATATGGTGCTGGACAAGGCGTACACGCCTTCTTTGACCAACTTTACGCTGTTTTCTACCCCTACTCCCAAGGGAAAGGGCATTTTGGTGACCGCTACCACGGGTGGCAACGTCATGCTTGGTCCCACTGCTGAGGAGCTGATCGACAAAGAGGATCTTGACACCACGGCTGCAGGCATTGCAAGCATTCGCGAGCAGAGCGCAAAGTACGTGCAGAATATTCCGTTCGGCGCTGTCATTACCAGCTTTACCGGCTTGCGCGCAGTAGGCAGCACGGGAGATTTTGTTATCCATGCCTCCGCCCCCGGCTTTATTACGTTCGGCGGCATCGAGAGCCCCGGTCTTACCAGTGCACCTGCGCTTGCAGAATATTGCGTGGAGCTGCTTGCCGCAGAGGGTATGCCTCTTGAGCAAAAGCCCGATTGGACGCCTGTGAGAAAGGGCAGCATCAAATTTAGCAAGATGACCGATGAGCAAAAGAACGAGGTCATCAAGCAAGAGCCTGCATACGGCAATATGGTTTGCCGCTGTGAGGGTGTCAGCGA
This sequence comes from Eubacteriales bacterium, assembly GCA_045652835.1. GTDB lineage: Bacteria > Bacillota > Clostridia > Oscillospirales > CAG-272 > SVQP01. Next base: position 3,484 of record JAZOLE010000064.1, on the reverse strand, counting down.
GGGCGAAATCGTAGCAGCCATTCGCACCAATCCCGGTGCGCGCGACGTGGACGGTGTCAAGCGCCGTACGCGCAGCGGCATGGGTAGATGTCAGGGCGGCTTCTGCTCCTCGATCATTGTAGAAATTTTGTCGCGTGAACTGGGTGTTCCTTATGAGGAGATCACCAAGTCGGGCGGCGAGTCGATTATCAATTACGGCAGAACCAAGGGAGGAAAGAACAATGCATAAGGTATCTTTGGTGATTGTCGGTGGTGGCCCTGCTGGCATGAGCGCAGCGGTTGCAGCATATAAGGCAGGCGTGACCGATCTTTTGATTTTGGAGCGTGAGGCGCATCTGGGCGGCATTTTGCGCCAGTGCATTCACAATGGCTTTGGTTTGCATAAGTTTGGTGAGGAGCTGACAGGCCCCGAGTATGCCGCACGCTATGCAGAGCAGGTCAAGGCGCTGGGCATTCCTTACAAAGTAGGTACAATGGTTACGGGCATCACCCCCGATAAGGTGATTACTGCGGTTAACCCCACCGATGGCATTATGCACATTAAGGCAGATGCAATCATTCTTGCCATGGGCTGCCGCGAGCGTCCCAAGGGTGCGCTCAATATCGCTGGTGCACGTCCTTCGGGTATTTTCACCGCAGGAACTGCACAGAAGTACGTCAATATCAAGGGTTATATGCCCGGTAAAGAGGTTGTTATCCTCGGTTCGGGTGATATCGGTCTGATCATGGCGCGCCGCATGACGCTGGAGGGCGCAAAGGTCAAGGCTGTTTGTGAGCTGATGCCTTATTCGGGCGGTCTTGCACGTAACATCGAGCAATGCCTGAACGATTTCGGTATTCCGCTGATGCTTTCTCACACGGTCGTACAGATCCACGGTAAGGACAGAGTTACAGGCGTGACCATTGCCAAGGTGGACGAGCGTCGCAATCCCATCAAGGAAACAGAGCAGTACATCGCGTGCGACACGCTGCTGCTTTCCTGCGGTCTGCTGCCCGAAAACGAGCTGACCAAGGGCGCTGGCATTGATATGGACAGAATTACCGGCGGTGCTGTGACCGACCAGAGCAGACAGACCTCTATCCCCGGTGTGTTTGCATGCGGTAACGTTTTGCACGTGCATGACCTTGTGGACTACGTTTCCGATGAAGCAGAGATTGCAGGCTGCGCAGCTGCGGATTACTTGTCCGGCAAAGATGCAGCGCACGTGGATATTGAGGTGCAGCCCATCTCGGGCGTACGCTATACCGTGCCCCAGAAGATCACAAGTGCACAGGATACCGTGGTATATTTCCGCGTTTCGGATGTGTTCCGCGATAAGCGCGTGGTTGTCAAGTGCGGTGATCGCGTGATCTCAAACAAGAAAAAGATCAAGCTCGCTCCCGGTGAGATGGAAACGGTCAAGCTGACCGCAGACCTGCTTGCCGAGCTGGGGCAGGGCACTATCACGATCGGATTGGAGGATTGATCATGGCACAGCAAAGAGAAATGACTTGTATCATCTGCCCCCGCGGATGCACACTCAAGGTGGAGCTTGAGGATAAAAAAGTATTGGGTGTTTCGGGCAATGCCTGCAAGCGCGGTGTGGACTATGCCGTAGCTGAATGCACCTGCCCGACAAGAACCTTGACCACAACTGTTATGACCGAGAACGGTGAAGTGGTTGCGGTCAAATCCAATAAGGCTGTTCCCAAGGAGCTGCTGTTTGACTGCATGGCAGTCATCAATGCATGCATCGCCCCTGCAAACGTAAAGCAGGGTGACGTTGTCATTGCAAATCTGCTGGATACGGGAGCAGACATTATCGTAACCTCTTACGTTGAATAATCACATTTCATAAATAGCAAAGGAGCGTTATCATGGAACAGTACAAGAATTACGCCAACGGCCCCTTGATGGCAACCGACGCGCTCGGCAGAACCACCGCTGACCGCACCGCAGCCCCTGCTCGCAGACAAAACCGCCTTGTAGGTATGTTTTACTTTTTGTGGTTGGGAGAGCATGGCAAGCATAAGCCCTATGACGTATCCAAGATCATGGCAGAGCATCCCGATGCCGGTGAGCACCCCGAGGCTGACTATTGGGGCAAGATCGGTACCTATCACCATTGGGGTGAGCCCTTCTTTGGCTACTACTATTCGAATGACGAATGGGTTGTACGTCGCCACATGAAGCTGCTGATTCAGGCAGACATTGACTTTTTGTTCTTTGATACCACCAACGCTTGTATTTACGAGCATAACGTCAAGCTGGTCATGCGCGTGCTGGATGAGTACGCCAAGGACGGCTGGAAGATTCCCAAGGTCATGTTCTATACCAATACCCACTCGGGCAAGACGGTACAGGAGATCTATGACAAGATTTATGCTGCAAAATATTGCCCCGATACGTGGTTCTACTTTGAGGGCAAGCCTGTTATCATCGCGGTAGAAGAGGAGTGCTCTGCCGAATGCAGAGAGTTCTTTAACATTAAGATGTCGCAGTGGCCCAACGAGCCGGATAAGCTTGGCGGCTGGCCTTGGATGGACTTTACCCGTCCGCAGCGCGTATTTGCCAATCTTAAGGGCGAGGATGAGGTTATCAACGTGTCCGTTGCCCAGCATCCGCAGCTTCGCTTTGGCGACTCTGTCATGTACGGTGAGACCGATAACAACGGTCGTGGCTTCCATGATATGCATAACGATCCCGATCCCGATGCTTACCTGTACGGCTACAACTTTGCCGAGCAGTTTGATCGTGCGATCGAGACCGATCCGCCTATTGTGCTGGTGACCGGTTGGAACGAATGGATCGCAGGCAGATGGCAGGGATTCCCCCACAGACCCATTATGTTTGTTGACTGTGCAAACTATGAGTTCAGCCGTGACCTTGAAATGATGCGCGGCGGTTATTTTGACAACTACTTTATGCAGCTGGTTGATTACGTCCGTAAGTATAAGGGCGTGGATGAATACGACACCTTTGCTGAGCTTGCAGCTGTCGATTACCATAATGACACCGAGCAGGATGAAGCCGAGGAGGTTTGGGCAGAGTACCACAACTTCTCGGACGGAGACTTTGCAAGATGCGCCGAGGGCTCGGGTACGGTATATGAGAACTATACCCAGCGCAACGCCATCACGGGCGTGACTGTCAGCCATGACGATGATTTTATCTACTTTGGCATTGTCACCAAGGAAGCAATCAAGCCTTATGACGGCACAGGCACCTGGCTCAAGGTATACCTGAACACCGACGGCGGCAAGGAATACCAGTACGTGCTTAACAACAAGCCTGTGGATGACCACACCAGCACGGTTGGCGTCATTGTCGACGGTCTGCGCGCTGCAGATTTCGGTGACATCGTGTACCGCTGTGACGGAAACATGCTGCTTTTGATCGCACCTCGCGGCGTTCTGGGACTTGAAAAGGATGACTTTACCGTCTGGTTCAAGGTTGCGGACAGCACCGAGGAGCTGACAAGCATTGAAGACTTCTATGATAAGG
>JAZOLE010000063.1:0-6683 GCA_045652835.1 Eubacteriales bacterium | reverse complement strand
CGCTCCCGTGAACTCGATCTTTGAAAAATGGCAATGCAGATACTTTGCCACGTCGTCGCCAAGCTCTGTGCCGATGCGGTCAAAGACGTATCTGTAAGCGTCCACGTCGGGGAATGCATTGCCGCACACGCGCGCGTTGAGGTGACCGAAGTCCACCACGGGCACGAATCTCGGATCGACCTTGCATTGCTCGATGACCTCTTCCAGCGTGCCCAGCTGATTGACCTTGCCCATAGTCTCAATGCCCAGCTTGATCTTGGTATCGCCCACCGCCTCGGCAACCTTTGCCAAGGTGTCTTTGGAAAGCTCCATGGCGTGCTCGCGGCTGATCTTGCCTGCGCTGCCGCTGTGAATAACGATGGTTTCTGCGCCAAGCAGCTCGGCTGCCCACAGCGATTTGGTAATATAGTCGATGCTTTTGAGTCTGATTGCCTCTTCCGTACCCGAAAGCGAAATGAAATACGGCGCGTGCAGCGACATCTTAATGCCGTGCGCCTTTGCCTTTTCTCCAATGGCGCGCAGCGCGCCTTCGCCTGCATTGACGCCTCTGCCAGCCTCGTATTCGTAGGAATCCAATCCCTTGGATTTCAGCCAGCCCGGGGCTTGTACGGTTGCTTTATTGCCCTCGGCGTAGAACCAATCACAGTTTCCGCCGGGTCCAAACGTTGCAAAGCTCATGTATCGTCCTTTCTGAGCCAAAAAGCTGCGCAAGCAGCCTGCTCTGGGTGTTTTTTTACGTACTTTTTGATGATCGGCTTTTCCAAGGCACGCTTGATGCGCCAGAATGCCGTGGTCTTATCCTTGATGGGGGGCACCAGCAGCGCCATCGCGCCAATGTGCTTGCCCGCAAACACGTCGGTCAGCAGCTGATCTCCCAGCATTGCCGCGTGTGAAGCGTCCGATCCATAGGACTTGATCACTTGTCTGAGCCGCTTGCCAAACGGCTTGCCGCTCTTGGCAAATGCCTGAATACCGATCTCGCGGTTGAACAGCTCCACGCGCTCAAGGTGATTGTTGGAAACAAACGCAAGTCCGATCCCCACAGCCTGCATCTGCCCGATCCAAGCCTTGATCTCCCCGTCGGGCTCAGGCTGCTCATAAGGGGCAAGCGTATTGTCAATATCCATGATCAGCACTTCGATCCCCTGCTCTTTCAAGTAGGCGGGCGTCAGATCGCGATAGGTCGCAAACATTTGATCCGGCGTCAGATATCCCATAGTTTCCCTCCGGGGTAAGAATTCTTATATCATTATAGCATTTTTTTCGGTCAATATCAAGGCTTTTCACAAATTCGGGGCTGTTTTTTTATTTTTACGGCGAAGCCGTAACATCATTTGTGCACAGCACAACATCATTTGAGGCAACGCCTCAACATCGTTCATTTGGGCCGCGGGGCGGCAATGATATCGCCCTTGCGGGCAAATAATGTTGTGCCTGCGGCACTAATGAAAGAATCCGATGCGAAAGCATCGGATTTTTTTGGGGTGTGCAGTGGGGCTTGAACCCATGACCTCCAGGGCCACAACCTGGCGCTCTAGCCAACTGAGCTATACCCACCATATAAAAGATGGCGTGCCTTGTGGGATTCGAACCCCCGACCTACTGCTTAGAAGGCAGTTGCTCTATCCGACTGAGCTAAAGGCACAAATTCCGGAATTCCGGAAAATGGAGCGAGTGATGGGAATCGAACCCACGCGGCCAGCTTGGAAGGCTGGAATTCTACCATTGAACTACACTCGCATACGCACGTTTCTCAAAACTGCTCTACTATGATACCACGCAAAGCATCATTTGTCAATACCTTTTTTAAAAATAATTGCAAAAAAATCAAAAAAAGCAAAACGCAAAAAAATCATGCGTAAAACGGCTCGGAATTTGTGAAAAGTCTTGATATTGCGCACAAAAAATGCTATAATACCTCCAAAAGAAGCCTTTGGAGGTATTAGCGTGAAATAACACTCTACATTCCCGGCGGTCTGATGTTCACGCTTAAACCTCACGTAAAATGGGGCTCTACCCATTTTTACGTGAGCTTTCAAAACGATTTGAGCCGCCATGGGCGGCAAGGAGGTTATTATGTTACTGATCAAAAACGGACTTGTAAAGACTATGACTGGCGAGGACATTCAAAACGGCTGCGTGCTGATCGGCGATGACGGCAAGATTGCGGCTGTAGGCACCGACGTTTGCGCGGACGGCGCCCAGGTCATTGATGCAGGCGGCAGACTGATCACCCCCGGTTGCGTGGAGGCGCACTGCCATATCGGCGTTGACAACTCGGCTATGCGCTGGGAGGGCGCGGACTACAACGAAAGCTCTGATCCCGTCACGCCCCACATGCGCGCCATTGACGGCATCAACCCCATTGACGAGACCTTCCCTCTGGCGATTTCGCACGGTGTCACCACAGCTTGCACCGGCCCCGGCAGTGCTAACGTCGTTGGCGGCACGTTTGCTGCTATCAAGCTGGTTGGCAATCGCGTAGACGACATGATCGTGAAAAATCCGCTTGCCATGAAGGTGGCGTTTGGCGAGAACCCCAAGGGCTGCTACGGTCAGCGCGGCGGCAAAACGCCCATCACACGTATGGCTACGGCTGCGCTGTTGCGCGAGCTGCTTTTCAAGGCGCGCAATTACGTAGGGGCCAAGGAATCGGGCAAAGAACCCAATTTCGACATGAAGCTGGAGGCCATGATCCCCGTCATCAAAAAGGAGATCCCGCTCAAGGCGCATGCGCACCGCGCGGATGACATTTTCACTTCCATCCGCATTGCCAAGGAATTTGACGTTAAGTTGACACTGGATCACTGCACCGACGGTGAGTTGATCAAGGATCAGCTGGCTGCCGAGGGCTATCCCGCATTCATCGGCCCGTCCTTTGGTCATAAGACCAAAATCGAGCTTTCCAACAAGAGCTTTGCCACCGCAGGCGCGCTGCACAAGGCAGGCGTGCCCATCAGTATTATCACCGACGCGCCCGTCATTCCCCTGCAGCACCTGCCTATGTGCGCAGGATTTGCAGTCAGCGCAGGACTTGATTACGAGGCTGCTTGGAGAGCCATTACCATCAATCCCGCAACCCAGACCGGCATTGGCGACCGCGTAGGCAGCCTTGAGGTCGGCAAGGACGGCGACGTGGTCATCTGGCAGGCAGACCCCTTAACCGTGATCGGCACTGCGGCATACCTGACCGTGGTCAACGGCAAGGTGGTTTACAGCGCGGAATAATCCTGCAACAACCAAACAATATGATTTATCTTACAAGCGCATAAGCCGGGTGTCGCTTCGGCGACACCCGTATTTTCATATCAGTTTACAGGATATACACATCCACACACTATTTTCACACATGTTACGTTTGATTGCGCAAATGTAAAGTCTGCGTGATAGACTTTTTTCGTGATTGGGTGTATGATAATAGCACAATCCATCTCGAGGAGGCTTACAATGACCTTTGCAGAAAAAATTTTCAAGCTTCGCAAGCAAGCAGGACTATCACAAGAGGAGTTAGCAGAAAAGCTTAATGTATCTCGCCAAGCCGTATCACGCTGGGAAATGGGCATTGCCATTCCCGATGCCGCCAATCTGCTGCAGCTTTCCAAGCTGTTTGGCGTGACCGTGGATTATCTGATCAACGACGAATTATTAAGCGACGAGGATATCCCCATTGTAAAAAGCAAGCAAGCAGACGTGCGCAGGGAAAGCAAAAAGCTGCCTACCGTGCTGAATGCTGTATGGATGGGGGCTGCAATCACAGTGCTGCTCTCGATCTTTCTGTTCGCATTCACCGATTCTTTACCCGTCATGATCGTTCCCATTCTCACGCTGCCCTTCCCCGCATTCTATTTTTTGGCATTTCATAGGAATCTGTCATCCTTAAAGCCAATACTTTTCTCAAGTGCGCTCCTTTTGCCGGCGATCAACGTCATCACGATTGTGGGATACTTGATCTCCATCCATTTTCACTATGATGAATCCTCTGCAAAATTTATCTTATGGGGCTTTTTTGCAGGTCATCAATGGGTCAATGTGGTTTGCTTTCTTAACGCCGCCGCCCTGACGTCATTCGGGGGCTATATCGCATTTGCGTCAATGGCAAAAAAATGGTGGGCAAGCCTGCTGATCTATGCAGGCACATCCACGTTATCAGGCGTTGTTGTCTTCCTATATTTGAGTCTAGCCAATAGTATCCCATACACCTTGGCTATCCCCATCATTATACTGGCTATAAGCATTCTGCTCTGCCTGCTTGGCTGCATGGCTTATATGCTGCAAGAAAAGTCGCAAAAGAACGGTGAAGCACATGAAAAAGTGTAATCGGTGTCACGCTGTTGTGCGCGACGAGCATGAGTGCCCCATCTGCCACAACACACTAACTTATGAGCCAAAGTGTCAAGATACAGAAGAACATTATGTTTGGAATAAATATTATCTTATATATTTGCTAAAGAATATTTGGTTTTCTTTGTTTTGCTGTGTTTTTGGAATTGTAAACCTTGCCATCAATAAATTTGTTTTGAGTGAGTTGCTTATTATAGCCATAGTGTGTGCTCTGATATCTCTTGTTGCGTCTATATTTCAAGGAAACTTGGAAAAAGCAATCACGTGGAAGTATTCGGAAGCCTATGCACCCTTCAAGATAAGTATTTGGAAATATCTGCTCGGTGCGATTTCTGTATTATTTTTTATATTTGCATAAAGCCGCCGATCATTCGATACTGCCACAATGAAAGAAGTAAATTTGAAAACAACAAAGGAGAATATGAGTATGAAAAAAACATTATGCTTTTTGATTACACTTACTATTTGTTTGTTTGTTTTTGCAGGTTGTAATACAAACAACAACAATAATGATGTTGAAAGTGGAAACGAAGGAATTAAAAATCCTAACATACTGTCTAATGGCGATGATCATGATGACGATAAACAGTATTGGGTAATGATTGTAACAAAAGTTGATGAAACAAATATTGTTGTAGCTGAGATCGGAGAAGGCGGTAAAGCTCTTGTAACACGAAAGTATAAGGTTCCGAATTGGTTTGAAGGCACTTCTGCAGAAATCAAGGTTGGGGACAAGATAACGGTCGTACACAACGGTGAAGTTACAGAAACAGACCCTATCGAGTTTGCAGAAATCTACGAAATGCAATACAAAGATTCTGATGGGTGTATTACTTCTGTGATTCCGCAAGAATGAAATAAACAAGCCGCCGATCATTCGACGACTACCGCAGAAAGAATCAGGATTTATCCACATTCCAAACGCAAAAAAGCTGTCACGGCACGCCGTGACTGCTTTTCTTATTTCAATTTCTCATTCGACACGACAGGCATGATCGGTGAATTTTCGTGGGGGTATGCTTTTTTCACACAAAATTCTCGAAAATATGTTATAATATAAAAAACTTTTGACACAGTGAGTGCTGTAAGCACCTTTTTTCTCGTTTATTAGGGTGAAGGCCTTCAAATCAGCATGAAAGGAATTATGGCTATGAAAGATAAGCAGATAGTAGAACTGTATTGGGCGCGCTCAGAAGCTGCTATTGCGGAAACCGAAAAGAAATACGGACGGTACTGCCACTATATCGCGTATCAGATCCTTTGCAACAACGAGGACGCCTACGAGGTTGTAAATGACACGTATCTCAAAGCTTGGAACACCATTCCGCCCAAGCGTCCCGATCCGTTGAAGCCCTACGTGGGCACCATCAGCCGTCAGCTTGCGCTGGACGTTTATAAAGGCAGGCACGCACAAAAGCGCGGCGGACAAGTGCCACTTGCTCTTGATGAATTATCGGAATGCATTTCCGACAGTGACAGCAGCGCGGATATTGGGGAGAGTGTCGCGCTCTCGGACGCGCTGAGCCGCTTTCTGCGTGCGTTGCCCGAGCGGACGCGCATCATCTTTGTGCGTCGATATTTCTACATGAGCTCCGTCGAGGATATCGCAAAGGATTTTTCCATGAAGCCAAGCAACGTAACCATGAACTTACACCGCACGCGAAAGAAGTTGGAACAATTTTTGAAAAAGGAGGGCTTCCTTATATGACGAGCATGCATTTACTGCAAGCCATGGGTCACATTGATCCGGGGCTGATCGCAGAAGCAGCACCCGATACAGCACGCAGAAAACACGCAACAAAACCGTGGATAAAATGGGCTTCGCTTGCGGCTTGTCTGTGCCTGATCATTGCAGTCGGCGCGCAAGTGTTCCCTGCCCTTATCACCGCCACTACCATAGTAAAGCCCTCAAAACCGTCGTCCGACTTGGCAATGGTAACGAAATTGCCCATGCTTCGCCTCTTAGATACGGACGAAGCGTTTGAAGTACAGGTTGGTTATGGAGATATGACAGGTGTATATCAATACGCAACGCTGGAAATCCTAGCTCCCGGTTTTGAGATCACGGATGCGCAAGGTAACGTGTACAAGGATCAATACGCACGTAGAATCGATGACTTTGCAAACGACAAATATAAAATCAGCAGCTATGACAAGATTGCCGAAAGCTGTTACTATGAATCCTTCACGCTCAAATACGTTGGCGATGGTGCCAAAGCATCGGGTGGAATCAGCTTTTGGCTGACAACTTTACAGCACGGTGAGCCATCGACCTCCAAAGAGGAAAATATAGGACCGCGTGCAGAGCTGGTAAACGTCTATTATGAGATCAAAAATGGGAT
>JAZOLE010000062.1:0-27981 GCA_045652835.1 Eubacteriales bacterium | reverse complement strand
TTTCCCACGCACCGGGGTCATGCGCCTGCTCCAAGAGGGCGCGGTAGATCACCTGATAATTACGGTTTGCGGCAACCGAGGTACAGCGTGCATATTCGTAATCGCCATACACCTCAACCGGGAAAAACTCCATGGGGCAAGGATAATAGCCGGGCGGGTCACAGCCAAGCACCACGTGCGGATGCGTCCATGCTCCGTCAAGCGTGGGCGAGGTCAATGCAGTCAACGCCCAGGAAAAATGCTGATTGCTGTCAGCCAAGCAAAACGCGATATAGTCGTGCTTTCTGGGCACAACACAGCTGGCATACCATCTGCCGTATCTGCCGCACGTGCCGTGCGAGCTGCGGTTATCCAAAATACGGCGCGTCATGCGCGTCCAAGGCCCTGCTGGTGAATCCGCCAGCGCAACCGCAACGCCGCCCTCTATTTGATTGCCCTCGGGGTTGTGCGAGCCCTCCCACGTAAAATCGTTTGTGGAGGTGTCATAGGCCAAAAGATACTTGCCAAGCACGGGATTCCAGGTCACAAACACGTCGGGACACATGACGGAGGGCATATGGTCGTCCTCAAAGGTGGACGCTTGGTCGGTAAATGCCCAGCCAAGATCCTCCCAAGTCTCGCCCTTGTCAGAGGATCTGTAGGTACGGAAGCGAGAGGTCTCACAGCTTGCATAGCCATACGGATAAAGACCTGCGTAATAATACCAAGTACCGTCAAAATCGCAAAACACAGAGCCGTTGACCGCCCATTCATAGGGAGGCGCGGACATGTGCACCGCATCGCCAAGACGCTCAAATGTGTCAAACGAGGGGTCACCCAGCACGGGGTGGCGCAACCACGCACGCATATGCGCGGTCGAAGCGAAATTGATCTTCATACTTTCTCCTTATTTCTTTTTGGGGTAAGGCTTTTTATGATCGTCAAAGCGCGGCTTGCCGTGGTCAAACTTGGGCTTGGCTTGATCAAAACGCGGCTTTCCCTGCTCGGGCTTGGGCTTTCTTTGCTCAAAGCTCGGCTTTTTTGCTTCAGCAGGATCGCGGAAATATTCGTAAAGCGTGCAAGGCAGCATGCCGTTGTACAGGCGGTGCGTCTTGTCCGCCGTGCGTCCAAAGCTGTGCTCAAATTCGGGATAGGACGTGATGATGTACACGTGCCAAGGATAAAGCTCCGCAAAGGTCTTGCCCATGGCGCGGTACAGGGCGCGCACCTCGTCCTCCTCCATCATGCGCTCGCCGTAAGGCGGGTTGCAAACCACAGTGCCCTTTCTGTCCTCGCGCTTGATGGTACGTGCATCGGCATGGAAAATATTGAGGTATTCCTCCACACCCGCACGGGTCGCGTTTTCATAGGTCACGTCCAGCATATCCTCATCAATGTCCGAAGCCCACGCCTCAAACTTGCTGTCGCGAATAATCAGGTCCTGCGCCTCGGTGGCAGCGTCACTCCAAGCGCGCTCGGGAATGCAAGCAAAGCTCTGCCCTGCAAACTCTCTGCCCAAGCCGGGAGCGCGACGCGTGGCGATCATGGCTGCCTCAATGGCAATCGTGCCCGAGCCGCAGAAAGGATCCCAGAACAGAATGTCCTCCTTGGGTCTTGCGGTCAGCGCAATCGATGCCGCTAAGGTTTCGCGCAAGGGCGCGATACCTGCCTGCGGACGGTAGCCACGCTTGTGCAGTGCTATGCCCGAGGTGTCCAACATCAGGGCGACCACGTCCTTGAATAAGAAAAATTCGATCTGATACTTGACGCCGTCCTCGGTAAACCAACGAATACCGTATGCACTTGAAAGTCTGTCAACAACAGCCTTTTTGATGATACTTTGGCAGTCGGGTATCGAATACAGCTTGCTCTTGATGCAATGTCCCTTGACGGGAAAAGCATCCGACGAGCCGATATAGTCCTCCCAAGGCAAGGATTTTACGCCTTGGAACAGCTCTTCATAGGTGGTTGCGGGAAACTCGCCCAGCTTAATCAGCACACGCTCAGCACAGCGCAAAAACATATTGGCACGCGCAATGTCAGCAGGAGCACCCTCAAAGGTCACCCTGCCGTCCATGGTGTGCACTCTCTTGAGCCCCAGCGCATCTATTTCTTCTCCGAGCTGCTTTTCCAGCCCGAACATACAGGTTGCTACTAAAATCATGGTATCTCTCCTTATGGATATTACCTTTATTATACACGAAAACGGCAAAGAGGTCAAGAGCTTTTGAAAGATAAGCGGCAAGGACTCAAGGCAGACTTGGATTTGAAACAACGAATTGATAATTGTTTTTGTCACAAATATGTGCTATAATATAATCACACCGGTGGAAAAAATTTTGGAGGTGCTTAAATGCAACTTGATTTAGGACAAAAAATACGCGAACTGCGTCGGCGTGACGGGCGTACTCAAGAAGCACTTGCTGAAGCTATCGGAGTGACGTCGCAGGCGGTTTCTCGATGGGAGGCCAATGGTGGGTATCCCGACATGGAGATGATCCCCTCCATTGCGAATTATTTCGACATTTCAATTGACGAACTGTTTGGTTACAACAATGAACGATCTAAAAAGATTGACGAGTTGGCTGAAAAGATCGATTACATGAATTTTCAAAACAATGGCGTGGACTTAAACATAGATGAGTGTATTTCGTTTGCAAGAAGTGCATTGATTGAATATCCGAGCAATGAAAAACTGATGTTGTGCCTTGCGTCAGTATTGTTCAATGCAGGATATGTTCGTTACGGTGAATATCATTTGACGGATGATGAAGGTTATGATGTTTTAGATGTTGAAACACATCGCACCTATGTTGAATGGAAAGAAGCAATATCTCTTTATGAAAAATTATTAAAAACCGTGCAGGAAGAAGAGCTTCGCCACCGTGCCATCCGCGAGCTTACTCAACTGTACTTAAATATCGGAGAACACAATAGAGCAAAAGAGATGATCGAAACCGCTCCAAATATTTACGGATCAAGAGGCTTTCTGAAAATCAATGCAACGGATGGTAAAGAACGCGCAAAGGCGTATGGAGAGGCGTTGCTTGAAATGGTTCGCGCTTGCTCTGAAACCATGGTACAGTGCGTAATAGCTTACAAAAATAACATATCCATTGCTGACAAGATTCAAAGTCTGCGCGGCGCGATCGAAATATTTGATACCATATGCACCGACGGGAACTGTGCCAGACATCACGGATATATAGCAAGAGTGTATACGTTGCTTTCCCTGTATCTTTGGTTGGACGGTAAAAAAGAGGATGCGTTCAAGGCTTTGGATAATGCGCTTGAACAATTCAAGCTCTTTGATGAATACTGTGCTAAAGATAACGGGTACTATACATCACCTCTTGTACGTTTAGTCCCATACGAGTCTATTCAAGCGAAAGCGAACGACGATTCTCACCCTCATACATCATTTGCAAGCCTTGCAGAAGATTGGCCTTGGTGGTGTGTTCCCGAGAATGAAATTGTGAAACCGGAAATACAAGCCGATCCCCGTTGGGAGGCATGGGTTGCAAAATTGCAGTAACGATGCTGCTTTCGTCACACCTCGCACAGACCTTCTTTGTTTCCTCCACAAAGATTTCTAATACTGTGACAGCTTGACGGGTAACAGTTATATTTTTCTCGCGCTATGTTTGCCCCGGACGCAAGCGTCGGGAAAGCGGAAAAATAAGTGTTGTTCGGTTATCAAAAAAACGAATTAGTAATTGATTATTCTGTTTTGGATATACAATCTCCATATCCGTTATTGCTTTTCTTTGCTTTTAGAGATATAATTATCTCAACGAATCCGAAACAAAAAGTAATGAGGAGTATTTTATATGACGATAGGAAAAAACATTGCTGATTTAAGAAAAAATAGTGGGATGACACAGGAACAACTTGCCGAGATGCTTGGTGTATCTTCTCAAACGATTTCCAAGTGGGAAAACGAAGTAACAATGCCCGACATTATGCTTCTCCCCGTGATTGCAGGCTGTTTTGATATCACAGTTGATGAATTATACTGCGGCAAAAAACCGACGAAAAAACAACAAGTTATTGATTACGATGACATTCCTGAAATGCTGTACGATACTGTAATTGATCTTACGCAACGCGGTTGGGTGGATATGGTAGAAGGAAAAGATATTGAGGCGGAAAAGGAGAAAATGAAATCCTATCTTGCAGAAAACCGACAAGTTAAAACGGCAACGTTTTCAAATAAAAGAGGAGCTGTGGTTGCCACATCGGAAATCGGTTTGTTACACAGAGGCCAAGCAAATGCCGATCAACTTGTGCAAGAAGGGATCGGTCATGTGCTTGCGATTTTGTCAAAAGTTGCTGTGAGACGTGTTTTTGCTTATGAAATGGAAAACATGACAAAGCCTATTACAGCACCGTATGCAGCTAAAAAATGTGAGATTTCTCCCGAGGAAGCTGCAGAGGCTCTTGAGCTGTTAACAGAAATTCATGTAAATGATCCTACCGACGTTATGCTTGATGAAAATAATTCTGTACGCATGTATGCACTTAACTCCGACGAATGCATTATGTATGTGCTGATGATCTTGAAAACCGCAAGATTAATTGACGAAAATAAACAGCATTATTTTAATTATCGAGGTTCTTATAATAATCTTTGGATACAGTAGAGTTTAGTTTTCTTTGCCCCACCTCGCGCGGAACTTATCTTGGTTCCCAGTGATGCAGATTTCAAACTACATATCAGGTGACAACAGATGTTGGGTTGATTTTGTTGTAGTCCAGCAATCTCTTATAAAAGAAAAAAGGAGTCCCCAAATGAACTCGTACAAATATGCAAAAAGGCGCGCCCTCGAGGCGTACCCTGCTTTGAGAAGATACCGCAGAGAACGAATGCTTCGCATTCTTGGCAAGTGGCTGCTTTGGAGCTTGCCGGCTTTAGCTTTAGCTGTATTTATGTGCATCCGTTATACGCACGTGGCAATCCCCTTAATTGGTGCTGTGCTGCTCTTTGTCGTGTTTTGGCGCATTGTTGCACCGTTACATAATTTCAAAAGATTTCATGGAAAGATCACCAAGCTGACCGCTATAGTCAAGCGTGTCAAAGCCAATAACGGATGGGTAATCGTTCCTACGGCACTCACGGATAGCGTCGTGCTGGTGGTCACGGTAAAGCTACCAAACGGAAAGACACGCAATGTCGAGGTCAATTCGCGTTTTGAAGAGGTACTGGAGGTTGGGGACGAGCTGATCTATCTGCCCGGACTTGTACATCCCATCCATTTAACTCCGGGACTCCGAAACATTTGCCCCTGCTGCGGTGATCTGATCCCAAAGGAATTTGACCATTGCCCCGGATGTGGAAAAGAAAATGTTTATTGCGAGAATGATTGAACAGCCGGCTCCAACCGGTCCACATGGCAAGAAACAAAGTGTCATCGTACACAAAGCAACACTTTTATAAGGAGGATCACAAATGTTATACGCGCTTTACGGTCTGGCTATTATCACAATTATCTATATCATTTACAAGCTCGCTTGGTACACCGTTAAGATCATGGCACTGTCGTCCACGCTCAAAAAGCTGGAGAAAAAGAATATTCAGGTCATGTGGCACAAAAAGCTGACCTCTGCCCTGTTTGGCAAGCGCGGTGAGCCAACCTTTGACGTAGTCACGCACACAAGGACCTATCGCGTTACGCTGCTTTCCTTTATCTCCACGCACGGCAGATGGAACATTGAAAAGGCCAAGGAGCACTATTACGTGGAGGCGCGCCACTTTAACAAGTGGTTTTACAAAGTACATAAAAACACCGAAACGGCTGAGGTTGAGTTTGATGCACGCCGCGAGTTGGTCATTCAGCGTGCAAAATTGGAGCTGCCGCCCAAGGACGACAGTGTCAAGCAGATTTTGTTGATCTGGCCCAAGCCCCCCGCATTCACCTATTCGCACGCAAGATGCGAGCATTTGGTCAGCGGCAGCAAGTTTGAGCATTTTGAAGTCATGCACGCCGAGGATTTTTTGGAGCGGCTTGACAAAGAGTAAAATACAAAAGGCAGGACTATCGGGCTGCATAATTAGCGGAATAAAAATAAGTTGCACAGGGCTGCTTCATCTGAGGCAGCCCTAATTTATAGGTGAAAATATGTAGTTTTGGCGGAGAAAGGAGGAGCAAGCCCCTCCCCTACCGCCCATATTATAGTTTTCCAATTCCATAGGTCAGGATTTCCAAACCGTCCATCGGTAGAGGAGGGCATTTTGCTTGCAAATAACTCCTCCTTGCTTGCACTTTTTTACATAAAAAAGAAAAGAACTGCATCGAAAGGATACAGTTCTTTTGTATTTTTCCGCTTATTCCGCAGCCTCATCGGGCTGCTTTTTATTTATTCATACAGCAAATACGGCTTAATCTGTGCGCGGAACGCCTCACATCTTGCGTTTGCTTCTACAAGCGCGGTGGCTGGGTCAAAGTCACCCGAGAGCAGCTCGGTGCCAAAGCGCAGGCGCAAGCCTGCAGGATTTGCCTCGAATTCGGGGTACTTGCGCATGGCATCATAGAGATACAAGAGCGTTGCAAAGGGAGAATACGCTTCTCTGTCAATCACGTGCAGCTCCACGCCGCCGCAAAGCGTTCCTGCGTGCTTGTTAAACGCAGGGGTAAAGTGTGCCGCGCGGAACAAAACGCCCTCAAGTCCGAGCGCATTCATATGCTCCGCAAGCGAGAACGCGTCCACAAAGGGCGCACCCACGATATCAAACGGTCTTGTTGTGCCGCGTCCCTCCGAAATATTGGTTGCCTCGTAAATGCCCGTGGCGATATAATTGATCGCGCACCCCACCGAGGGGATATTGGGCGAAGGGTTAACAAACAGCAGATCTGTCTGATCGGCATACATATGACGCTTCCAGCCCGAGCATTCGATGACCTGCAACTCGCAAGCAATGCCCTTTTCGGCATTGACATAGCGTGCGTATTCGCCCACCGTCATGCCGTAGCGCGTCGGGATGGCAAACTCACCGATAAACGAGGAGAATCGCTCATCCAGAATCTCGCCCTCGATCTTGACACCACCGATGGGATTGGGTCTGTCCAGCACGATAACCTCAATATGCAATCTTGCCGCTGCACGCATAACCTGCGTCAGGTTGCAAAGATAGGTATAGTAGCGCGCGCCCACGTCCTGAATATCGTAAACCACCGCGTCCACGGTTGCAAGGATCTCATCCAGGCGCGGATGCCCCTTGGAGTTCAGATTATACACGCACACGCCAAACAAGGGATCGGGCACGTCCTGCTCGTCCTGATATCTGCCGTCCTGCAGATTGGAGCAAATGCCATGCTCGGGAGCAAACAGCACCGAAAGCACGCCCATATCGCGCAGGATGCGCCAAGTGGGCACTGCCATGCGGTCAACACCCGAAGCTGCGGTCAAAAGCGCAACCTTTTTGCCATGCACGGCTGCAGCAAGTGCGTCGCGTCTGTCTACGCCGCATAAAACGTGATATTTTTCCATATGCATCACCTCTTGCGTCTATTATATCACACATCAAGCCCGTATGCAAGGTCATACAAGCCTTTTTTGCTTCATAAACTGAAATAGCGCAAAGATTTGGAGGCAGTTTATGAGCAAAATGAGCAGGACGGGAAGATTTTTTTACAACTCACTGTTGATGGTGGGCGTGACGCTGCTCATGCGCGCGATCGGCGTGGGCTTTAACGCTTACGTGGCAGGCAAGGCAGGCGCACAGGCGATGGGGCTTTATTCCCTGCTTTCGGGCGTGTACGGCTTTGCGGTCACGCTGGCATGCTCGGGCATTCACTTGGGTACAACACGCACAGTTGCCGACGCGCTTGGCAAGGGAGATGCTGCTCTTGCGCGCAAATATGCCGCGCGTGCACTTTGCATCAGCCTGATTTTCGGGTTGCTTTCGGGCACTCTGCTGTTTTTCGGTGCCCCCATAGCAGGCACGCGCTGGCTGGGGGATGCGCGCACCGTACTGCCCTTGCGCGTGCTTGCGCTCTCGCTGCCTGCTGTGGCAATCTGCTCCTGCCTGAACGGCTATTTTACAGCGGTACGGCGCGTGTGGAAAAATGCCGCCGTGCAGCTTTCCTCGCAGGGGCTGCGCATCTTTGGTACGGCATTTTTTCTCACACTTTTATTGCCCGAAGGCGTAGCGTACGCCTGCCTTGCTCTGGTACTCGGCACGCTGCTGACGCAGATCTTCGAGCTTATTTTCTCTGTTTTTCTCTATTTGACCGATCAAAAGCACCTAAAAACGGCACACAAGAGCACGCAAAGCGGCGTAACGCGCACGATTTTGGGCATTACCCTGCCCGTGGCGTTCAGCTCATACGCACGCTCGGGCTTGATCACGCTGCAGCACATCCTCATTCCGCGCGGACTTGCACGCAGCGGTGCTTCCTGGGAAAGCGCGCTTGCCTCCTACGGCATACTGCACAGCATGGTGCTGCCCGTGGTGCTGTTTCCCTCGGCATTCATTTCGTCCTTTGCAGGACTTTTGATCCCCGAGGTAGCAGAGGCAAAGATTCAGAATCAGATGGAGCGCGTGCAGCGCGTCTCCAGGCGCATTTTCGGCATATCCATGACATTCTCGGTTGGCGTGGCAGGCATTATGCTTTGCTTTTCGCATGGATTGGGACTTGCGATCTACGATTCGCTGCAAGCAGGCAGCATGATCGCCATGCTCGCGCCGCTCATTCCCATCATGTACATTGACAGCGCGGTGGATGCGGTGCTCAAGGGCATGGGACAGCAGGTTTACAGCATGAACGTCAATATTATCGATGCGCTGACCTCGGTGATTTTGGTCATCATTCTGGTGCCCAAATTCGGCGTTGGGGGCTATATTTTCACCATTTATTTTACCGAAATACTTAATACAACGCTGTCACTTGTGCGGATGATCGCCATCGTCAAGCCCAAATTGCGCCTGTTCGGGCACGTGTTCGGACCGATTTTGTGCATTGCGGGGGCAACGACAGCGGTACATCTGCTCAGTAACGCGCTATGGCTGCAACCCACGGTTGGCACGCTGGTACTGCAGATCACACTGACCGCCCTGCTCTACCTGGGGCTGCTTGCGCTCACGCGCTGTATCGGCACGGATGAATACGAAATGATGAGGGCGATATTCGGGAAGAAGCGCACACACGCAGGCTTATTAAAATCCGCGAACGACTCGTAAAATCACCCCCAAGCCCCTCATTAAAAGTTTTTGCGTCGCTTTTCTCAAAAAGCGACCGCCCATCCAAGGGCGCGCAGCCCTTGGTCGCGCCCGCAGGCGCGAAACACCTAAACCGCCGTTTTTGATTTGCTTGCAAATACGTTCTTCTTTTTGCGGCTGCTTGCTCAAAAAAAGAACGGAAAGAACTTCCTCAACCTCCCCCCCTTTTTCCCCAATCCCTTTAAAACCAATCACATAAACCACGGGTTGATTGACAAAATCTACCGCATCTGCTATAATCTAATCATCACGCGAGAGTGTGAAATTCATACCGCGGGAAAACTGCGGTGAAAAAGAAAGGAGGCGGAGTTATGACGAACTCGATTAAATCCGGATGCTGTGACTCGCGCCTTTCGGGTTGGCGCGGTTGATATCTTACGTAGAAAGTTGCCCACTCTTCTTTCAAAAGTAAGAAATCATGACACATCCATCCCCCACGGGGCAGGCACGAACAGGGCTTGCCCCAAGGGGCTTTTGCAAAAATCGCGCAAAGGAGATGGATACCAATGATAGTGCTTGAACAGCTCGGCGCGCGTATCGCACAGCTGCGTCGGGATCAAGGGCTGACACAGGAAATGCTTGCACAAAGGATGGGGGTATCCCCTCAAGCCGTCTCCAAATGGGAGCGCGGCTTGGCTTTCCCAAACCCGGTATGGCTGGACGAGCTTGCCGACATTCTGGGTACGAGCATAGACGGCCTTTTGACAGGCAAACCGCAAAAGGAAAAGGACTGACGAGCATTCGTTGGTCCTTTTTCTTTTCATCCGCCATAGGCGGATCTCATCGCGCAGCGATTTCATCCATGCACGTGGATTTCATCCGCTCTGCGGAGCGGATTTCATTTATTCCGTTGGGAGATTATGTGAGCAAGCCCACTCCGTTCTTTTTGAGCAAGTAGCCGCAAAAAGAAGAACGTATTTGCAAGCAAATCAAAAACGGCGGTTTTGGTATTTCGCGCCTGCGGGCGCGAGGAGGGCTACGCGCCCTCCACCTGCGCAAACTTTTGAAAAAGTTTGATCAAAGCTTTCAAGAAAAAGGGCTCAACCGAAACTTTCATGAAAAAAGGACTGACGCATGTCAGTCCTTTTTGCTTTTTATTGCTCACCCAGATATCTGCAAGCGGTCATGGCAGCTACTGCGCCGTCACCGCATGCGGTGGTGATCTGTCGGATGCTCTTTGTGCGGCAATCGCCTGCCACAAATACGCCCGGTGTCTTGGTCAGGCAATCCTCGCCTGCTGCGATATAGCCGCGCGCGTCAAGCTCTGCCACGGGTGCGAACGCGTCATTGACCGGTACTTGTCCGATCGCCACAAACACGCCGTCCACGTCAAGGCGCACCTTCGTGCCCTTTTGATCAAGAATCAAACCAGTCAGCTCGTCCGAGCCAAGGAATCTCTCTACAGTCGCGCCAAAGATGTACTCCACGTTATCTCTGCCCTGCAAAAGCGAGATCAGCTTACCCTCACCCGTCAGGTAGTCGAGATTTTGCACGATAGTCACCTTTTTGCACAGATCGGACAGCAGCACAGCCTCCTGCAAAGCGGAGTTACCGCCACCGATAACTGCTACGTTTTGACCTTGGTAAAACGCGCCGTCACAAACCGCGCAGAACGAAATGCCGTTGCCTATAAAGCTTTCCTCATTTTCAAGCCCCAGCATACGGTGGCGAGAGCCTGTGGCAATGATGACCGCGCCGCACTCGAACTCTGCGCCCGAAGCACATACAACCGTTTTGGTTGCTCCTTCGCGGATCTCCACAGCCTCGTCCAGCTCAACCGTCACGCCCTGCTCCAGCACCTGCTCGATCAGCTTATCCGCGAAATCGTTTCCGCTCATTTGCAGAAAACCGGGATAATTTTCGATTTTGGGCGAGAACACAACCTGACCGCCAAAGCTTTCCTTTTCCAAAAGCAGCACCTGTCTGTCGGCTCTTGCGGCGTACAGAGCCGCGGTCATACCCGCAGGCCCTGCGCCGATTACGATAATATCATATTTCATGATGATTTTAAATTAAGCGTTTACGCTCTCCTCGATAAACTTACGGATGTTGGATACGTTTGCAACGCACTCAAAGCTGCCGTCCTCGCGAACAACTACCAGCGTGGGAGCCTGCTTGATGCCGTAGGTCTTAGCCAGATCGGGGTTCTCCTCGGCATACAGCTTTTCATAAGCCAAGCCTGCCTTGTCAAGGAACACGCAAGCCATCTTGCAGTTGGGGCAAGTCTTGGTTGCGAACAAAATCAGCTTTGCTTCGCTCTCGCAAGTGCAGCACTGGGCAACCTCTTCAGCCTTTTCTGCCTTGGGTGCACGTGCCTCAAACTTTTCCATGCTGGACTTGATGTCATATTCCTTACGCATCTGGAACTCTGCGCTCTTACCGTCATTCCAGTTCTTGACAGGACGGTAGTAACCGGTAATACGGCTGTAAACCTCGGTTACCTCACCGCACTCGGGGCAAGTATATTCCTCACCGGGAATATAACCGTGGGTACGGCATACCGAGTAGGTGGGAGACATGGTGTAGTAAGGCAGCTTGTAGTTCTCTGCGATCTTCTTAACCAGTGTAGCGGCAGCCTTCCAAGAGGGCAGCTTTTCGCCAAGGAACGCATGGAATACAGTACCCGAGGTGTAACGGGTCTGCAGCTCGTCCTGAATATCCAGTGCCTCGAAAATGTCTGCGGTGTAGTCCACAGGCAGGTGAGAGGAGTTGGTATAGTAGGGGGTCTTGCCCTTTTCGGTTGCGGTCTTGATTTCGGGATAACGCGCTACGTCATGCTTAGCAAGACGGAAGGAGGTGGACTCTGCGGGAGTTGCCTCGAGGTTGTACAAGTCACCGTACTCCTCCTGATAGTCGGACAGACGTTCTCTCATGTGATCCAGCACCTGCTTGGTGAACTCCTGGGTCTCGGTGTGGGTCATGTCCTTACCGATCCAACGAGCGTTCAAGCCCGCCTCGTTCATACCGACCAGACCGATGGTGGAGAAGTGGTTATTGAAGGTGCCAAGGTAACGCTTGGTATAAGGATACAGACCCTCATCAAGCAGCTTGGTAATAACGGTTCTCTTGATCTTGAGCGATCTTGCGGAGATATCCATAATGCGGTCAAGGCGCTTGTAGAAGTCTTCCTCGTCCTTTGCAAGGTATGCAATTCTGAGCATGTTGATGGTATCTACTCCAATAGAACCGATGGACTCAGCCGAGCCGAAGAAGCCGCCCGACTTCTTGCGCAGCTCACGCAGGTCAAGTCTGAGTCTGCAGCACATGGAACGCACGTCGCTGGGCTCCATATCGCTGTTGATGTAGTTGGAGAAATAGGGAGTGCCGTACTTTGCGGTCATCTCGAACAAGAGTCTGTTGTTCTCGGTCTCGGACCAGTCAAAGTTAGAGGTAATGGAGTAGGTGGGGATAGGATACTGGAAGCCTCTGCCGTTTGCGTCGCCCTCGATCATGGTCTCGATAAACGCCTTGTTGACCATATCCATCTCTGCCTTGCAATCCTTATACTTGAAGTCCATTTCCTTACCGCCAACGATACAGTTGAGCTCGGCAAGGTCTGCGGGTACTGTCCAGTCAAGGGTAATGTTGGAGAAGGGTGCCTGCGTGCCCCAACGGGAAGGCGTATTCACACCGTAGATAAAGGACTCGATGCACTTCTTGACCTGATCGTAGTTGAGGTTATCAGCCTTGACAAAGGGTGCAAGATAGGTATCAAACGAGGAGAACGCCTGCGCGCCTGCCCACTCGTTCTGCATAATACCAAGGAAGTTGACCATCTGGTTGCAAAGGGTTGCAAGGTGCTTTGCGGGAGCGGAGGTGATCTTACCGGTCACGCCACCAAGGCCCTCCTGGATCAGCTGCTTAAGCGACCAACCTGCGCAATAGCCGGTCAGCATGGAGAGGTCGTGAATATGGATATCCGCATTTCTGTGTGCGTTGCCGATCTCGTCGTCATAGATCTCGCTAAGCCAATAGTTCGCAGTGATCGCGCCCGAGTTGGAAAGGATCAGACCGCCTACGGAGTAGGTCACGGTGGAGTTTTCCTTGACTCTCCAGTCGGTGTTCTTGACGTACTTGTCCACGATCTCCTTGTAGTCCAGAATGGTGGACTTCATATTACGCATCTTCTCTCTCTGTCTACGGTAGAGAATGTATGCCTTAGCCACGTCACCGTAGCCGCCTTGTACCAGTACGTTTTCTACGCTATCCTGTACATCCTCAACTGCGATCAGACCGTCCTTGATCTTAGGCTCAAAGTCTGCTGTAACCTTGAGTGCCAAGAAATCGATCACGCTGGGGTGGAACTGTCTTTCCTGTGCCTCGAACGCCATCTTGATCGCGTCCGAAATCTTGCTGAGATTAAAATCTACTACTTTGCCGTCTCTTTTTAATACCTTATACATAGCTCTCTCCTTTTTGTCATTTTTATGTTGAAAATTGTTGTAAAATAAAGAATACTGTAAAAACACCGAAGGCGGTGCTTTTACAGTATACTATAAGTTTTCCCATTTGTCAACCCCTAAACACACAATATTTTGATATTTTTTCAAATTTTAACACAATATATTGTGGTATGCGTATCAAACGCCTCTGAGTTGTGCCTTGGGCACGTAGGCTTTTAGCACATTGACCAAATCGGTCATTTGGTTTTTGTCATATCCGCTAAGCCCCTTACCGATCAGGTCTCCCGAGTCAATAAAGCCCTGCAGATAGTGCGCGTGATCCCCTGCCAGCCACACGCCCATGTCCTCAATGTCCTGGGCGGTATGCAGCTGCTTGACCACGGTGGTGCGCAGCTCAAAAGGCACGCCCGACTCGCGCAGCAGCGCAATGCTCTGCTCAATCGGAGCAATATCAAAGTGCGGTACGCCCACGGTCAAGGCGTATTTCTCGCGGCTGTTTTTGACGTCCATGGCGATATAATCAAGCAGCCCCTCGTCAATCAGCGCACCCAGACGGTCGGGATACGAGCCGTTTGTATCCAGCTTGACCGCAAAGCCCAGCTCGCGCACGCGCAAGATAAACTCGCGCAGATCATGCTGCAAAAGCGGTTCTCCGCCCGTGATGGCAACACCGTCCAGAATGCCCTGTCGCTTGCCGAGAAAAGCGTAAATTTCCTCTTCAAGGAACGCGGGATTCTCTCCCGGACGCAGCACAAGCCCTGCGTTATGGCAGAACGGACAGCGCATGTTGCACCCGCCCGTAAACACAGTGCACGCCATATGATCGGGAAAATCCAGCAGCGTCAGCTTTTGAAAGCCTTGGATATTCACACGCTTCCCTCCTTTTTATTGACCTTGGAGGATACGATCTGTCCGTTATCCATACGGAATACGCGATCGGCACGCTCGGCAATCGCCATATCGTGCGTAACCATGATCAGGGTCTGCCCCAGCAGATCCTTGGTCTCCAAGAGCAGATCCAGCACCTCGTCGGCATTCTCTCTGTCAAGGTTGCCCGTAGGCTCGTCTGCAAACACCACCAAAGGCAGATTGATCAGCGCACGCGCAATCGCAACTCTTTGCATCTGACCGCCCGAAAGCTCACTGGGCAGGTGATGCAAGCGGTCGCCAAGCCCCAGGGACGCCACCAGCTTTTTGAGATTTTCTTCATAGGAAATATCCTCTTTGTTACACATCAGCGTGGGCACCAGAATGTTCTCAAGTGCGGTAAACTGCGGAATCAGGTTATGGCTTTGGAACACCATGCCGATATGGTTGCCGCGGAAGCGCGCAAGCTCGTCCTGCGGCATAGCCGTGATCTCTCTGCCGCGAATGATGACCTTTCCCGCGTTGGGTCTGTCCAAGCCTGCCATGGTATGCAGCAGCGTGGACTTACCCGAGCCGGACGAACCGATAATGGCAACGAACTCGCCCTCGTAAACGCGCAAATTGACGCGATTGACCGCGTTGACCACCTCGTCATACTGCTTGTACTGACGGATCAGGTCAACCGTTTCCACAACGACTCTTCTATCTTCCATTGGTCAAACCTCCTTTTGGTTGGTGCCGTCCTGCTTTGCCCCGATGGCAGCGTTGCGTCGCTTCCACACAACGTACGGCACAAGGCAGGATGCAAAGCCGCAAGCCACCGAAACGGCAGCACACAAAGCAAGTGCCCACAGCGGCATAAAGTAATTATAATTGATGGATTGCGCCATACCAAGCGCAGGCAGCAAGCGGCTCATGGTAAGGTACAGCACGTAATTGAACGCATAGCTCATACCCAGCGTAACCGCAAAGGCAATGCCCGAGAGCACCGCTCCCGCCGTTATATGCAAGCCACCGATCTCGCGTCCAAAGCCGCCCAGTGCTTGCAGCATATAAAACTCCTCTTCCCTTCTGCGGTAGAACAGCATCTGCGAGAAGAACCAGATCAGCGGAGATACGGTCAGAACAAAGACCGCAATGACCGCGGTGATCAAGTGATCCTGTCGCGCGTCCGCGATCATATCATCAAAGAAGGTGCCGTTTCTTTGATATTTCCATGCAAAGTCCTCGGCAAGAGAGATGATCTGTCCGGAAAGCTCGTCAGCCTGCGAAAGCGTCATACCGTCTTCAAAATATACGGTCATGATATCGCACGCGCCGTCCAGCGCAGTTAAAGTGCGGAAGGTGTCGGTCTGCATACCCACGGTCAGGTAACTGTCCGAGGGAGACTCGGTGATCACCGCACATACCACGTATTCACCCGTGGACGTACCCGTGGTACCGTAATCAAAGGTAAAATATTCAAGCTGCTGGAGCAGGATTTGGTCGCGACGCGTGAACATACGCTCGTCCGAGATTCTTCCGTCCACGTAAGACGCAAAGTACACAGTATCCCCTACCGCAAAATCAAAGCGTTGTGCGCCGAGAATCTTTTCGCTGACAATAATAGCGTAAGGATTGTCCAGCACCGCGTAAGGATCGCCCTCAAAGGTGTACAGTCCCGATGCGATGGCGTTGTCGATCCACGTTTTGTTCACCGCTGTATATTTGTAGGAATTGGTGGCTATGTCATATCCCGCGCGCTCGCCCTCACTTTGCACGGCATATTCACCGTAAGCAAGTGCGTTCCCGCTCTTGAGCAGCATGTGCGCGAGCAGATTGTCGGCTCTTTCCTGGTCCTCTGCCGTCACGTAAGCAACGCCGTCCATGGCGCGGATCGCCTCGGACATATACTGCACATCACCGTTGATGATCTCTGCCGTATCTGCATCGTAATAGGGGCGGATCGGTTTGCCGTCCTCGTCCTTGGGTGTTTCGTCCGGCAGATACTGATACGCCAAGGTAAACTCATCCACGGCAAGGTCCTGTTTGGTCTTGATCATGTCCGCAACGTAAAGCCCAGAGATAAACAGCGACGCAAACGCCACCGCAGAACAAACCAATCGGACGTAATATTTACGCATGCGCCACATACCCGCAAGCTCGTAATCGCGCGGAAAGCTTTTGCCAAACAGGCGCATCGAGCGGCGCGGTGAGCTGACAAGTCCCGCATTATTGCGCGAAACGATCAGCGACATGGGCGTTTTACCCGCCATCAGGCGCACAGGCAAAAAGACAGAAAGCAGCACGGTCACAGCAGAGAGCGCAAGCACCTTGAGCGGTGCCGTCAGCGCAAAGCGGAACAGCACGCCACCCGGCAGATACACGATCAGCATAATGATTGCCGAGAGCAGCATGGCAGGCAAAAAGGTCAGCACGGCAATGGCGGCAAGCTCAAAGAATGCCACGCGGAACAGCATGCGGAAATCTGCACCGCAGGTCATGTAAATACCGTATTGGAACTGGTGATTTTCCACGCGCATGATGTAAAGAATGGTCAGGATAATTGCGCAAAGCGCAAGCATGGCAAGGCAAATGGCAGCATAACGCCACACACCGGGCGTGACGTATTCGGTTTGGTAGGTATAGAGCGGCGTAAACTCATATCCCCAGCTGCCAAGCATGCAGCGGTCGCGGAACTTGGCAAAGCTGCTTTGTACGTCCGCGCCCTTCAAGGTCACGTGCGCCTCACTGCTCTCCGCACCCGAAATGATGTCCACCTCGTAAAACGAGTCGTCTATTGCGGCTTGCCCGTTGAGCATATTCTTAAATGTAGCGGTCTGCGTGGGCGTCAGATCGGGGATGATGACGTGATACGAGTAAGACTCTGCCACGCGCTGCTCGGCAATTGCATTATTGGTATCCAGCGAAAAGGTCAGCGACCAAAAAATGCTCTGCACCACCAAAAGCGCAAGGAAAAAGCCCGCATATTCCCGCCAACCAAACAGAACTGTGCGAAAGGCATTCTTTACGCTTCTCTTCAAAAGGTTCATGTGCTCCCCCTCTGTATTTTAGTAGTATCTTTGTACCGCGATCACCTTGCCAAGCACCTCGGCATGGGAAACGATGATAGGCTGCATGGACTTATTCTCGGGCTGCAGGCGATAGCGCCCGCCTTCCTTGAAAAAGCGCTTAACGGTTGCGCTGTCATCCACCATGGCAACCACGATCTCACCGTTATCGGCATACGAGCAGCGGTTGACAATGACAACGTCACCGTCCAGAATCCCCGCATCGATCATGCTCTGCCCCTGCACACGCAGGGCAAACAGGTTGTCCTTATCATAGCCGCCGTGCGGCACGAAGGGCACGCTGCCCTCGTAATTCTCCATAGCCAAAATCGGCTGCCCAGCGGTCACTCTACCAAGCAGCGGCACGCCTGCAGCCACGGGCTGATCGTCACAAAGGCGCAAGGCGCGGCTTTTGCCCTCGTCCTTGACGATATACCCTAACATTTCCAGTCTGCCAAGGTACATATGTACAGTAGAGGTGCTCTTATAATCCAGCGCCTCCTTGATATCGCGCACGCTGGGCGCATAGCCGCGTTCGCGAATGGTTTTGGCTATATAATCGTAAACTCTTTGTTCTCTTGGGTTGAGCTTTTGCATACTTTCACGCTCCGTTATATTTCGTTACCTCTATTATAACATACGCACGCACAATTTGCAAACATTTGTTCTTTTTGGAGCGGTGTCATTTTTCACAATCTTTTGGTACTCTGTTTGTGTGATTTTCATAGAATATATTTTTGCATTTGCTCTTGCAAAAAGTCGGATTATGTTATATAATTATATTGGGAGAGAAAGGGCTTTCCCCACTTAGAGGCAAAAAAATAATTAGATATACAAAAGGAGAACCCAAACATGACTAACAACAAGTACGTTTTGGATTGGATCAAC
Organism: Eubacteriales bacterium; assembly: GCA_045652835.1. Lineage (GTDB taxonomy): Bacteria > Bacillota > Clostridia > Oscillospirales > CAG-272 > SVQP01. The sequence continues at coordinate 9,574 of JAZOLE010000062.1, read as the reverse complement.
GAGATGGCCGAGATGACCCGTCCCGACAGCATTGTCTGGATCGACGGCACCGAGGAACAGGCAGAGGCACTGCGTGCCCAGGCTTGCTCTACCGGTGAGATCATCAAGCTCAATCAGGATCTGCTGCCCGGCTGCTATTTGCTCCGCACCACCATCAACGACGTAGCGCGCGTAGAGGCAAGAACCTTTATCTGCACCCCCACCAAGGAAGAGGCAGGTAACATCAACAACTGGATGGCACCCGAGGAGATGTACGCAAAGCTCAAGAAGCTGTACACCGGCTCTATGAAGGGTCGCACCATGTACGTTATCCCCTACTCCATGTCCATCGTAGGATCTCCCTTCGCAAAGTACGGCATTGAGCTGACCGACTCTATCTACGTTGTGCTCAACATGCTGATCATGACCCGCGTTGGCACCTCCGTTCTCGAAGCACTGGGCGATTCCCCCGACTACATCAAGGGTCTGCACGCAAGAGCTGATCTGGACGAGAACAACCGTTACATCACCCACTTCCCTCAGGACAACACCATCATGTCTGTCAACTCCGGCTACGGCGGAAACGTACTGCTGGGTAAGAAGTGCTTTGCTCTGCGTATTGCATCCTACCTTGGCAGAAAAGAAGGCTGGATGGCTGAGCACATGCTCATTCTGGGTGTTACATACCCCAACGGCGAGAAGAAGTACCTGACCGCTGCATTCCCCTCCGCTTGCGGCAAGACCAACCTCGCAATGCTCATTCCCCCCAAGTTCTATACCGAGCAGGGCTACAAGGTAGAGTGCATCGGTGACGATATTGCTTGGCTGCGCGTCGGCGAAGACGGCAGACTGTGGGCTGTGAACCCCGAGAACGGCTTCTTTGGCGTTGCTCCCGGTACCAACGAGCAGTCCAACCCCAACGCACTGGCTTCCACCATGCGTGACACCATCTTCACCAACGTTTGCCACGACCTTGACAACAACACCGTTTGGTGGGAAGGCCTTGATAACAATCCTCCCAAGAACGCGCTCAACTGGAGAGGCGAGCAGTGGGATTACACCAAGTACGACAAGAACAACAAGGTCGCTACCGCAGGTGCACACCCCAACTCCCGCTTTACCGCTATGGCTACCAATTGCCCCTGCCTGTCCGAGGCTTACTATAAGCCCGAGGGCGTGCCCGTAAGCGCAATCGTATTCGGCGGCAGACGCGCAAAGACCGCTCCCCTGGTTTACCAGTCGACGACTTGGCAGAACGGTGCGTTCGTTGGCTCTATCATGGCTTCCGAGACCACTGCAGCAGCTGCAGGCGCAGTTGGTGTTGTTCGTCGCGATCCCATGGCTATGAGACCCTTCGTTGGCTACGATATGGGCGAGTACTTCGGCCACTGGCTCAAGATGGGTACCACCATTCCCAATCCTCCCAAGATCTTCCACGTCAACTGGTTCAGAACCGATGACGAGGGTCACTTCATCTGGCCCGGCTTCGGTGACAACATGAGAGTTCTCTCTTGGATCCTGGATCGCTGCGAGGGTAAGGTGGGCGCTACCATGTCTCCCATCGGTTACCTGCCCCTGCCCGAGGACATTTGCGTTGAGGGCCTGGAGGGCATCTCCACCGAGACCATCCGCGAGCTGCTCAGCGTTGACGTTGACTCCTGGCTGGAAGACGTTGCAAACATCCGCAAGTTCTATGCCGAGATCGGCGACAGCGTGCCCGCAACCATGCACGCAGAGCTGGACGCACTCGAGGCAAGACTGCTGGCTGCAAAGTAATCAACATTTTAACCACCTCTTGCAAAAGCAAGGGGTGGTTTTGCTATATATCACGATATGTAAATATTTCTTGACATCTTTGTACGGTTTTGTTATAATGATATAATAGTAAAGTGTTGCACGTCTTTGAAAGCGGATCATGGTATTACAGAGCCATCGATTTCGCTTGACATTGGAGGAATAAATGATTTTTATCAGTTATAAAAGCGAAGAATATGAAGTTGCCTCGACAATTCGCGGATTGCTGGAGTCGCATAATTATCCTTGTTGGATGGCGCCCGAGTCAATCTCTGCAGGCAGTAATTACATGCACGAGATTCCAACTGCGATCCGCACATGCGATTTGTTCGTGCTGATCATTTCGGAGGCGTCCCAAAAATCTCAATGGGTACAAAAAGAAATTGACCGAGCAGTAAAATTTAACAGATATATTGTTCCCTTCCACATCGACAACTCCGAGTTAATTGACGCAATTGATTTTGTAATTTCAAACAATCAACGTATTGAGGCGTCAACCAACTTCCAACAGGCATGTGAAGAGCTGCTGCAAGTTGTGCGAATCCGACATCCTGCTGTCAATGCGCCTGACCCCACTATCGCACCGGCACCTGGACTCGAACCTCCTACCCCAATCAAACACGAAGTAACTCCCCCTATTCCCCAAGAAGAGCAAATATTCACTCCCGAACTTTCGCAGGAAAAGCTGTTGCAGCTGTTAGGAAAGCTCTACCCCGCATCTATTGAAAAATTGATCCCCGGATATGAAGCGTTCAAGGCTGCGGAAGCCACGTCTACAATCCCTCAGCCTGTAGAACCTGAACCTATAGAACCTGAACCTGTAGAACCTGAACCTGTAGAGCCTGAACCTATAGAGCCTGAACCTATAGAGCCTGAACCTGTAGAACCTGAACCTGTAGAGCCTGAACCTGTAGAACCCGAACCTGTAGAGCCTGAACCTATAGAGCCTGAACCTGTAGAACCTGAACCTGTAGAGCCTGAACCTGTAGAACCCGAACCTGTAGAGCCTGAACCTGTAGAACCCGAACCTGTAGAGCCTGAACCTGTAGAACCTGAACCTATAGAGCCTGAACCTATAGAGCCTGAACCTGTAGAACCTGAACCTGTTGAACCTAAGCCTATTGAGATCAAAACCGTACAACCCAAGATTGTTGAGGTCAATACTGTACAGCCTAAGATTGTTGAAGTCAATACTGTACAGCCCAAGATTGTTGAAGTCAATACTGTACAGCCCAAAATTGTAGAAATCAATTCTGCACAGCCCAAAATTGTAGAAATCAATTCTGCACAGCCTAAACCGATAACTACCCAGCCCGAACAAGCAGCAGAGGCGCCACAGGATATCCAGTACTATGCGCGTCAAGCAATATTGCAGGATATGAATAAAACATATGAAAAGCGATATGCACAAGCAAATCCCAAAGGCTTCAAAATTTTGCTTAACAAGTTGATTGGCTATAAAGCGCACAAAAAAGAAGCCGGAAACGTGGTAATTCCTTGCGGAGTTGAGGTAATCGGCGCGAGCGTTTTTGCAAAGCAGAAATCAGTACGGTGCGTGATTCTGCCGCCTACGGTAAAAACAATCGAAGCCAACGCTTTTGAGGATTGCGTAAACCTTGTAAGAGTTGTATTCCACGAAGGCCTGACTCATATAGGCAGCAACGCATTCCGCGGTTGTCTGCTTCTAAATGACATTACCTTGCCCAAAACGGTACGACAAATCGATGATTTTGCATTCTTCGATTGTAGAAGCGCTGTGTTCAACCTGCATTCGAAATTAAATTACATTGGTGCAGCCGCTTTCAATTGCTGCAAAAAGGTTATTATCCCCGCAGACCATCCGACATATGTGATCAAAAATAATTGTGTCATCAATAAAATCGAGCAATCTATTGTAAGCACAGCTGTTGACTGTCAAATCCCAAAGATTGATACGCTGCAAGCCATTGGCAAATATGCTTTTGCAGGCTCTCTTTCTCTGGGGTGTTTGACCATTCCCGCGCATATCCTGTACATTGGCGAAGGTGCTTTTCACAATTGCTATACCATCAAAGAAGTCACAATTGAGGGCAATCTCGAAGAGATCGGACGCCAAGCATTTGCTGAATGCACGGAATTGAGAAAAGTTGACGTGAAATCGGGCATTTCAACAATTGCTTCACAAGCCTTTTGGCATTGTAAAAATCTACGGGATGTCAACTTGGCCAAAAAAACACGCTATATAGCTACAGACGCTTTCATAGGGTGTCCTTACGGCATGCATTAAGCAACACACACTCAAAGGATTACAAAGCAAAAATCTGACGTGAAAACTTACTGCATTTATCCCCTCTTGCAAAAGCAAGGGGGGATTCTTTTTTATTTCTTTTGCAAATATGCCCAAAGGGCTTGCAATTTGCGTTGATTTGTTGTATAATAAGCACATAACAAGTATCAAGGAGGCAACCATGAAACTGACATTTCTCGGCACGGGTGCTGCGGATTGGAATATCAACAGCTACGATGCAATGCCCTTTTTCCGCCGCAACTCCTCGGCGCTGATCGATGACGCGCTGCTGATCGATCCGGGCCCCCACGTTTTCCATTTCGCAGAAAAGAACGGCACGCCCGATCTTTTGGACAATGTGCGCAACATTATCGTCACCCACTCTCACTCTGACCATTTTTGCCCCGAGACCGTGGTGCGCCTTTGCCGTGACCGCGATTGCACGCTGTGGTGCTCCCCCGAATGCATGAAGGTGCTTGGCGAAAAGCTGGGCAGCGAGGGCGTATTCGGCATCAACTTCCGCTCCACCGAGGTCGGCAAGACCTATGAGATCGGCGGCTACCTTGTCACGCCTCTGCGTGCAAACCACTATGCTTCCCCCGGTGAGATCACACGCACCTACCTTGTAGAGCGCGACGGTCGCATTCTGTTCTACGGCTGCGACAGCGCGTGGCTGCCCACCGACACTTGGAACTTTATGTGCGACAAGCCCATCAACACGCTTGTGCTGGAGCTGACCTGCGGTGAAACCGCGACCTATGACTGGCGTATTTTTGAGCACAACACCCCCGAAATGCTGGATATTATGCTGAAAATGTTCCGCAAGTACAACCGCTTTGCCCCTGACGTCAAGTATTACACCTCGCACATGGCGCTGACGCTGCACACAGATCACGAGTCGCTTGTCAAGTACCTTGCGCCCATGGATATCACCCCTGCCTTTGACGGCATGCAAATTGAAATCTAATTATCTACGTAAAGGAGAGCGAGTATGGCTAACAAAATCAGAGTTACGGCGTGGAATGAATTCCGCCACGAAAAGAGCAACGAATACGTAAAGAGCATCTACCCCGACGGCATTCACGGACTCATCAAGCAGTTCCTTGAAACCAAGGACGACATTGAGGTCACACTCGCGTCCCTTGACGATCCCGATAACGGCTTGCCCGACGAGGTGCTCAATAACACCGACGTGCTGATCTGGTGGGGTCATATGGCGCACCACGAGGTACCCGACGCGCTGGTTGAGCGCATCCGTCATCGCGTATACACCAAGGGTATGGGCTTGATCGTGTTGCACTCGGGTCACCACTCCAAGGTGTTCCGCAACGTGGTAGGCACCAACGGCAACCTCTCCTGGGGACGCGATCAAAAGGAGATCGTTTGGAATCTGCTGCCCTCTCACCCCATTGCAGCGGGCATCCCCGATCACTTCACCTTGGATATCGAGGAGCTTTACTGCGAGCCCTTCTACGTACCGCAGCCCGACGCGCTGGTGTTCGGCTCTTGGTTTGAGGACGGCTTTATCTTCCGCAGCGGTCTTTGCTACACGCGCGGCGCGGGCAAGGTGTTCTACTTCCAGCCCGGTCATGAGTCCTGCCCCTCTTATCACAACCAGTACGTGCAGAAGATCATCACCAACGCGGTCTATTGGGCAAAGCCTGCAGAGATCGGCTACGAAGTCCCCGAAGCAGCACCGCACATGCAGTATAAGCCGATTGATGAATTTAACAAATAATCATCAAACCTAAAAAGCACCCTCACCGAATCGGTGAGGGTGCTTTGGTTTATTTGTGTTTTTCGGGCGATCACTGATCGCCCCTACGACAAGGAATTTACACCGCAAACCCGCCGTCCACGCCAATGCACTGCCCTGTGATAAAGGATGCGGCATCCGAGGCAAGGAAGGTGGCAAGTGCGGCAACGTCTTCGGGTGTGCCGAGGCGTCCGACAGGTGTTTCCTGTGCAAGCTCTTGCTTGGTCTGGGCATCAAAGCAAGCGTTCATGGGAGTGTCGATCACACCCGGCTCGATACAGTTAACCGTAATACCCGAGGGTCCAAGCTCCTTGGCAAGCGCCATTGCCATACCGCGCATGCCCGCCTTGGTTGCGCTGTACGCCACCTCACAGGAAGCACCGACCTTGCCCCACATAGAGCCGATCAGAATCATTCTCCCGGCGTGTGCACGCAGCATGATCTTACTGACCTCACGGCAAACGTAAAAGCTTGAGGACAGATTGGCACGCAAAAGCGTATCCCAATCCCGGTCGGTGGTCATGTCAAACATCTTAATACAGGAAACGCCTGCCGCGTGCACCAGCACGTCAATGCCACCCATGATATCCTCTGCGGAAAGCACGGTAAGGTTTACCTCTTGGCTATCCCCAAGATCAGCACAAAGCGGTGTAGCCCCCGTTTCTATTGCCAATTCTCTGGCGGCCTCAAGATTTTTATGATAGGTAAAGACAACGTCGTCACCGTTTTTGCGAAACGCACGCACAAGCTCTGCGCCAATACCGCCCGAGCCGCCCGTAATCAATACTTTTTTCATACTTGTCGTCCTCTTTGTAATCTCTTATTGCACCTATTGTAGCACATTTTACGCGTTTTTGCAATCGGCACACAAAATATTTTCGCTTTTTTTGTGCAAAGCCTTAACAAATCAGGTCAAATGTGGTATAATGGTGAAAATACACAGGATAAGGAGGGACGACCTATGCGCAGCAGCCGAGAACTCAAGGCTACCAAAATGGCATTTATGTATAAATACCGCAGCAAGGCATTGTATGCTCACGTCCGTTTTCCTTTAGAAGTCACGGTAGATGACGCACAAAAGCAAATGGCGCGCTTGGTGCGCCGCGGCTTTAGCCTTGTCATTCCCTCCTTGACCACCAATCTCATATATACCGACGATTTCGCAGACCGCTATGCTGCGTGGTTTGCCACGCTCAGCCAAGCGGCAAACGAGGCAGGCATTAAGCTGGCGCTGCACCCGCAAAGACCGATCGAGCGCGCACTTTGCGATCCCGACGGACGCACCGAGGTGCTCTCGCGCCGCGAGTACTATGCTGAGCAGCGCGAGCATCTGAAGCTGAAGCTGCTTGACAAGCCCACGCTCTCGCTGATCGCGCTGGACGAGGAATATAACCAGATCATTGACCTGCGCGAGTACGTCAAGGACGGCGTGCTGGAATTTGACGTGCCCGACGGCAACTGGATCATTGAGCAGTACGTTTGCACCGATACCGAGCAGGACGGCATGCAGCACGTCACGCACAATCGCCTGTCGCGCACCGCGTTTATCTCCTATCTTGACCGCCTGTACGTGCTGTGCGGTGGCGTGCAAAATTCCGCAATCAGTGCTGTGTACTACCACAATATGTGCTTTGATTCGCCCAATCGCCGCAACTGGACCAATGATTTCAACCGCATTTTTGAAGAAAAATTCGGCTTTGACCCTGCCAAATACTACCCTGTGCTGTTCCACAACTTAGGCGGCGGCACCGAGCATATCCGCGCCATGTTTATGCAATGCCGTGCCGAGCTTTTGGAAAGCGGAATTGCACGCGCGCTGCGCGATTTTGCCATAGCGCAGGGGCTGCAGCCCATTATCATTCAGGCAGAGCCCAAAACGCCCTCCTGCTCCTGGATCACGGGCGATGCGCTTGCCAATCAACGCTACTGCGCGGTAGGACGCATGGACCACGCGTACCTATACGGCATCAATTCGCTCTTCCTTGCCGCCTCCGCAGCCGCGGACAGCGGTCAGCAGCGCGTGCTTTGCGAGATTTTTGCAGGCATGTCGGACGCTTATCCCGAGGAGCTTGCACGCAAGGAAACCATCACAGTGCTTGGCAACGGCGCTAACGCGCTGATCATGCACCCCGCTGTGATGAAAATGAGCAAGCAATTTGTTGATCCCGTGCACCGCAGCCTGTATCTCTTAAAGCACGGCTTTCAGGTTTGTGACGTGGCAATGCTCTACCCCATCTATGCCCTGCACACCAAGCCCCAGCTTTACGAGCAGCCGGCACCGGATTACGAATACCCCGTTACCCACTTTAACTGCGACTATATGACGCTTGCCAACAGCCTTGCGCATTACGCGGGCATCAATCTGACCATGCTGCACCCCGACACGCTGCAAAAGCATTGCAACGTGCGCGACGGACAGCTGTTCTTTGAAAACGTCAAGGGTAGCAACGGATTCCGCATTCTCATTCTGCCTGCTACCTCCATGATTCGCCTTGATAATCTGCGCACGGTTGCCGCATTTTACGATGCGGGCGGCATCGTAATCGCCACGGGCACGCTGCCCGAACGCGCCTTTGAGTTTTTGCCCGAGTTTGAGCAGACGCTTTTGCGCCATGACGGTGAGGATGCCCTGACCGACTACGACCGCGAGGTGCGCACGCTGGTGCGTCACATCTTCGGCGAACGCGCCTGCGACAAGAACGTGCTTTGCAACATGGGTTACAACTCCAATGAGAACGGCGGCCGCGCGTACTTCCTCTACCCCTCTGCCACGGCTGCGGACGGCACGTTTATGACCGCAAGCGAGGAGATCATGCGCCTTTTATACGGACTCAAGCTGCCCTATGACGTGATCATGCCGGGCATGAAGAGGCTGGAAAACGGCGGCGTGTTCAACCTCCCCGTACCTGAATACCGCCATATCGACACGCCCGAGGGCGTGCACCGCGTTGGTATCATGGGACACTTACATAAGGTCAACGGCACGCAGCACACGCACATGCTTTACAATACCACCGATCAGCCCTATGACGGCACGGTATATCTGCGCGGTGCATTCAAGCCCATGCTCTACGATCCGCAAACAGGTAAGGTCAAGCGCGCACGCCGCTTCAAGCACGCCACCTATCACGGCCAGATCTACACCTGCCTGCGCGTGCGCATTCCGTCAAGCGCAGCGATCTTCCTTGTCTCCGAGGAATTGGATCATACGCCAACCTTGTCAGCTCCCCTGACCGATCTGTAACACACAAAAATGCCCTTGCACATGGGGATGACAAATTAACAGTGAATAAAGCAAAAGCAGAAGCCTTGATAAGCTTCTGCTTTTGTTATGGGCTGCCATCCCCCGAGTGTCATCCTGAGCGGAGCGATGCTGCAGAGCAGCGAGCGAAGTCGAACCCGAAGGGCGCGAGCAGCGATACCCGGGACTGACCTCTGTGTCGTGTCCGCAGGACATGATACTGCGGGTCTGTCCCCTGTGTCGCTGCGATGCGGGATCTGTTACGGGTTTACTCAACATAAAACAAAAGTAAAGAGGTTGCACAAACCGTTCGGAGATCCTCAAACCGCGCCTGCGGTTTGACTTTCAAAAATCAGCAATTTATTGCAGATTTTTGAAAGTTCGACTTCGAAACATTTCGCAGCTCGCTGCGAATTTCTTCTCCGCTCAGGATGACACGAAAGGGGGACAGTTTTTTCCGCTTATTTCGCAGCCCCATCGCCAACGGCTTTCTTTTCTTTGATTAGACATTAAGCAAACTGCTCTGTCTGAAGAAGAA
>JAZOLE010000061.1:0-17479 GCA_045652835.1 Eubacteriales bacterium | reverse complement strand
CGAACCCGCCACCTCCACCTTGGCAAGGTGGCGCTCTACCAAATGAGCTAAATCCGCATGTGGTGCCTCCGGTCGGAATCGAACCAACGACACGGGGATTTTCAGTCCCCTGCTCTACCAACTGAGCTACAGAGGCTTATTTAGTTGGCGACCCGGATGGGGCTCGAACCCACGACCTCTAGCGTGACAGGCTAGCGCTCTAACCAACTGAGCTACCGGGCCAAATGGTGGGAACAATAGGGCTCGAACCTATGACCCTCTGCTTGTAAGGCAGATGCTCTCCCAACTGAGCTATGCTCCCATTTTGGCTGCCGTTCTTGCGACGACTCATATAGTATAGCACGGACCTTTCGTTTTGTCAATACTTTTTTTCAACTTTTTTTGATTTTTTTTAAAATGTCTCAAAGATTCAAAAACGGACGGTTTTTGCCGTCCGTTTTTGTGCGTATTAGCCAAACATACTGTCTACATCTGCCTTACCAAAGTAATATTTCTTGTCACAGAAGCGGCAGCAGACCTCCAGCTCCTCGCCCTTGCCTTCAGCAGCCTGCTCGGCAAGCAGCTTTTCCATCTCGCTCTTTCCAAGCGTGATCAGCGCCTTTTCCACGCGCTCGCGAGAGCAGTTGCAGCGGTACTCCACCTCAAGCTCGTCGAACACGTCATATTCGATTCCCTGCAGCGCAATGTCCGCAATTTCCAAATTGCTCATGCCGCGATCAAACAGCGAGGACACGTTCGACAGCGCACTGATATTTTTCTCCAGCGCCTCAACCGTTGCGTTATCCGCAAAAGGCAAAAGTTGGATCAGCACGCCACCGGCAGCACGGCAGGACCAATCTGTATCCACCAGCACGCCCAGTGCGCAAACCGTGGGAATCTGCTCGCTCTGCGCAAAATAGGTCGCCACGTCCTCGGCAATCTCACCGCTGACAAGCTCACAGGAGCCGTTCGTGGGCAGTTCGCCGCCCATATCCTTGATCATTGTCAAAAGTCCCTGACCGACCGCACCGCCAACATCCAGCTTACCGTTGGGTTTGAGCGGCAGATCCACGTTCGGGTTCTGAATATTGCCGCGCACGTTGCCGTAGTAATCGCTGACTGCCAGTACTCTGCCTGCAGGTCCGTCACCGCCCAGCATGACGGTTACCGAATCCTCTTTCTCTCCCATCATGCAGCCGATAATCGACGTCACGGTCATGAGTCTGCCCAGCGTTGCGGTGGCAAGCGGCGTGGTATTGTGATAAGAGATCATGGTATTGACGATCTCCTTGGAATTGATTACGTGAATACGCGCGCTGCCGTCACGGGTCATAGCGCGCAAAATGCTTGATGCCATTGTCCTTCTCCTTATTTCTTAGCTCTTGCGGCAAAATACCACCGCTCTGTGTTCTCTTTTATGGGCGAGCATGCAAAATCCGACCAAATGCCCAGCAGATCAAAGCCTGCACGCTGCAGCGCGTCCTGTATTTCGACCAGCTCGTAGCAACGCTCTGTCTGCACCTCGTCGGCACGCGTAAAGCTGCCGTCCTCTTTCTGCTCAAACAGCGACAGATAGAACTGGCACAGGCGCGTCCCGGGGTCATAAGCGTTTTGCCAGCCGCAATAGATCTCGCTTTTCTTGCCGTCCTCATCCTCCAGCACGTCCTCCAAAATGTAGGCGCGGTCGCCGTACACCTCACGGAAGCGATAGGGGGTATTCATATCAAACAAAAACAATCCGTCCGGGTCAAGGTAGTTGTGCACGCAAGCAAAGCAAGCGTCCAGATCTCCATCTCCCGTCAGATAATTGAGGCTGTCCAAGCAGCAGGTCACCGCGCCCACCGTGCCGTACAGCTCAAAGGCGCGCATATCCTGCAAAATAAACAAAGGGCGCTTTTCAAGCGCCTCGTCAAGGTCGCTTGCAAGCATTGCTTCGCAAAGCATTTCCTCGCTGCCGTCCGCGCCGATCATATCATAGCCGCGTCGCGCAAGCTCCAAGGTCATTCTACCCGTGCCGCAGGCAAGATCCAGCAGCAAAACAGGGCGCGTGGGCAGATATCTGTCAAAACAGACTTCGAAAAAATCCGCCCACGCGCCATAGTCAAGCTCTGCGTTGAGTTTGTCGTATACGCGCGCAATTGCGCCGTAGCCGTCATACGCCGTCATATAAATTTCTCCGTTTTTCTCTCTTTTCAATATCGTCCAGCACCTTAAGATAGCCGTCGCTGCTGTACTTCAAGCAGCGGTTCACGCGGCTGATGGTGGCGGTGCTGAGCCCTGTGGTCGAAGCGATCTCGTTATAGATATGTCCGTCACGCAGCATTTTGGCAGCCTGCATACGTCTGGACATTTCCTGCAGCTCGGCAGGCGTGCAAAGATCGGCAAAGAAATCATAGCAGTCTTCAACGCTCTCCAAAGTCAGTATGCCCTTGAACAAATATGTCAGCTTTTCATCCCTATTGACGTTACCCATAACATCCTCCGTATTGTGTTTTTTCGGGAATTGCGTGATATTGTACAAAAAGTTTATCATGTGTTTGAAATTATTATAACATTTCCCGATGCTTCTGTAAAGGGCATTTTTGAAAATTTACAATTTTCTTTGCACAATTTTTTGTAACAAATCATTGATATGCGTCAATTTCTTATTGACTTTGGCGTCGAAATGCGGTATAATATGGTATATAAGAAAAATCACATACCGATCCGGGAGTTTATAATGGAAATCAAAGTTGGAAAAAAGATCAAATTGCTCAGAAAAAAGAACGACGTGACGCAGGACAAGCTTGCAGCTCACCTTGGCGTGACCCCTCAGGCGGTTTCCCGTTGGGAGAGCGAGACCTGCTACCCCGATATTGAATCCCTGCCCGCCATTGCCGACTTTTTCGGTGTGAGCATGGACGAGCTGATGTGCTACGATTCCTTGCAAAAGGAGCAAAAGGTAGCCGAATACATTCAAAAGGTGGAGGCGCTTTACGACCGCGACGAGCTTGCAGAGGCACTTGCGCTGCTGCGTGAGGCTGTTGCGGAAATCCCCTCCTCGCACGAGTTGCAGCTGGAGCTTGCATCCACGCTCTCTGCCATCAACGCTGACGGCAAGCCCCGTCGCGCAGACATGCAGGAGGCTGTATCTCTTTGCATGCACATCCTTGAGGATTGCACCGATGACCTGATCCGTGACCGCACCAAAAAGACGCTTTGCGACATCTACTCGCACCAGCTGGGTGACGACGAGCGCGCGCAGGACATTGCCAACAAGCTGCACAGCATGAGCTTCTCCAAGGAGATCGTCAAGGCGACCGTTCTGACAGGCGAGGTGGCGTTCAATCAGGCGCAGGAAAACCTGATTCTGTTTGCCGACAACATGTGGTGGCACATGTATAACATCGCTTGCGTGCCCGACATTGCAGGCGACCACTACACCGTGGACGAAAAGATCGCCATTCTGCAAAAGGCTGTGGATCTGTTCCACCTGCTGTTCGGTGAGAACGATCTGCTTTACTACCACGACAGACTTGCCAACTCCTACCGTCAGCTGGCTATGTTCCATCTGATGAAGGGCGACAAGGCAGCGGCGCTTGATTGTGCAGAAAAGATGGCTGATCACGCCATTGCCTACGATACGCGTCCCGAGAGCGCGACCTACTCCTCCCTGCCCATCAACTGCGTGCAGTACCAAAAGGAGACCGAGGGCGCGACCAAGTGCGCAAAGCTTTTGGCAGGCCGCTTCGGCAGCCGCATCTGGGCACCCATTCGCGACACCGAGCAGTTCCGCGCCATCGTGGCACGCATGAGCGAGTACGCGTAAAATCAATAAAAAACAACAGGGTTGTCTTGCGGCAGCCCTGTTTTGCGATGTGGAAAAGTTGTTGCCGCCTTTGCGGGCGATCGCTGATCGCCCCTACGGCTGTTCATGTTGTGATTTTGGTAATATGTAATTCCAACACACTCCGCTGTAGGGGCGATCAGTGATCGCCCGCACAGAAACAAAGAACTCAAAAAGCAACTCGCCGATTGCTCGGTGGGTTATTTGTTCAATTCTCTTCAACAGGCTTGCCCTTGATCAACACCTGTGCCTTGCCGTTTTTGCCGACCACCAAAAGCGCTTGCGTGTCGCCTATGCGGAACGCCTCGCGGCGTGCAAGTCCGAAAAACAGGAACTTGCTTGACAGCCCAAAGGTCTCACCGTCAATCGTCACAGCGATCTTGCCCGAAATGGGTCTGCACGCGTATTCGATCTCGTGCGCCACCTCGTCCTCAATCACCGTCCAATGCTGCTTGATGCGGCTCTTTTTTCTCAATTTGCAATAATTATACACGCACGCGACTCACTTTCCGTAGTTCTCAAAGCTCTCGTTGGTGCAGAAGTCCTTCTTTTCGGTAAACTTTGCGCGGATATCCGAAAGGTTGCCCGAGTAGATCAGATAGCTGTACTCCACGGGCACAAAGCTTTGCAGCTTGATCGCCTTAATGGGCGCTACGTAGTTGGTTGCGGCATGGTACGGCTCCTTGGTGCCGTTATACATGTGTCTGCCGCCAATCAGCATATTGACACCGGGCACGTAAAGACCGATGCCCCAATCGTTATCGTCTGTCCATGCACACCATGTTTCGGTATCACCCTTGGGCAGGGGGAAACGGTGGCGCGGCCAATCCTCGGGCCAGAAGATCAGGTCACGGCGCACAGAAAGTTCATCACCCGTCCAAGGCTTTTCCTTATCATAGAACCAGAAATTGCCCAGATAGCTGATGGTATAGAACGCAGGCACCTCCTGCCCTGCCATGGGATGCTCCCACCCCGAGAAATCCACAAAGCGGTTATCTACGCGCACCACGTCACCGTCAAACGCGTAGGTATTTTCCATATAAGAGGGCGTATACCATGCCTCGTGTCCCCAATCGCGCGGACGGCACTTGACGTACACGCTGTCCTCCTTGATCTCCAGATCCACCAGCTTACTCTTGGCGTTGGTACGGTCACCGCCCTGTACGGGATTATAGTTCCAACGGTTGCCCATAAATTCACCGCACACAAAAGGAGGCTCACCCGTGCCGTAATAAGACTGCTGCACAAGTCTGCCCGTATCAAAATTGTTGAGCAGGTTGCCAAGTCCCTCGGGGGCATTCTTGTCCTCAAAGCAAGAAAGTCCGCCGCCCCATGCAAGCTCAATACCCACACGGTACAGCGCATTTTCCATATAATAGGTCTCACCCGCATAAACGGGAATGGTATCGGTGCGCAGCGCGTGCAGCTTGATGTGCGAACCGCCCTTGATAAAGTCCACCTGCACGTCCACGGGGGCTTTTGCCACCTTGCCGGCAAGATAGCCGTCAATCAGACAGCGGAAGGTCTTGTTCTCCCCTGCTTCCAGAAAAAAGTCCTCCGAGTAAGGGACATCATCCAAATAATAGGTCAGCGTGCCCTTCACGGCAGCGTCTGCGCTGTATGTCAGCGTGTATCTGTTAAAAGTATTGGTCTGCTCAAATCTCATATTATTACTCCTTTCGTGGGGAATTGTCTTCATTATATCGCATTTGGTGAGATTTGTCAAGAATATCGCCAAAAACACCTTGCATTCTATACTTTTTGTGAATGTAAGGTGAATTATGGCGCATAACCCTTTACAAATCGCGGGATATGCTATATAATGTATAATGATAAAATAGTATTATGCGAATTGTTTGCAAATCGAGGTATGTATGGCATTCATTGAATTTGACAAGGTTAATAAAATATACCGCACGGGACAGGTTGAGATTGCCGCGTTGCGCGATGCGTCCTTTGAGATCGAGGCAGGTGAAATCTGCGTGATCGTGGGCGAGAGCGGCGCAGGCAAGACCACGCTGCTCAACATTCTGGGCGGCATGGATACGCTGAGCAGCGGAAACGTGCGCTTTGACGGTCGCGAGGTTGGCTCGTTCTCTGTCAAGCAGCTCTCACAATACCGCCGCCGCGAGGTTGGCTTTGTGTTCCAGTTCTATAATCTGATCGGCAATCTGACTGCTCTGGAAAACGTGGAAATGGCAGCGCGCTTAGAAAAAGACTCGCTCTCCCCCGCCGAGGTTTTGCGCGAGGTGGGTCTTGGCGATCGCCTTTCCAACTTCCCCTCCCAGCTCTCGGGCGGTGAACAACAGAGAGTTGCCATTGCGCGCGCATTGGTCAAGAATCCCGGGCTGCTGCTTTGCGACGAGCCCACGGGTGCTTTGGACTATGAAACAGGCAAAACCATTCTCTCGCTTTTGCAGCGCAGCTGCCGTGAGCGCGGCACCACCGTGGTCATCATCACGCACAACCAGGCACTCTGCCCCATGGCAGACCGCGTCATCCGCGTCAAAAACGGCTCTGTTGTCAGCTGCGAGTGCAATCCCACCCCCACTCCGATTGAGCAGATCGAGTGGTAAAACATTGCTTTAATTTTTTGGAGGTCTTATGAAATTCCCCTTTGGAAGGGCGGCGTGGCGCGAGATCAAGACCCACCCGGGCAGATACGTGGCAATTCTTGCCATCGTAGCGCTGGGCGTAGGCTTTTACGCAGGTCTGTTCGTGATCGAGGACGCCATGCTCGACACCACCAACAGCTATATAAATGAATATAACCTGTATGACTTCTCGGTGTCATCTACCTTGGGACTTTATGAGCAGGACGTCAAGGAGCTGGAAAAGCTGGACGGCATCAAACGCGCAGAGGGCGTAACTACAGCAGACGCCATTTGCCAAGGAAATGCGGAGCAGATCCTGCGCTTTATGAGTATTCCCGAGTATATCGGCTTACCCGAGCTGATTGCGGGACGCATGCCCGAGGCGCCCGATGAGTGCCTTGCCGACAGCGCACGGTATTCCGAGGATGACATTGGCAGCAAGATCCGACTCAAAGACGCTGACGCAGAGGTGTTTGCTTACGAGGAATACACCGTGGTGGGCATTGGTCACTCGGTTGAATACCTCAACTATCAAAGAGGCAGCACCACACTTGGCAGCGGATCGGTCACAGCATTCTGCTATATCCCGCGCGAGGGCTTTTCGGCAGAGTATTTCACCGCCGTGCATTTGGATGCAGACATCGAGGGCTATATTTATTCCGCGCAATACCGCGACGCGGTCAAGGCGCTCAAGGACTCCGTTTCGGACAAGCTGACAGAGCTTGCCACACAGCGCGGCATTTCCATCATCGAGCAGGCACATGCCGAGATCGCTAAGGGCGTTGCCGCCTATGAGCAAGGAAAAATTGACCTTTCCAAGGCACGGGCTGAAGCTGAAAAGAAATTTGCCGAGGCTGAAAAGCAGATTGCCGACGGACGCGTGCAGCTTGAAGCAGGAAAAATTGAGCTTGCCGAAACCGAGAAAAAAATCGAGATCGCACTGGCAAAGGCAACCGTTGATCTCAATGCCGCCTTGGCTGAGGCGGATGCGCTGATGGCACGCGCCGACGCGATTGCCAACATGGTGGATTACGACAAATACTTGGAAGTAACCGATGCGCTGGCTCAGCTGGAAGAGGCGCGCGTCAATCTGCTGAGATTGATCAAAGAACAGCCCAAAAACGAGCAATACCCCCTGTTGCTTGCGCGCGTGGAACTCAAAACGCAGCAGATCACAAGCGAATATGCCCTGCTGCTTGCCACTATGAGTACCTACCACGATCTGCGCACCAAGGCGCAGGACGTTCGCGACACCGCACAAAAGGCCTTTGACAACCTTGACTTAGCGGCAAAAGGCTTGATCACCATGCAAAAGCTGGAGATCACCAATGCCGAATCCGACCTGACCATTGCAGAAAAACAGCTTGGCGCGGAACGCGTTAAGGCTAACAAAGAATTCAAAAACGCAGAAAAGCAGCTGCAGGATGCGCTGGATCTGCTTAATCTGCCCGAGGATATGGAGGCGCTGACCTCTCCGCAAACCTACGTGCTGACGCGCGAACAAAACGTTGGATACGTCAGCATGGAGACCGACTCCACCATCGTATCCGGTGTGGTTGTGGTTTTCCCCGTATTCTTCGTGCTGGTTGCAGCGCTGGTCTGCTCCACCGTCATGACCCGTATGGTTGAGGATGAGCGCACCTCGCTTGGCACACTCAAGGCACTTGGCTACGGAAAGTGCGCACTCACGGCAAAATACCTGATCTACGCAGGCTCCGCCTCGCTGATCGGCTCTGTGCTCGGATTCTTCCTTGGCACCTTTGCCATGCCGCGCATGCTTTGGATGGCTTACGTACTGATGTATGACTTTACAGACTCTTTGGTTTACGTATTCAATCCCGTTTTAATGGTGTGCTGCATCATAGTTGCACTCGCCTGCTGCATGGGAACTGCGCTGCTTTGCGTGCTTTCCTCTGCAGGAGAAATGCCTGCTCGGCTCATGCGTCCCAAAGTCATGGCAACGGGCAAGCGCGTATTCTTTGAACGCATCCCCTTTTTCTGGAAACCGCTCCCCTTTCTGACCAAGGTTGCCTTGCGTAACATCTGGCGATACAAAAAGCGTCTTTTGGTCATGATTCTCGGCATCAGCGGCAGCACCGCGCTGCTGATTGCGGGCTTTGGCCTTGCAGATTCGATCAAGCCGCTTGCATCCTATCAATGCGATGAGATCTATCAATACGATTACGAGCTGACCTTTGACGAGCCGCAAGACGCAGACACGCTTGCAGCATTTACCGAGCGCTGCAGCGAGCACTTGGGCGATATGATGACCATGCATCAATCCGAGCAGGATATTACAAGTGAGCATGGCAGCCACAAGGCAACGCTGCACGTTTCCGACTCGACGGACGGCTTTATCAATCTTTTGCGCGACGGTCAAGCCGTTGCATTCCCCCAAGCGGGACAGGCAGTGATCAACACGCGCCTTGCCGAGCTGCTGAAGGTGCAGCAGGGTGATGCGCTGACGCTTGGCTCGGACGCCGGAGAAATCTCTGTTGTGATCAGCGACATTGTGGATAACTATATCGGCAACGTCGTATATATCGGCACACAAACCTATCAGGACGCAACCGGTAAGCTCCCCGAGCTTCGCACAGCGCTGTTGCGTGCCCCGGAAGGCTCCGAAATCGGCACGACGGCAGCAATACTGCGCTCGGACGAGGCAGTATCGTACGTTGAAGAAATTGCCGCCCAGAGAGACATGATCACCAACATGATGACAAGCATGAATTACGTGATCGTGACCATCATCATCTGTGCAGGCGCACTTGCCTATATAGTACTGTTCAATCTGACCAATATCAACATCACAGAAAGAATCCGCGAGATCGCCACGCTGCGCGTCATCGGTCTTTACCGCGGTGAAACCAGACGATACGTCATGACCGAAAACTATGTGCTCTCGGTCGTGGGTGCTCTCGTAGGCATGCCCGTCGGCGTGCTGCTGCATCGCTTTGTGATGTCCAAGATCGTACTGGAATCGATCACCTTCCCCGTTATCATCTCGTGGCAAAGCTACCTGTATTCCTTTGTGCTGACCATTCTGTTTGCCGTGCTGGTAGGCCTTGCGCTGCGTCCGCGCATCGATCACATCGATATGGCGGAATCCCTGAAATCCGTTGAATAATTTTTGATAAGGAGACATAAAAAATGACAAACGTAAGAGCAGAAATTCCCGCAAAATATAAGTGGGACATGACCAACATCTACAAAACAGAGCAGGATTTTGACGCGGACTACCAAAAGGCAGCCGACATGATTGCAGCCTTCCCCGCACATGCCACCACCATGAGCCAGAGCGCCGAGGGTCTGCTTGCCATGTTCACCGATATGGTAGCCATGATCCGCGTAGTGGAAAAGCTTTACATGTACGCGCACCTCTCCTCGGATGCAGATACTACCGATAACCATTACCTTGCACTCATGGGCAAGATGCGCAACCTGTTCAACAAGCTGGGTGTTGCTTCCTTCTTTGTAACCCCCTCGCTGATCCGCCTGGATGAGAACACCATCAAGGAATGGATGGACGAGTGCCCTGCTCTGCGCGATTTTGAGCGCGACATTTGGCTGGCACAGCGCGAAAAGCCCCACACGCTCTCGGACGAGTGCGAGAAGCTGATGGCTGATATGCAGAGCGGCATGGGCGCTGCTGCAAACGTTCGCTCCATCTTTGCAAACGCAGACCTGCAGTTTGGCAAGATCAAGGACGAGAACGGCAAGATGGTACAGCTCAATGACGCTACCTACGTTACCAAGCTGATGTCCTCCGAGCGCCGTGTACGCCGCGCAGCATTCACCACGCTGTACAAGACCTACACCCAGTACGGCAACACCTTTGCAACCCTGTACAACGCATACGTTAAGGAAAGAACCACCGTAGCTCGCGTACGCGGCTACGAGGACAGCCTGACCGCATCCGTTTTCCGTGATGAGGTTACCCCCGAGATCTACAACAACCTGATCAATACCGTTAGCGAGAACCTGAACGTACTGTTTGACTACTATGCCATCAAGAAGAAGGCTCTGGGCGTTTCCCAGCTGCACCTTTACGATATCTACACGCCCCTGATTGCAGAGTGCGAGAAGGAATACTCCTTTGAAGAAGCAACCGACGAGGTGCTCAAGACTGTTGAGATCTTTGGTTCCGAGTACCATGACACGCTGGAAAAGGGTATCAAGGAGCAGAATTGGGTAGACGTTTACCCCTCTCGCGGCAAGCGCGGCGGTGCTTACAGCTCGGGCTGCTATGACACCCAGCCCTACATGCTGCTCAACTTTGTTGGCACGCTGGACAACGTTTCCACCTTTGCACACGAGTCCGGTCACTCCATGCACTCCTATTTCTCCCGCAAGTACAACCTGCCCCAGAACTCCAGCTACACCATTTTCGTAGCTGAGGTTGCATCTACCGTAAACGAGCTGCTGTTCTGCCACCGCAAGCTGCGTGAGAGCGACAGCAAGGAAGAAAAGCTGGCGATCCTCAATCAGATCATGGAGACCTACAAGGGCACGCTGTACAGACAGACCATGTTTGCAGAGTTTGAAAAGACCGCGCACGCTATGGTTGAGGGCGGCGCTACGCTGACCAAGGATCTGCTTTGCAAGACCTACTATGACATTGTTTGCAAGTACTTTGGCCCCGGCGTGGTTTGCGACAAGGAGATTGCAAACGAGTGGATGAGAATCCCCCACTTCTACACCAACTTCTACGTATACAAGTACGCAACCTGCATCTCTGCAGCATCCACCATTGTACACCGCATTGAGACCGAGGGCGAAGCATACATTGGCCAGTACATTGACTTCCTCAAGTGCGGCGGCTCCAAATCTCCTCTGGACAGCCTTTTGGTTGCAGGCATTGACATGCGCGATCCTCAGGTTATCAAGAACGCCATTGACGATTTTGCTGCTACCATTGCGCAGTACAAGGAGCTTTCCAAGTAAGACATGGGACTTTTCAAGAGAATTTTCAAGCCCAAAAAGCCTGACTCCAAGCGTTTTCGTCGCCAAATGGCGGAGCAGATGTGCGGTCACCATATCCGTTACGTAACCGAAAAGCGCAACGGTGTAGACGAGGTGATCGGACGCAACGGAGGATTAAACATTCGCGATGACGAGCTTTTGGTATTTGCCAGTGCGGACGTGATCTTCCGATGCAAGATTGATGATATGCAAGCTTGGGAGCTGCTTTCCAAGGATGGCGTAGTCATCACCGCACCCGACTTAGAGCACGGCGGCGTGGAGAGAACCATTATCGTGTTTTACGTATACTATCGCTAAATCAAAGCACCCCTGCCGCGACGCGGCAGGGGTGTTTTTCGTCTTGCGCACCCACCACTCAAACAACCCATTTCGAGAGTTTTTGCGTCGCTTTTTGCAAAAAGCGACCGGGGCTCTTGGGGCAGCGCCCCAAGTCGCCCGTCGCAACGGGCGAAACTCTCTTAAACGCCGTTTTTTGGTTCTTTTTTGCGGCTACTCCGTCAAAAAAGAACGGAATGAATTAGGACGGGTGACATTGAGATAATTCTCTCCGTTCTTTTCTTTGACACCGCTGGCGCAGAGAAAAGAACCAAAAGATACGCCGAGAATATTTCGCGCCTGCGGGCGCGACCAAGGGCGCTGCCCTTGGAGCCCGCCGCCTTTTGAAAAAGGCGGGCGAAAACTTTTCAAGAGAGGTCGTCCGTATGGTGATGGCTATCAAAACACCCCGCAGCACATGCTGCGGGGTGTCGTTTGCTTTTAATTACAGTGTGATCCTCTTCTCGTCAAGCGGCATATTCTTACGGAAATACGGCATTTGCATGGTACGGCTGCCGTTGGTTACAGACAGTTCGGACAAAAGTCCCACTGCCGTCCATTCGCACGCCTTGTACACGTCGATCTCAGGCTGTTTGCCTGTTCTGATCGCGTTGATAAAGTCCTCCACAATAAAGAAATCTCCACCGCCGTGGCCTGCCGCGTTCTGCTCTGCAGTTGCCATCTTGTATCTCTCGGGCAAATAATCGCGATAGTTGCTCAGCGCCTCCCAATGCATGTTGCCAAGCGGATTGTTCTCGCCAAGGAAGGAGACCTTATCCTGATCGCCAAAGCCCATCGAAGCCGCCTGGAAAATGCCCTTGGTGCCCTGCAGCTGATAATAGGTCATGTTATGCGGACGCGGTGAAGTGCAATCCACGCGGATGTTGAGCAGCTTGCCGTTCGCGGTGCGGCACATGGTTGTGGTGCCGCTGTCCTGTCTTAACCCCAGCTCGTTATACACACCGGGAGAATAGGTTGTGATCTCGGTAATACGATCGCCCGGGAACCAGTTCATAACAGGGCCTACGCTGTGCGTGGGGTAGAAATTGCCTCTCTTGCCGCACTGCCAGAACGAACGCCACGTGCTTCTGCCGTCGGGATACTTGAAAAGCCCGTCGATATTATGCAGGTACATACCCTCTGCATAATACGTGTCGCCAAACAAACCTGCCTTTACCATTTCCTTAACCATTTGCACCTGCGGCGTATAGATATAGTTCTCTGCCATCATGTAAATGCAGCCGGATTTTTCTACCGTTTCGCAAAGCCACCAAAGCTCATCCATACTCACGCCTGCGGTCACCTCACTCATGACGTGCTTGCCTGCCTCCAAGGCGGCAATCGCCTGCGGCACGTGGCATTGCATGGGTGTGGCAATGATGACGGCATCAATGTCCGATGCCAGCATATCCTCAAAAATACGGTACTTATGCGCAACGCCAAGCTCGGCTGCCTGTGCATCCAGCGTTGCCTGATCCAAGTTGCAAAGCGCGGTAATTTCCACATCGGGCAGCGCACGCAAGCCCATCACGGTGGAAAGTCCTCTCGAACCGGCAATACCTACCTTGATCTTCTTCATAATTGACTCCTTATCAGAACAGCTCGATCAGATCCTTACGGCTATGCGTAAAATCAAGTGCAGTACCGTCAGCCTGAATACCGATCATATCTTCAATACGGCAGCCGTACTTGCCCTCAATATAAATACCCGGCTCGGCAGTCACCACGTGACCGGGGCACAGCACGTCATTCTCGCCTGCACCGAACGAAAGTCTGGGATTTTCGTGAATATACAGACCCACGCCATGACCAAGGCTATGACCAAAGCAGCCCTGATAGCCTGCGCCGTCAATGATGTCGCGCGCGATCTTGTCTGCCTGTCTGCAGGAAAGTCCTGCACGAAGCGCATCGATTGCGGTGGTCTGCGCCTCCAAAACAGTATTATATACCTTCTTGATCTCGGCATCAGCCTTGCCAAGCACTACAGTACGCGTCATGTCCGAGCAATAGCCGTCCACGCGTGCGCCGTAGTCCATGGTCAAAAAGCCCTTTTCCAGCTTGACGGGACGAGGCTCGCCATGCGGACGCGCAGACATAGTGCCCGATACCGCAATGGTATCAAACGCAATGCCCTCCGAGCCCATCTTGCGCATAAAGAATTCCAGCTCAAGCGCAACCTCAATCTCGGTCATCTCGGGATGCAGTACAGTCAGAATATGCTCAAACGCCGCATCGGTGATCGCCTGCGCACGTGCCATGCTTGCAAATTCCTCTTGGTCCTTGTAAAGACGCAGCGTGTCGATCAGCGCAGAGCCGCCGGGCACAATATCCACGCCTGCAAACTTGACCTTAAATCTCTCATAAGCGGACAAGGAAAGCGTTGCTTCCTCAACTGCAGCGATCTTTGCGTCATTTGCAGCCATTTTGCTTGCCAGCTCATCCAGCATGCCGCCCTTGGGCATGATGATCTCAAAAATGCTTGCATCCACGGTTGCCTTTGCAGCCTCAATATAGCGGAAGTCGGTCAGCAGGTAGCATGCCTTTGTCGTAATCAGCACGTAACCGTCGGTATAGGCAAAGCCCGTCAGGTATCTCTGGTTGATCTCGCTGGTCACGATCAGCGCATCAAAGCCCTTTGCAGCCATTTCAGATTGCAGCTTGGTAATTCTGTTTGCTCTCATAAATATCCCCCCTGCCGCTCATAGCGGCTAAATAGTTTGGAAACCTCACCGTGGAGTCTGGCTCCACGGTGTGGTTTAAGCGTGAATGGTAAAGTTGAAGAAAATGCAACGTGATCTTTCACGCTATGCTCTCAATTCATTGTAATACGTTTTCATGGCAAGCGCGTCGGCGGTCATAGTGCCGTCCGATTCGCAAATGATGTTGGGGCACAGCCCCTCGCGCACAATGGCTTCGATCAGCGGCTCAAAGCGCGGACCGTAGACCGTGTCCTCAAAGGTCACGTGGCGTTTCTCACCTGCCGAAGTAAACTCGATCTTGGAAAAATGGCAATGCAAATACTTTGCCACCTCGTCACCAAGCTCGGTGCCGATGCGATCAAAGACGTATCTGTACGCGTCCACATCGGGAAACGCATTGCCGCACACGCGTGCGTTGAGGTGACCGAAATCCACCACAGGCACGAATTTGGGGTCAACCTTGCATTGCTCGATGACCTCTTCCAGCGTGCCCAGCTGATTGATCTTGCCCATGGTCTCAATCCCCAGCTTGATCTTGGTATCCCCCACCGCCTCGGCAACCTTTGCCAAGGTGTCCTTGGAAAGCGACATGGCGTGCTCACGGCTGATCTTGCCTGCACTGCCGCTGTGAATGACGATAGTCTCGGCACCCAGCAGCTCGGCTGCCCAGAGCGACTTGGTGATATAGTCAATGCTTTTGAGGCGCGTAGCCTCCTCGGTGCCCGAAAGCGAGATGAAATAGGGCGCATGCAGCGACATTTTAATGCCGTACTGCTTTGCCTTCTCTCCTACGGCACGCAGGGATGCCTCGCTGGCGTTGACGCCGCGACCCGCCTCGTATTCGTAGGAATCAATGCCCTTGGAAGCAAGCCAACCCGGGGCTTGCACAGTTGCTTTATTGCCCTCGGCGTAAAACCAATCACAGTTTCCGCCCGGGCCAAAGGTTGCAAAGCTCATATTATCTCCTTAACCAGAACGCCGCACAATCGGCTTGTTCGGGGTGCTTTTTTACGTATTTTTTGATGATCGGCGTCTCCAGCGCACGCTTGATGCGCCAAAATGCCGTGGTTTTGTCCTTGATGGGCGGCACAAGCAGCGCGGTCGTGCCTATGTGCTTGCCCGCAAACACGTCGGTCAGCAGCTGGTCGCCAAGCATTGCCGTGCAAGATGCGTCCGCACCGTATTGCCTCATCACCTGCTTGAGTCTCTTGCCAAACGGCTTGCCGCTCTTGGCAAACGCGGGAATACCAATCTCGCGATTGAACAGCTCCACGCGTTCCCAATCATTGTTGGAAACAAACGCAAGTCCAATCCCGGCAGCCTGCATCTCTCCAAGCCATGCCTTCAAGGCGGCATCCGGCTCGGCTTGCTCGTAGGGGGCAAGCGTATTGTCAATATCCATAATCAGCACGCGAATGCCGCGCCCACAGAGATACGCAGGCGTCAACGCGCGATAATTTTCAAGCATCAGATCGGGTGTCAGATATCCCATCGTGCCCTCCTTGCTCTTTTTACTCTCCTAATTATAGCATCTTTTGCGCCCAATATCAAGACTTTTCACAAATTCGGGGGCATTTTTCAGAGTTTTTTACAAAAAGAAAAAATCCGATGCTTTCGCATCGGATTTCTTTTGAGTTAGTAGAACATGAAGTATTGCAACTTAATTTTTCTTAAGGAATACACTGCAATCCTTGCAAAAATGTACATTTTTGATTTTTGCCACTTCAGACCATTTGAACTTGTCAGAAATTCTAATTTTTTTCTTATCAACCAACGAGACCCATCTTAAAACAAAAGGGCTATTAAAAGGAATAAAACCTTCTTCCATTTCTTTTTGACAATACGGGCATATCATAGCAAAATCATCTCCCTTGAACATATTATATCTATATTATATCACAAAACTAACATTTTTCAAGTGAAATATTGCAACTCGAAATATTGAATGAAGCATCGCCTAACGGCGACATGAAGCACTCGCTACGCTCGCATGATGCGTTTGCTTCGCAAACATGAAGCGAAGCGCACACTAACTTTTCCGTGTGGCGAAGCCACGCTTCATAGAGCGAAGCTCTGCTTCATTTTTCATGCACCGCAAGGTGAGCTTCATTGGAAAAAGCACTTGCTTTCGCAAGTGCTTTTTTTGGGGTGAGTAGTGGGGCTTGAACCCATGACCTCCAGGGCCACAACCTGGCGCTCTAGCCAACTGAGCTATACCCACCATATTGAAATATGGCGTGCCTTGAGGGATTCGAACCCCCGACCTACTGCTTAGAAGGCAGTTGCTCTATCCGACTGAGCTAAAGGCACATTGTCCGGAATTTCCGGAAAATGGAGCGAGTGATGGGAATCGAACCCACGCGGCCAGCTTGGTAGGCTGGAATTCTACCATTGAACTACACTCGCAAAGATGTGGTCTTACACGTACTTGAATATTATATCACACACACTCGTCTTTGTCAATACTTTTTTTGAAAATATTTTTGATTTTTACAAAACCCCTATACAACACTTTTGCCTTGACTTTGACGCGAATTTATGCTAAAATGAATGTAGAAAATCCTGATGTAAAGGAGAAAATAAATGTCCGAATTTTTAGCATCCCTAAATCCCATTCTCGTGTGCTTGATCGTATGTGTGGCAAAAATTATTGAAATCACCATCCAGTCACTCAAAACTTGTATGATGGTCAGAGGGCAACGCCTCAAAGCCGCCTGTCTTGGCTTTGTGGAGTGTATGATCTGGGGACTTGTCATTTCCACCATCATTTCAACGCTTGGCGATAATTTGCTTCTCTTGCTGTTCTATTGCGGTGGTTATGCTATGGGATTGTTCCTCGGCTCTACCATTGAGGGGAAAATCGCGCTTGGAACGTCGAACCTGCAGCTCATTGCCAACGATGAGAACACCAAGCTCATCATTGCTTATTTGCGCCAAAACAAGCGCGGATATACTGTGTTTAGCGGTCAAGGCTCTACCGATCGCATGAATATGATTCTCATCGTCCTCGCGCGCCGCGAGATGAAGAAGGTGTTGCGCGAAATTCGCAAACTTTGCGACAATCGTGTGTTTGTAGTAGCATC
>JAZOLE010000060.1:0-14424 GCA_045652835.1 Eubacteriales bacterium | reverse complement strand
CCGTGTACCTCCCTCTGAAAACGGAAGCGTCCGTTGCCCTTTCGGGCGGCGCGAAACGGGCGCAATAAAAAAGCCCTTTTGCAGAGGTACAGCCATTATACCACCAAATGCAAGGGCTTGTCAAGAGGTTTTTGAAATTTTCTACAATTTTTTTGCTTTATTTTTATGAAAAGTGCCAAATAGACAGCTCGCCCCACTCATATATGAGCAAAGCGAGCCGTCGAATTCAATTTTAAGCGATCACTTCTGCGCTTTCGATTACAATGGGAGCAACCGGCACGTCATCGTACCAGCCCACGCTGCGGGTCTTGGTTGCGGCAATGGCGTCAACAACCTCGATGCCCTCGGTCACAGCGCCGAATGCAGCATACTCACCGTCCAGATATCCTGCTTCTGCGTGCATGATAAAGAACTGAGAGGATGCAGAGTTCTTGACCTGGGTGCGTGCCATGGAGATCACGCCCTTTGCGTGGTGGATATCGTTACCTGCAAAGCCGTTGGAGCGGAACTCGCCCTTGATCGACTTAGCGGGCTTCTGATTAAAGCCGTCATCCATACCGCCGCCCTGGATCATAAAGCCGCGAATGACGCGGTGGAAGATCAGACCGCTGTAAAAGCCCTCGCTAACCAGCTTGACAAAATTGGCAACCGTTTCGGGTGCCTTATCGGGATACAGCTCAAGCGTGATATCCCCATACTCCTTGATATGCAATACTACCTTGGGATTGCTCATGATAAATTACTTCCTTTCATTATATGTCTGTGTGCGTGGCGGGCGATTCGTGAATCGCCCCTACGCATTATGGGTTTGTGTTTTCGAAAAATTGACACTCCGTAGGGGCGCACTGTGTGCGCCCGCGGGCGAGAATGAGGGTTTGGGTTATTCGTTTGGGTGTCGGTAAACCAATTTCAATGCCGGCGGGAGGATACTATCCTCCCCTACAAATAAGGGTGGGTTTGGTTGTCCGTTTGGGTGTTGGTAAACCAACCCTTTTGTTCGCGGGCGTTCGCAGAACGCCCCTACGCATTATTGGTTTGTATTTTCAAGCAATTTTGACATTCCGTAGGGCGATTCACGAATCGCCCGCAGAGTATCAATCAAACGTCTGTGTTTTCAAACGTAAACGCCGCACCAAGCAGCTCACGCAGGCGCTCGTGCTCGCCACTCACGTGCAAGTACCCCGCCAGCACCTCCATGCCCGTGGCTGAACGGTACTCGGCAACCGTTGCGCCCTTGGGCAC
Source organism: Eubacteriales bacterium (assembly GCA_045652835.1). Lineage (GTDB taxonomy): Bacteria > Bacillota > Clostridia > Oscillospirales > CAG-272 > SVQP01. Next base: position 13,182 of record JAZOLE010000060.1, on the reverse strand, counting down.
GTTGCCATGCCCCATATTTCTGCCGCGACGGAACACGCTTGCCTCCTGCTCGGTCAGCAAGGGCAATATTTTTTGCATGGCTTTCGCCTGCGCACCCGCGCGGACATAGTCCAGCGATTTTTGATTTAACGCAGCAGAGGTGGAATACCCTGCCGCGACCAATGCCTCTCGGACATACAGCTCGATGACCGCATCCCCCAGATACGCCAGCGCAGGCGTTGTCAGCTCGTTGATGGGTCTCATGCACCCTCCTTGGAGGGCGACTCCTTGGAGGGCGACTCCTTGGAGGAAGCCTCCTCCGACGCTTGCTCGGCTTTGGCTTTCTTCTCAGCTTCCTTGCGCGCGCGCTTCTCTTCCTTCTCGCGCGCCTTTTTCTCCTCATCGCTCTCGGGCATGGGGAATTCCTCCAGCATTGCCTTGGCGATATTGCGGAAATATGCAGACAGCGACGCAACCGCCAACAGCGTAACGAAATAATCCTCTCCGTTCTCGCTGCTCAGCTTCTCCTCGCCCATAAGCTCTTGCACGATCTCAGGGCAGCGGTGCTTTTGCGATTGCTTGATGCCCATTGCCTTATCGTACGCACCGATCAGCTGCTGGCCCGTATAGTCCGGCAAGGCATAAATGCTTTGCATGACTCTGCCGATCTCCTCGATCGAAAGCGTATTCTTGAGCGAATACACCGTCAGCATCTGCACGATCTGCTCCTTGGAATATTTCTTTCCCTTGACAGGCGTGATCAGCCCGTCCTTGGAATAATTGTTGATCATATTCTTGGTCAGCGTGCGATCCGCCGTGCTGCTGCCCTCGCTGCCCTTATCGGCAACCAGCTGCAGTATCTGCTCCAAGTATAAATCTATGGAAGGGATCTCTGCGCTGACAAGGTCGGCATCATCCACCGCCTGTTCGATCAACGCGCGAAACTTACTTGCATCCATATCCGTTCTCCTTAAACAATGGGGTGTGTTGAATGATATACTGCCACGGGAAACAAAAGACTGTCACCCTTATACAATGTGGTGTGTTGAATGTATACTGCCACGGGAAACAAAAGACTGTCACCCTTGTACAATGTGGTGTTAAATACCATTATACACGGTTTCTATGTATATTTCAAGTCCCTTGCGTGATTTTTTTGCTCTTTCTGACGCGGATTAAATATATAATGGTAGAAATCATGCTGAAGCACTCACCCAGAACACCGCCCAGCGAGAACGAGATCACGGTATTATTGAGCATCCACAAGGGCGAAATGCCGAGCAACTGCCCCCAGCGGATGGTGCGGTCGTTGCCGTACCACATGCACACCGTACCCACGGTCATTGCCGCGAACGAGAACAGCGCACCAAAGCCCATGCCGCCCACCGTTGCAGAAAACACGGTTGCCGCCAAAAAGATCACGTTAAGCGCAATAAACTGCCACAGCCTTCTTTTTTGCTCGGACTGCAGCATGACCACACCGCGGATAATGCCCAAAATGTTCATCAGCGCGCCCGCCACATTGCCCAGCAGCAAAAAGCTGACGGCATAGAATACGTTGCCGCTCATTTGCGCTGCATAGAATAAGAATTTATTTTTGAACTGAAACGAGCTGATAATCAGTATCATGCCGATAATGCTGGTTACCTGCCCCCAAACCTCCGGTGTCATCAAGCGTCCTCCCGTACTGTCAGCTTAACCGGCACGCAAGGGCTTGCCTTTTGCACGCGGTACGCCTGCATGGGCACTGCCTTGATCGCCTGCTTTTTTTGCGCAGGAGGCAGCTCACAGGGTTTGAGATCCGATGGCTTTACACGCACGGTGGGGAAGACTTTCCACGTAAGGTCGTGCGTGCGCCCCTCGGTGGTGCGCTCGGGTCTTTGCGTGCGCTTGACGCCCACCACGAGCGATTTATACTCGCCCTCACCCGTTTCGCTGTCATAAGAAAGGTGCAACGGGAACAGACAAAGTGCCAGCGCCCCACCTACCAGCAGCCCAACCTTGGTAGACGTTTTCATTCCACCCACTCTTCTTTTGATACTTCCGACATTTTGAACCATTTCCACCACTTTGTCAGCGGTATTCACATATTTCGTGGCAACATTCACCACTTTATCAATTCCGCTCGTGTCTTGATACAGCTTCATAAGACACTCCTTCGCTTAAAATATCAGTTACGCAAGCTGTGAATGGGCGCAGGAATACGTCCGCCGCGTCTGATAAACTTGGCAGGCGAATACTCGCGCAGCGCCATAATGGGTGCAGTGCCCAAAAGTCCGCCAAAATCAACGCTATCCCCCACCTGCTTGCCATATGCAGGGATAATACGCACCGCAGTGGTCTTGTTGTTCACCACTCCGATAGAAATTTCATCCGCGATCACACCGCAGATCACCGCTTCGTCGGTGTCTCCCGGTACCGCGATCATGTCAAGACCCACCGAGCAAACCGCCGTCATTGCCTCAAGCTTTTCAATCGAAAGCGCACCGCGCTCAACAGCCGCGATCATGCCCGCATCCTCGGAAACGGGGATAAACGCGCCCGACAAACCGCCCACGTGCGAGGACGCCATAACGCCGCCCTTCTTGACCGCATCATTGAGCATGGCAAGGCAAGCCGTGGTGCCGTGCGCACCCGTGCTCTCAAGACCCATGCCCTCCAGAATATGCGCCACCGAGTCGCCGATTGCAGGCGTGGGCGCAAGAGAGAGGTCTACAATACCAAACGGTACGTCCAGCGCAGCCGATGCCTCGGACGCTACCAGCTGACCTACGCGCGTGATCTTGAACGCTGTCTTTTTGATGACGTCCGCAAGCGCAGACAAATCGCAATCCCCTGCTCTTGCTATGGCGCTGGATACCACACCGGGACCCGAAACGCCTACGTTAATCACCGCATCCGGCTCACCGACACCGTGGAATGCGCCTGCCATAAAGGGGTTATCCTCGGGCACGTTTGCAAACACGACCAGCTTTGCGCAGCCGATCGACTGGTTCTCTCTGGTCAGATACGCCGCACGCTTGATGGTCGAGCCCATCAGCGCGATCGCATCCATATTGATGCCCGACTTGGTGGTTGCCACGTTGACCGACGAGCAAACCATCTGCGTGGTGGCAAGCGCCTCGGGAATGGACTCAATCATCTCGCGCTCGCCTGCCGTCATGCCCTTATGTACCAAAGCGGAAAAGCCGCCTATGAAGTTGATGCCGGTCTGCTCTGCCGCTCTTTGCAGCGTATGCGCGATCTTAACGTATCCGTCGCGATCGGTTCTGCCACCCACCAAGGAGACAGGCGTGACAGACACGCGCTTATTGACGATCGGAATGCCGTACTTTTTCTCGATCTTGTTACCCGTTTCCACCAAATGCTCGGCACGCTTGGTAATTTTATCGTAAATGCGGTCACACAGCACGCCCGTATCGTCACTGACGCAATCGAGCAGCGAGATGCCCATGGTGACCGTTCTGATATCCAGGTTTTCCTGGCGTATCATGTTGATAGTCTCTAAAATATCTCTGGTTTCGATCATGTGTTCTCTCCCAAATCAAATATGGTGCATGGTGTTAAAAATATCCTCATGCATGGCATGCACGGTCAAGCCCTTGCTCTGTCCGTATGCCTCCAGCGCATCCACAAACTGCGCAAAATCCACCGTCAGGCGGTCGATATCTGCCAGCATGATCATAGCAAAATACTCCTGCAGCACGCTTTGCGAAATATCCACGATATTTGCGCCCTGCTCTGCGCACACGCCTGCCACGCCTGCGATAATACCCATACTGTCCTTGCCTGTTACCGTAATGACTGCCTTCATTTTTCTACCTCCGCGCTTTGCTTTAGTCAGTTTTATATATTATACTATATTTGCGCGTCGGTTGCAAGAGGTGTCAAAGAGAAATCGCGCCAAAAATTGCAAAATCGGTTGAAAAGCACAAGATTTCATGTTATAATAAAAGCATGAAAACGCGTTTGGCGCAAGGAGGGATACTTATGAATCAATATGAATACATCGTCAAGCAAAAAAGCGAGGGCGTATGGAGATGGCGCCGCATCATGATGATCGCACTGTACGTCATTTTCAACGCTGCATATTTGTTGGCGTTTCTGCTCTCCTTCCCCTGGGCAATCACCTTCCTGCCCCTGCTTGACTGGGTACTGATCTTTTTCACATGGCGTTTCGTCAGCCCCGAATATGAGTACTCCACACTCTCGGGTGAGATCACGTTTACCACTATCTTCGGCGGAAAGACCAGAAAAGAGCTTTTCAAGGTCAACATCAAGGATTTTTCCAAGATCGCTCCCTATGACGAGGCAGCAGAGGTTTACGTAAGCGCGCAAAAGTGCACGCGCGATTTCAGATGCATGTCCTCCCTGCAAGCGCCCGACCTCTATTACGCCATTTTTATGCTGGGCGAGGACAAATGCGTCGTCTACTTCGAGGCGACCGAAAAGGCACTCAAGATACTCAAATACTACAACCATAGCACGGTGGTCGTTCCCACCGAGAAATAAGGAATCGCGCAAAATTTCACCCGGCATTCCAATCAGGTCAACTATTCACGCTTAAAATCAAATGAGTCGCCGTCACAGACGGCATGGAGGTAACATGGCACAGAAAAATCAGCCCGAAATCACCCTGCACATGTCCGAGGACATGCTGCGTAAGTTTCTTCTGATCTCCGAAAAGGAGGGCAGAACCCCCAACAACCAGTTCCTTTTCATGCTGCGCAACAACATTGCATACTACGAGAGAACCAAGGGCAGAATCTCGCAGGCAGAGCTTGCCAAGATTGATCTGACCCCTTATGAAAGCGAGAAAGGAGATCCCGACAATGGCAATTGACAACAAGTACCTACCGCTCAAGATCACGCACGAGCTGGTGTGGGATCCGAATATGGACGACGACACCTTGCGCACTTTTCTCAAAAACCGCCTGCAATCCCTCGCTGACAAGGGCTTTGGCGGCGTGGTGACCAACGTATCGGGGCGCAATTACGCGCGCGATCCCGAGGAATGGCGCAAGATGGTGATTGCCATTGATACCGCTTGCGAAATGGGCTTGCGCGTGTGGCTCTATGACGAAAAGGGCTACCCCAGCGGCGGCGCAGGCGGACTTACCGTGGACGCGGACCCCGATTTCGAGGCGCTTGGCATCGTCATGCTGACGCACGAGCTCGCCCCCGGTGAGAGCGTCACGCAGGAATTGCCGCGCGGCCACGAATGCTTTATGCACGCTGCCGCTTACCCTTACGCCAATGGCAAAATCACGGTCTTTGCCCCCTTGCACGCGGTGTTTGGCAAGACCACACAGCCCGTCACGCTGGAAAACCCCACGGACAAGCCCGCGCTTGCCTGCTTCTTTATCAAAAAGCGACTGTACGAGGGCACGCACGCCCAGCACAACGTGTGCGAGGCGCGCCGCTATATTGACGTGACCAACCCCGACGCCATTCGTGAATTTATCCGCAACACCTACGAGCCCTACTACGCCTATACCAAGCACCACTTAGCCGAGGGAGATGGCAAGATCGAGGCAATGTTTACCGACGAGCCCTCCTTTATGGGCTGCTACATCAACGCGGGCATCTATCCGTCAAGCGTGCACGACGCATACGACGATACCCTGCCGCTCTACCCCGTGGTCAGCTTTGGCCGCGACGTGGAAAACCAGTTCGAGGCACGCTACGGCTACCCGCTCGCGCCCAGCCTCGTTTACCTGTTCCTCGGTGAGAACGAGGTTGCCAAGTACGTGCGTTACAATTACTACCGACTCTTATCCGATCTCTACGAGCAGAGCTACTTTGCCCAGCTCTCCAACTGGTGCGACAGGCACGGTCTGCCCTTCTCGGGGCACATCCTCTTGGAGGACGATATCCGCCATCACGTCATGTTTGAGGGCAATTTCTTCTCGCTGCTCCGCCACATGCACATCCCCGGCATCGATATGCTGCACTCGATTCCCATGAAGGTGCACAATGATGCCTTTACCCCCAAGCTGGTCTCCTCGATCGCGCACGCCTACGGACGCCCGCACGTCATGAGCGAGGTTTCGGCACACGCGCAGGGCGGCAAGGTCACGCCCATGCAAATGTACGCATCCATGAGCCTGCAGTACGCGCTGGGCGTGGATATCTTTACCTCGTATTACAGCGAAAAGCAGGCAGAGCCGGAGCTCTACCGACAGCTCAACGAGGCGCTTGGCAGAGCAGACGCGCTCATGCAGGGCAGGCACATCGGCGACGTCATGCTCTATTACCCCATCGAGACCTTCCAAATGCACCACAAGGGCTCTGCTGTCTTTTACGGAGAATACTGCGCCGAGGAAAACGCCTGCGCCGAGGGCTTGCGCGCACTCTTCTACGGTCTGCTTGACAGACAGATCCTCTTTGATTTCACCGATTGCGACTATTTGGAAAAATGCGACGTCGTGGACGGCACGCTGTACACGCCGCAGGGCAGAAATTACTCGGCGCTGATCCTGCCGCCTATGGAGATTTGCGACAGAGCCGCTGCCGCGTTGCAGAGACTGGCAGAGCAGGGGCTAACCATTCTCGCCCCACAGCACGATCTGTTCCCTGCACTTTCAAGCGCCAAGTTCGCCACCTTGGCAAAAAATACCGCAGAATTGATGGATCTTATCCCCACCAACAACTTCCTCTGCCATGCAACCGCGCCCGCACACGGCGTGGTATGCAGATATGCAACGGGCAAGGGCGGCATGAGATTCCTCTTTGCCAATGCCGAGGAAAAGGAGCAGACCGTGGAGGCGATTCTGCGCCGCGGCAGATTGACCGATCCCGTACTCTACTCGCCTTTGCGTGATGCCGTCGAGCCCGCGGAATTTGAGCGCATTGACGAGTGCACCGTTCGCGCCAAATTCACGGTAGCACCGCTTGAGACAGTCATCGTGCTCGGAAAAGAAAATTTGTAATACTTTTGGCAAAACCGTAGCGGGAGGAACCCCTCCCGCTACGGTTTTGTGCTACAAAGCAGCCTGCCCATCGATTCGGGCTTGACAAACCGCTCGCTCCATGCTATAATCATAAAAAATACCATCTGCCACCGGGTAGAGAATGCTTTTGCATTCGCAGGCGCATCGTTAGGTCTTTGAAGATGCGCTGCGGGTGCTTATTTTTTTGCGGAGGCTATATGCAAAAACTGTTCAAATACTTCTCCATGGGCGAATGGCTCTTGTGGTCGGGCTCATGCCTTGCCATTCTCATATGTTTTTGCCTGTTTGACGGCTCGGGCGTGCTGACGCTGATCGCTTCTCTTGTGGGTGTCACCTCGCTGATCTTTTGCGCCAAGGGAAACCCCGCAGGGCAGGTGCTGATGATCCTGTTCTCACTTTTGTACGGCTACATTTCGCTGACCTTTGCCTATTTTGGTGAGATGATCACCTACCTTGGCATGACCGCGCCAATGGCACTCTTCTCACTGATCTCCTGGCTGCGCCACCCTTACAAGGGGCAAAAAAGTCAGGTGCAGGTTGCCGCCATGCGCCCGAGCGATTGGATCATCGCGGTGCTTTTGACGCTGGGTGTGACCGCCGCCTTTTATTTTATCCTGCGCGCGCTGGACACCGCCAACCTCATTCCAAGCACAGCCTCGGTTGCCACCAGCTTTCTTGCAGCCTATCTGACTTGGCGCAGAAGCCCTTACTTTGCGCTGATCTACGCCGCCAACGACGCGGTGCTCTTGGTGCTGTGGACGCTTGCCTCGCTCTCCGATCCCGCCTATATCTCGGTCGTGGTCTGCTTCGCCGCTTTCCTTGTCAACGACCTTTACGGCTTTTTTAGCTGGAAACGCATGCAACGCAAGCAAAGTGCCGCAATTGCGTAACAACGCAAAGCAGCACCAAAAAAGGGGGCTCAACCCGGTTTGATCCCCCTTTTTTCGCGCGTCCGATAATGTGGATGAGCGTCCGCGGATCAACCTCATCCGGCGCTTCGCGCCACCTTCTCCAGCGGAGAAGGCTCATAAAAGCCCCCCTCAATAAAAACCGAGTAAGACGGACGTAAAAAAGCCTTCCCCGCTGGGGAAGGGGGACCGCGAAGCGGTGGATGAGGTTCAGCGTACGGACGCTCTTTCACGGTTTGATGAATACAGGGGCTGAGGAAAACTCAGCCCCTGTATTGTTTTAATCGCGTCCGCGAACCTCGCGTCCGTCGGGATACGTAATGCAAAAATCACCCGTGTCAAGATCTGCCCAAACGGTCGTGCCGTCCGCATAGGTCGAGCGGCGCTTGCGAGTGGTCTTGTCCAGAATTTCGTGCTTGACCAACTCACAAAGTGCGGTCCTTGCGTGCAGATCCAGCCCGATCTTGGCATATGCGATGTCCTCGGCATCAAACTCGGTACCCACGTACACCGTGCCGCCGCACAAAAGTCCCCACAAAAAGGGAGAATCGGTGCAGGCAATGCCCCACGCACCGCGGCGGTGAATGCCGTCCCACGGCACGACCATGCAATCATGGAACACAAGGCTGAACAGGGGGATCGGAACGCCCACGTTAACCTTATCGGGTGCGTCAAAGCTGGAGCAATGAAAGGGCGTGTGATGGCAAAGCGCAAGCGAATCCACCACGCAGTCAATGCCCTCCTCCGAGGACGGAATGATGCCGCGTGAGGACAGCATGTCAAGGCAATGGCGTCTGTTCTGTGCGCAGCCTTCGCGCGTGACGCGGTGCGCGGGATTGAAGCACTCGTCAAGCTCCACAACCGAGAACACGTCAAGATACGAGCCGTCAGGCTTCAGCCCCAGACGCTCGAATTCGTCATAATTGCGGCGCACGTAATCGGGTGCGAGCGCCGAGCAAAGGAAAGTGTGCGCGCCACCGTACCAATAGTCGCTAAGGAAATGGCTGCCGTCAGAATACTCCACCGCATTATCAATATCAAAGCCGGGAGAATCGTAATAGTAGTCACGGTACTGGTCATGAATGCCGTACAGATACCCAAGCTCATGGCAGGTCTCGCGCAGACCGCGCAAGCCTTCCTCGCCACCTGCCGCCTCGTGAATGGGGAACGGATCGGGATGCAAGTTATCGTATCCGTGATATCCCCAGCCGTCAAGGTGCAGGTATGCTTTTTCAAGTCCGTTTTGCTTGAGTCTGCGCAGCTTGTCTGCCGTGGTGGCAAAGGGGATGCACCAATCGTTATGCGCAGGATCGTTCGGATCGTAATAATGCGTGCCCTCCTTGATATGCACAGCCGCAACGGTGTGTACCACGGGTGAGCCGATCAGATACGCAACCTTGGGGTTGCGCGCGATCTTTTCCTGCAGCTTGACAAGGTGTCCGCGCTCCTCTCTGTAGGCGCGATAGATCTTTGCAACCGTGTTAAAATCGCCCTCGGGGAAAAAGCTGTACACCATCTCACGCATGTAAGACATGGTGCCCAGCGAGGGAATGAAATAAGGCTGCACCTCTTCCCCCACAAGGCTGTAGCGTGCATCGTACGGCGTACCGTAAATTGCAGCGTAGCCGCACCCCTTGTGCACCTGACCGAACAGCGGCATGTAGCCGTCGCGCTCAAAAATAAAGCCGTTGATGATCTGTATCGGGTGCCCCGCAGGCACTAAGGTTCCCTGCATGCGAGGCAGAACGGTATAGCCCTCGCCCTCGCCTGCTTCAAATTTCATACGGGGAGGCCAGACAAGCGCGGCAACGTTGCCGGGTGCATCGCCGGTCACGGCAGCCTGCATGCGCACCTGACCCGTTGAGGTATCAATGCCCACAAAGGTATCCACCGTAAAAGGATACTGCCTGCCCGACGCATCACAAAGCCCCGTATACACAGCACGCACGCCGTCGATTCTGCCCCTCTTGCACGCGCGGCTCTGGCAGCTTGTGGCGCGGAACTGCAGATCCTCCCCCGTGCAGATGCGCAAACTTGCGTCATCCGCCCAACGCCAAAAGGTATCACTGCCGTCTACGCTGACACACAGCGAAAGCGCTTCGGGATCATATTCCAAGCTGATTGCATTGTTTTTTACAAGGTATTGCATATTTACCTCCTTATTTTTTCATAAACGTTGCTTTTGAGAAAAAAGCAACCGCTGACCGAGAGAGTCCCCCCGGCGCGGTCGCTTTTTCATAAATGGAGTTTATTTGCAGCGCCCTTGCCGATAAGGACACCACAACATTTTCATTATATCACAACTTTTTTCGTTTGTAAATAGGTTTTTGACATTTATCACAACTTTCTGCGCTTTCAACAAAACTTTATTGTAAACTTTGTGCAATCCGCATATTGCAAAAACCCAAAAAGTGTGATACAATATAGTCACAGGAAAGGAAGGTACAAGCCGATGAACAACTAAGTACCGACATCCTTGCAAAGGCACCGTGAGAAAAAAGGTCCGGACGAACCAGAGGTCAAAGATACCTATAAATCTCGACCGATATGCATTAAGGTCGAAAAAGTCAAGTCCTTTGCATCGGAGTCACATGACCTTCGCCCTTTGAAACAATCGCGTTCACAACGAAAACCAGCGGTATTCTCCTTAGAGAATTTAGAGAAAATTAGTTTTAGGTGTGTGAAAAGAGAGTGACAAAGAGGTAGATTACGAAAGAGAGGATTAAGAAATGATGTTAGATACCAAGAACGACGAGAAGTGACCCTTAATCGTGGATTTACAACCTGCGGTTAAGGGTCACTTCTCTTTTTGTCTTCTGTCGCTCACATCCCCTTGCTTTGGCAAGGGCTTTTTTGTTTTTTTGGTTTGTTTGCACAAAAACCAAATGTGTTATTGACAGCATCTATATAATATGGTATAATATCCCCACAAGCAACCCCTGTATCTGCAATATCTGAAAGGAGAACACAATGAATCGTTGCAAACACATCAAAAAAATGCTTGTTTTGCTGCTTTGCTTCAGTATGCTGGCAGCTGCATTTTCGACTTTTGCCGTTTACGCAGAGCCCAGAAACGTGAGCGTACAAAACGGCACGGGCACCAGAGGTGCGGTTTCCGTAGGAAAGACCTATTCCTACCGCGCCATCCTCAACGGCTCGTTTGACGGCTTTGCCTTCTGCATGCCCACCTACAACAAAACCGACTCCGAGGCGACCATCTCTATGTACAAATGGGAGGGCAGCTATACAAGCACAGTTGCCAAGGAACCCATTGTGAGCCAAAGATTTGCTCCCCTCAAGGATAATGCAACCAACTGGGTCAGATTTGAAGCCCAGCCCGCAGGCGAGTACCTGTTCCACATCTCCGAGCCCAAGGGGCAGGTTGGTGTATGGACCAGAGAAAACCCCACGGATTCCAAGGGCTTTTTGTATCTCAACGGTATCGAACAGAGAGGTGAACCCGAATTGCAGTTCAATTTTGAAAATGACATCGTGCCCGACGAGCCCTTTGGCACCTGCCAACCCTCGGCTGATGCGCGCATTCCAAAATCCCCCTATACCTCCTCCAAAAATAAGACCCCCGGCAACTTGACGGTTTCCATCGGTATGCGTATGAGCCTCAACGCATCCTTCGTCGGCGTTGATTTCGATCTTGCTACCTACACGGCAACCGACATGGAGGCAGATATTTCGGTCTATGCGTGGAAGGACACCTATTCCGCGACAGTTGCCGCCGCTCCCTTGGCAACCCAGCGTATTTTGCTGATCGATAACTCGATGCAAGGTATCACCTTTGATAAATTGCCCGCAGGCGACTACCTGTTCTTAGTCCACAACGCAAGCAAGCCTCCGGCAGTTTACGTATTCTCCGAGACCACCGGCTTTGAGGGCTACGTATACAAAGACGGCTTCCCTGTCACCGGTGCGATTGCATATCCCAATATGCAGATCATTTTCACAGAAGAGGCTGCCGGTAACGACTACTTCTCGCAGTGCTCCGAGCCCAAGGACACCATTGACGGCACCCACACGCCTCCTCCCGCATACGTCATCCCCGAGGACAGCCTGATCTACACCCACCCCGTTCAGCCCGACACCTGGGTATTTACCGACGGCCTTGGCAGAACCTCGCTGACCTATGCTGACGTTGGCGCACCCAGAGAAAACAAGACGCTGGCTATGTTCTACTGGACCTGGCACACAGGCGGCTTCCTTGTAGACGAGCCTGTGAACCTGCAAAAATACAGCGAACAGTACCCCGATGCGATGAGAGATTTCAACCACGAGATCTGGAAGAACACCTCTTCTTACTGGTGGAATGAATCCATCTACGGCTTCTACAGCGGAGAAGACCCTTGGGTACTGCGCAAGCAGGCAGAGCTTTTGACCAACGCAGGCGTTGACGTCATCTTTACCGTCAACACCAACGGCGACCTTACCTGGCACGCTGCCTATAACGCGCTGCTCAAGGAATGGGATGACGCGATGACCGACGGCATGGAGACCCCCAAGCTTTCCTTCATGCTTCCCTTCTGGGATCAGAACTACACCAACATGCAGGTATCCGCGATCTATCAGGATATTTTCCGTACCAACAAGTACCCCAATCTGTGGTACTATCTGGACGGCAAGCCCATGATCATGGCGATCAAGGAATCCTTTAACCCCAACGCATCTCCTCTTGAAAAGGAAATTTCCGGCTTCTTCACCTTCCGTGCAGGCGAGCCCAGCTACGTAGCAGACAATCCCGATTACAAATCCTGGGGCTGGCTCTCCATGTATCCGCAGGCAAAGCACTTTGCCTCCTCCAAGGACAAGGCAAACGGTGTGGTTGAGCAGATCACGGTTGGTATCGCTATGAACCATAACTACGCACTCAAGGAGCTGGCTGCAATGAGCGGCGACAACATCGCAGGCAGATCCTACTCCTCCACCTATCCGGACCGCTACGCCAAGGAAGGCGCAGAGGCTTCCAAGTGGGGCTACAACTTTGCTGAGCAGTGGGCATACGCACTGGAGGTTGACCCTGCCGTCGTATTCGTCACCGGCTGGAACGAGTTCCGCGTAGGCAGATACGAAACATGGCCCGAAGGCTCCCCCGCGGCAGTTCCCAACGCATTCCCCGACCAGTACAACGATGAATTCTCCCGTGATATCGAGCCTACCAAGGGCGATCTCAAGGACCACTACTACTATCAGCTTGTTAACTTTGTACGCCAGTACAAGGGCGTTAACCCCATTCCCGCACCCAGCGCAAAGACCACTATTGATCTTGCCGCAGGTCAGGAGCAGTGGAAGGCAGTTGAGCCTTACTTCGGCGCATACATCGGCAACACCGAGCA
>JAZOLE010000059.1:0-32309 GCA_045652835.1 Eubacteriales bacterium | reverse complement strand
GACATGGCTACGATCCGACTTATTATCTTGAAGCGGGTAAACAAACCTTCTGCGCGCTGACACTGGATTATCTTGCAGGCAAGCAGGCAAGCAATCTGACCTCCATTACGTTTGAAACCTGCGAAGAAACAGACGCTTCCTTTGTTCTCTGCGACGTTAAAACCGAGGTGTATGAGGTCTATGCAGATGACGTATATTATTTGAAAAACGACACTTACGAGCTGGGCGTACGTCTTTCCTGGGGCGGCGGTATCTGCTATCTGCGTGATCTTAAAAATAAGATCGGCGGTATCGAGAACCTGATCAACCAGGCTGATACCGGCAGACTTGTACAGCAATCCTACTACGGCACTTATGCAAACGGCGAATATAAGGACGGCGATTACAACGGTGTCAGATGGCCCTACAACCCCGTACAGGGCGGTGACGTGCATGGCAATCCCAGCCGTATCATCGACGTAGTTGTTGGTGAGCATTCGCTGTATATCAAGGCACAGCCGCAAGACTGGGGTCATGACGGTGATCTGACCATCAGCTATATGGAAAACACTTATATCCTTGAAGAGGATTACGTGCGTGTGGATAACCGCTTCGTGGATTTCTCGGGTTGGGAGCACAGATACGCAAATCAGGAGCTTCCCGCATTCTATACGCTGAGTTATTTTGATGAATTTTCCTATTATGCAGGCTCTAAGCCTTGGGAGGATCAGCCTCTGCATACGCGTGACGACCTCAATTTCTGGGGTGATCCCGAGTATCATAACGACTGTGTCTTTAAGATCCGTTACAGCAATACCGAAACGTGGTGTGCTTGGACGAACGGCTTCAAAGACTACGGCGTTGGCTTGTACGTTCCTAACGTAGATATATTCCTGGCAGGCAGACACGCATACAACGGCAGCAAGGATTCCCTGAATGGCGCAACCAACTACGTAGCCCCCTTGTGCACCATGAAAATTGTATCCTTTGAGCCTATCGAATACAGCTACATGATGACTACAGGCTCGCTTGAGCAAATCAGAAGCACGTTTAAGGCAAACAAGGACTTTGCTACCAATGAGTCTCTGCACAAGAACTACATTAGCGAGCGTATTGAGGACGAGGGCGTAGCAGTATCCATGGTAAAAATGGTATTTGCAGATCTGCAGAATGCATTGAAGCTCAAGCCCACGAGCAATACGAGCGTATCGTTTGATGAAGCACAAAAGGCAGCGACTTTGACTGTTGCAGCCGCAGCCGATCCTCACGTAACGCTCGATTATACCCAATCCAAGCCGATGCTCAAGGCAGAGGATTATAAGACCATTGTAATCACGTACATGATCCCCACAACCAACAGCCGTAATTCTTACACAGCAGAGCTGTTCTTGTCCACAGGCTCTTCTATGCATGCTGAGGGTGGCAAGTCTGTACGCGCACAGGTGGTTGCTGACGGTACGTATCATACCTTGGAGATCAGCGTTGAGAACCTTTCGTTCTGGTCCGGAAACGTCAATGCCATTCGCTTTGACTACTTTGATGTTTGCGCCGAGGGCGATGTGATGTACGTTCAATCTATTGAATTGAAATAATTTTATACAAAAAGAACTTCGCTACTGATAGCGAAGCTCTTTTTTTGTTTAGTCCTGATCAAACAGGGATACTTGATTGTTTATGCCGTTTTTGTTCGGAGCAGCGGGTACGCGTAAGCCAAGGTGCTCATAAGCAAGACGAGTCACACATCTGCCGCGCGGAGTACGGGAAAGGAAGCCAAGCTGCATCAGGTAAGGTTCGTAAACGTCCTCAATGGTCACAGCCTCCTCGCCAATCGTTGCTGCCAGCGTATCAAGACCAACGGGACCTCCGTCATAAAACTTGATAATCGCCTCCATCATCTTGCGGTCGGTGTTGTCAAGACCAAGTTCATCGATCTCAAGCTTGTTGAGTGCATATCCGGCGATCTCGGAATCAATGGTATCCTTACCCTGAACCATCGCAAAGTCGCGCACACGCTTGAGCAAGCGGTTTGCAATACGGGGAGTACCTCTGGAACGCGATGCAATCTCATAAGAGCCGTCATCGGTAATGGCAATCCCTAAAATGCCCGCGCTGCGGCGTACGATCAATGCCAATTCCTCAGGCGTGTAAAGCTCAAGCTTGAGCAGCACACCAAAGCGGTCACGCAAAGGTGTGGTCAGCTGACCTGCGCGCGTTGTAGCACCGATCAGCGTGAATTTGGGCAGATCAATACGAATGCTTCTTGCTGCAGGGCCTTTGCCGATAATGATATCTAGCGCGTAATCTTCCATTGCGGGGTAAAGAATTTCTTCAACCGAGCGAGAAAGGCGGTGGATCTCGTCAATAAACAGGACGTCGCCCTGATTGAGATTGGTCAAAAGGGCAGCAAGATCTCCTTGCTTTTCAATAGCAGGACCGGATGTAATACGAATATTGACGCCAAGCTCATTGGCGATAATATTGGAAAGCGTAGTTTTACCGAGACCGGGAGGGCCGTAAAGCAATACGTGGTCCAGGGATTCGCCGCGCATCTTGGCAGCTTCGATATAAACCTTCAAGTTTTCCTTTGCCTTGTCCTGACCGACGTAGTCGTTTAAGGTTTTGGGGCGCAGGGAAGCGTCAATATCAGAATCCTCGGGTGAATAACCTGTGGACACAATGCGGTTTTCAAAGTCAAACTCTTGTTCGTCCATCATATGCGCAACCTCCTTACATCAGCTTTTTAAGCGCTTGGCGAATGATTTCTTCAAGCGACATCTGCTCGGTGGGCATGGATTTGAGTACGTTGGTAGCCTCGGCTCTTTGGTAGCCCAGCACCATCAAAGCATCCAAAGCTTCGCTGAGCTTGCCACGTGCAGGCGCGCCTGCTTTTGCTGTTGTGCCGAGCTCGGGAGCAGCATTGAATTCGCCGCCATGCTCCTTGATCAGTTTGTCCTTAAGCTCAAGAACAATTCTGGCAGCCGTTTTGGGGCCAACACCGCTTGCCTTGGAAATCGCCTTGGTATCCTCGGTGCATACCGCCAGCGCGAATTTTTCGGGGGTGAGAAGCGAGAGAATAGACATTGCAGCTTTAGGGCCGACACCGGATACAGTGATCAGCATTTGGAAAGAGGAAAGCTCGGTTTCATCAAAAAAGCCGAACAGCTCAATGCCGTCCTCACGTACTGCAAGGTAAGTAAAAAGCTTTGCGGAATTGCCCGCAAGCGGCAGTTTATCGTAGGTGTTTTGGCTGACGGTCATGCGATAGCCAACACCGCCGGCGTCGATCACGGCAAATCCCATGCTCTTATGTGCAAGAGTGCCGCTGATATAATAGTACATAATAACTCCTTAAAATCCACGGGGGCGATGCCCCCGTGGTCAATTTTATTGTGTGTTTTGATCGGATTGCCCGATCTGCTCTGAAACAGTATCTGAATTTTCGGATTCCGATTCAACAGGCGCGGGAATACCGAAAAATTCACCGTAGCCGCGAATGCTGCGCAGTTTCTTTTCAAAGATGATCAAGAGGAAGAATGCAGCGGTCGAAACAACGGATACTGCAACGCCAAGCACCAATTCCTTGGGGCAATATCTCATTTTGATCTCATGCTCACCGGGCTCATCAATATAATAGCCAACCAGTGCATTTGCAAGCTCAACAGTTTCAACCTTTTTGCCGTCAACAGTTACCTGCCAACCCTTATCGTAGGGAATGGTGGTTGTGATCAACTGGTTTGCCTTGCTTGTGGTAATTGTACCGGGCAGGTAATCTTCTCTGTAATTTTCGGGATCGATCTGCACGTTGCCTTGCTGCAATCTTGTAATTGCGTCGGTAAATACCTCCATATCCAGCGAATAGATAAAGGGCTTTTCAAGACCTTGCTGGAGATAGAAGTTATCATAATCGTTCTTGATAGTCAACTTGAGCTCGAGATCGCTCTTATTAACGTCACCGATGGATACGATTCTCCAAGTGTTGTTATCGCCCCACTTACCAACAGACTTGCCGTTCGCAGTCATATTGACTTGTCTGGAATACACAGTGGGGAAGTAAACAAACAGCTCGGTATTCTTGGGCACCATATACTCAAACGTAATCGTACCGCCATCACCTTTATAAAGGTCATGGTTTGCAGCAGTGCTCTTGGTAACATCCTTTGTAGTCATGGAGAGCTGCGTTGCAGGAACAAAGATCTGCAGCGTTTCCTCTTCGCCAAGCATCATGGAGATCATGGCGTTCATGCGCTCAAAGGGGTTCTCATAATCGTCCAGCTTGAAGTCTGCAAAGGAGTTATCAACCGCATATGCTATGCTCATATAATAGGGATTTTGATAAACAACGTAAGTTTCATTGTCGTAATCGTCCTCATCATACAAGGGCTCACCGTAATACTTGTCATAATTCTTATCGGTCATGATATACTTGATGCCAAGCAGAGAATCGCTGACAGGTGTTTCACCCTGATATTGAGACCAGTGCGACTTGGAGGAGTATCCCATCATACGCAGGAAGTAAATCGTATCTGCATTCAGAGTAGAGGTCGAGTTGGAAAGACCGCGGATCTGCAAAGCAAGGTTGTCATTGAGCTTACGGTGGTAGGTCTTTTCCATGCGGTAAAAGCTCGTATCATTGTCTTGCACGTGGTTGATAATCGGTCTTACTGTGTCAAGATAATCGTTGTAGTAGGAGTACTTGGTAAAGGTTACGTCCTTATCAAGGTCATTAAGATCCCAAAGTCCGCTGATATACATCTCGCCGCATACAAAGAACACAAGCAGACAAGCGATCAACTCTTTGTTTCTGACGCGCGGCAGCACGCAAACCAAAATCGTGTAAACAATCAAGCAACCGATTGTCAGCCATACGGTCTGGAAGTCATGCACATCGATATACTCGTTAAAGTCTTCTTTGATCATGGGAGCGAATTCCTGCAGCATGATCACGGCAAGACCGATAATAGCAGCAATACCGATCATGGGCTTGCGACTTACCGTGCGCATATTGGCAAATGCACGGTATGCCATGACAATCATGAAGAAGCACAGCATAAAGCTGTAACGGTTATTGAGCCAGTTGGGCTTTTGGAAACCGTGCCAGATCAGGTCGATTGAGCTGGTTGCAAAGCTGAACACGAAGATGGTAATCAGTGCCGCATAAGCCACCTTTTCACCCGTCTTGAACTTCTTGTTGAAGAAGAACATGGGCACCATCAAAAGCGTCAGCACGCCGCAATATACAAAGGGAAGACCTGCAGGACGAACTGTATCGTAGGAAGAGGGCAGGAACTTATAGAACAGCTCCAGGAAGTTGAATCGAGAGGTAAACGCCCAGTTGGGATCGGAGAAGTCAGTCTTACCAAAGGTAAGTGAATAGTAAGCGGTAAATACGATAAACGCGGAAATACCGATTGCAATGATCGAATAGAATGCGATTCTCATAAACGAGCGAATGCCGTGCAATCTCTCGTTATAGGGGTTGTTGGCGTGCTTAAAGCCCCACAGGTATGCAAAGAAGTAAATTGCAACTGCAATGCAAACCATATATCCGATATAATAGTTGCTGACAAGTGTCAAGGTCAGGAAAACGACAAAGACTCTGTACTTTCCGTATTTGATCAACTGCTCAATGCCGTACATCACCAGCGGGAACCAGATAACCGCATCAATCCACATGGTATTGTTCTGCTGCGTGATGCAGTAAGACATCAGCGCATACATCACCGAGAAGGCAATAACGCCAATGCGGTTAATGCGTTTTTCCGACTGATGCAGGTAGAAGCCCATGGTAGCAGCACACAAGGATGCCTTAACCATAAACATGAACAGGAGAGCCTCGCACATTCTGTCCTCGGGGAACAGGCAGACTAAATAGGAGAAGGGAGAGGCGATATAGTATTCGTAAATACCCATGAATTCGCCGCCAAGTGCACGTGAGAACGAGTAAATAATGCTAGTGTCACCATTGACTACAAAGTTTCGAAGTGCCTCGAAGAAGTACACGTACTGACCGTTGAGGTCAAGTACCAGTACGCATCCGTTGCCAAACGGGTAAAGACCGCGTGCAAGGTACATTAAATACACCAATACTGCAGGGATAAGCGCGGCAATCAGTATATACCAGTATTCTGAAAATACGTTTTTACATTTGTCCTTGCATTTTAGCAAGCCATTCTTTGCAACAGCAGAATTAAAATTCATGTGTCCTGTTCCTTTCCTTCCTTTGGCTCAACCTCTGAGCCGGTGATGCTTTTGATTGCTTTCTCAAGCTTGATGCGATCAACGTTCATGTCTCGTCCGCAGCCACGGCATACAACGCGTATTTGGCTGCCTACTCGCAGAACAGTGAAATCCGCGCATCCGCAGGGATGCGCTTTTTTGAGATGCAGGACATCACCCGTTCGGATTTTGATAATATTCATATGAAATCTCCGTTAGTCGGCACGGATGTGCACAGCATTTTATCATTAGCAGATAATATATCCTATTATACCATAAAATGTTCGGTTTGTAAACGATTATTCGGATATTATTATAAAAAAATAAAAATTAATAAATAGTATTTGACACGCGCGCGAAAAGGTGATATAATTTAGAGTGAGTTATTGTGAGAAATTGTTTGTGTGGGAGGTAATATGGTCATTCTCGGTATAGACCCCGGACTTGCGATTGTGGGTTGGGGCGTGATTTCATACGATGGCGTGAAGTTCAAAACGCTTGGATACGGCTCTATCCAGACTCCGGCAGGAACTCCGACTCAAAAACGCCTGGAAATGATTTGGCAGGGTATGAACGAGCTGTTTGAGCGTTATAAGCCTGACCAGATGGCAGTAGAGGAGCTGTTCTTCAACACAAACGTCACAACGGGTATTACGGTTGCCGAAGCACGCGGAGTCATCTTGCTATCCGGCATTCAGCACGGAATCACCGTCGCGGAATACACACCTCTGCAGGTAAAACAGGCCGTAGTGGGATACGGTAGAGCAGAGAAAAAGCAGGTGATCACCATGGTAACCACGCTTTTGGGGCTTCCCAAACCGCCCAAACCCGACGATACTGCCGACGCGCTTGCCATTGCGGTTTGCCATGCTCATAGCGGCTGCTCTCGGTTGGCTGATTATTACAACAAATAACAGATAGGAGATAACATCATGTGGTGTTCTGAAAACTGGAAGGATTACGAATTACTCGACACATCGGACGGCGAGCGTCTTGAGCGTTGGGGCAAATATATATTGGTCAGACCTGACCCGCAAATCATTTGGAAAGGCGTTGCGGATCATCCCGCATGGAAGCGTGCGGATGGCGTTTACCGTCGCTCGTCCTCGGGCGGTGGCAGCTGGGTACACAATAAATTGCCTGCATCTTGGAATATTTCTTACGGTGAGCTCAATTTCGTGCTGCGCCCCATGGGCTTTAAGCATACCGGTCTTTTCCCCGAGCAGGCTGCAAACTGGGATTGGTTCTCGGAGCTGATCCGCAAAGCAGACCGTCCTGTTAAGGTGCTCAACTTATTTGCATATACAGGCGGTGCAACCGTAGCAGCAGCTGCTGCAGGCGCATCTGTAGTACACGTGGATGCATCCAAGGGCATTGTGGCGCAGGCTAAGGAAAATGCTGCGCTTTCAGGGCTTGAAAACGCACCCATTCGTTACATTGTGGACGATTGCAAAAAGTTCGTTGAACGCGAAATCAGACGTGGCAACAAGTACGATGGTATTATTATGGATCCTCCGTCTTACGGCAGAGGCCCCAACGGCGAGGTTTGGAAGCTTGAGGACTGCGTGGATGAGTTTGTCGACCTGGCAGCGCAGCTGCTCTCCGATGAGCCGCTGTTCTTCCTGATCAATTCCTACACAACCGGTCTTTCTCCCATGACCATGAGCTATTTGCTTGAACTGAACGTCAAGCGCAAGTTTGGCGGTTACGTGGATTCGGGTGAGCTTGGACTGAAGGTTACCCGCACGGGCGGTTATTTGCCTTGCGGTGCCAGCTCTCGTTGGCAGAGGTAAATATGGCTGATTTTATTCAAATCAAGGATCTGCATTTCACTTATAACAAAGAAGACTGCAATCAAGCAGCCGACGTGCTTTGCGGTGTGGATCTGAATATTCAAAAAGGCGAATACGTCGCGATCTTAGGCAGAAACGGTTCGGGAAAATCAACGCTTGCAAAGCTGCTCAACCTTGTCATTGATGATTTGGACAACGCACACGGACAGATCCTTGTAGACGGCATAGACATTTTGTCCGAGGATATGACCGAGGATATGGCGTTCGAGCTTCGTAAAAAGGTGGGCATGGTGTTCCAAAATCCCGATAATCAGCTTGTAGCGACTATTGTTGAGGAAGACGTAGCATTCGGTCCCGAAAATTTGGGACTTGATCCCGGAGAAATCCGACGCCGTGTAGATAACGCACTGCAAACCGTTGGCATGACAGAGTTTGCTAAGCGCGAGCCACACAGACTCTCGGGCGGACAAAAGCAGCGTGTTGCCATTGCGGGTGTCATCGCAATGATGCCCGAATGCATTATTTTTGATGAATCCACCGCGATGCTTGACCCTGTAGGGCGCAAGGATATCGTGGCTACCATGGAAAAGCTCAACCGCGAGCACGGTATCACCATACTGACCATTACGCACTACATGGAGGAAGCCGTTCGCGCTGATCGTGTCGTAGTACTCAACGAGGGCAAGATTGCCATAGAGGGAACTCCTGCCGAGGTGTTTGCAAATGCAGAAGCGCTTCGCGCAGCAAGACTTGAGTTGCCGCAATGTGCACAGCTGCTTGAGGTTTTGGCGCAAGCAGGATTGCCTGTTTCCGAGTGCGGCATCACCCCCGAGGATTGCGCACGCATTATTCTTGCTGCAGGAGGTATTGTCTGATGTCTGCTAAGCTTGAATTGCAAAACGTATCATACTACTACGGTAAAGGCACCGCTTTTGAGGTAAAAGCACTTGACAATATCAATTTCAAGGTGGAAAGCGGCAGCATTACCGGCTTGATCGGTCATACCGGATCGGGCAAATCTACGCTGGCACAGCTTTTTAACGGACTTGAAAAGCCGTTTGAAGGCAAAGTGTTGCTTGACGGCTGCGATATCTGGGATAAGAAGTACAAGGGCGGACGCATTTGCTTCCGTGTGGGTCTTGTCATGCAGTATCCCGAATATCAGCTGTTCGAGGAAACGGTTTATAATGACGTAGCATTCGGACCGCGCAACATGGGACTTGGCGAAGAGGAAATTAAAGCGCGTGTGATGAGCGCTATCGAATTCGTCGGTCTTACGCACGATATCTTGGAGCAATCGCCCTTTGATCTTTCAGGCGGTCAGAAGCGTCGCGTTGCCATTGCGGGCATTATGGCTATGCAGCCCGAAATGCTTGTGCTTGATGAACCTGCCGCAGGTCTTGATCCCGCAGGCAGAGCAGAAATCTTTGGCGGCATTCGTCGATACAGAGATAACACGGGTGCTACCGTACTGATCGTCAGTCACAGCATGGAGGATATGGCAGAGTATTGCGATGACATCATTGTCATGCACCGAGGCAAGGTTATGTTAACCGGATCCAAGCATGAGATCTTTGCTGACAGCCAAAAACTGATTGAAGCAGGACTTGATATTCCGCAAATCACACGTGTCATGTGTTTGCTTGCAGAGAATGGTCTTGACGTCAATGCGGCAGCCTGCACCAAAGAACAAGCTCTTGCCGAATTGATCAGGGTATTCAAACTCAAATAATCATAAAAAGGAACAGTATCAATGAAAAATATAGCACTTGGGCAGTATTATCCTGCTCAGTCGCCCTTGCATAAATTGGATCCGCGTATCAAGCTGGTGCTTGCGGTACTGTATATTGTGACCGCCTTTTTGTGCAAAAACTCCTTTGGCTTTGTTTTACTGGCATTAAGCGCGATCATAATGGTATTACTTAGCCGAGTACCAATCAAAACAGTTCTCAAAAGCATGCGCTTGGTCGCATTTGTTTTGATATTGACCGTTGCCATCAATTTGTTTATGACCAAGGAAGAGGGCACTGCACCCTTGTTTGCATTTTGGGTGTTTGAGATTTATACAAAAGGACTCTATAGCGCTATCTTTATCGCTTTCAGAATTCTTTGCATGATCGTAGGCACCTGTATGCTTTTGACTTATACGACAACACCCATAGCTCTGACCGATGCACTGGAAAGATTACTTGCGCCTCTGCGTTATATCAAGCTTCCTGTTCATGAATTTTCCATGATGATGTCTATCGCTCTGCGTTTTATTCCGACCATTATGGAAGAAGCAGAAAAGATCATGGCTGCCCAAAAGGCAAGAGGAGCAGGATTTACCGAGGGCAATTTGATCAAGCGAATCAAATCGCTAATTCCCATTCTGATCCCACTGTTTGCATCTGTGTTCAGAAGAGCCTTTGAGCTTGCAACTGCTATGACATGCCGCTGCTATCGCGGAGGCGAGGGAAGAACGCGTATGACGTCCATGCGTCTTGGCGCATGGGATGCGATCGTACTGGTGCTGTCTGTTGCTGCACTTGCAGGTATTGTATCCTGCAATTACTGGGGAATCGGCTACACACTTTAATTTTTCAAAACTGACACGGAGGGAAGCATGAAGCTGTTTTTGCGCTTAGCTTATCTTGGAACTGCATATAACGGCTATCAGGTACAGGGCGATCAACCGACCGTACAGCGTGAGCTGACGCGTGCGTGCGCTGAGCTGTTCGGACAGCGCTGTGATATTGTTGGCTGTAGCAGAACAGATAGCGGCGTGCACGCAAATATGTTTTGCGTAACTGTCGCAAAGCGCGGTACAGACGAGCTTGACACTTCTATTCCCGTGCATCGCATTCCGCTTGCGCTCAATGCACATCTTCCCGAGGATATTTCGGTTTGGGATGCTGCGTTCGTTTCGGGTGATTTCCATCCGAGATACGATGTAAAGTACAAGGAATACGTATATCGCATCTACAATTCACCTTGTCGCAGTCCTTTTGAGCTTGACCGCGCGTGGTTTTATCCCAAGCGTATCCCAGATGCCGCATTGGCAGACATGCAACTTGCAGCGCAGCACTTTTGCGGCACGCACGATTTTACCTCGTTTATGGCGCAGGGGGCAACAGTTGCCCATGCAGTACGCACTGTCACACACGCAAGCGTGCAACGTTGCGGTGACGTGATTGAATTTCGCGTAGCTGCTGACGGATTTTTATACAACATGGTCCGTATTATGACGGGAACGCTGATCGCCGTGGCAGAAGGCAAGCTGACACCGGATCAAATTCCCGATGTGATCCAAGCCAAGGATCGTTCCCGTGCAGGAATGACCGCACCTGCACAAGGACTTTATCTCAATTCGGTCGTATACGAGAGCATTCCAAAGGAGACGCTATGAAAAAATGGAATTTTGGCAGAAAAGCCGCGTCTGATGCAGTTGCCGTGAAGGAGCAGATCGATCTGCAAAACCCACGCAATGCGCATTACGACAGTATTTCCAATATCTATCACACGCTGTTTTTAGTATTTCTGGCAGCGCTTTTGGTGTTTGTCTGCGTATCCATGCTTTGCAACCTGGAACTGTTCACGTATGAGAATTTCTATTATCTTGCCAAGGACATCAGTGCCGCATCCGATCTGCTTTCCGGATCAGGTAACGTCATCAACTATGAAACTTCTGTACGCAATCAAACCTTTGCGCTTTATCGCGGTGGACTCGCTGTTGGCGGCGATTCCGGTTTACAGCTTTTTACCGCTACAGGTAGGGAAACGCTCAACACCTCTCCCGATTACAACAAGCCTGTTCTTCACGGCTCGGACCGCTACTTGTTGGTATACGATATCGGTGAGAAGCGCTATTCTATCTACAATTCTTTTGTATGCGTCCATCATGAAGAATGCGACTATCCCGTATTCGCGGGGGCTATGTCGGATTCAGGATACTACATGATTGTCAGCGAAAGTTACAACCATGCAGGTGTCGTCAGCCTTTATAATGACCGCTTTGAGTTGATCAACCGTTATAACCGTACTGAAATGGTTACCTGTACTGCAATCAATCAGGCAGGAAACCGCGTTGCCTTTGCAACCACGGGCATGCAGAACGGAGAGTACGTTTCTACCTTGGTCATTGCAATCCCCGGTGAGGAGCAAACAAGAGCCGAAATGAAATTTAACGGATTGTTCCCGTACAGCATTGAGTTTATTGATCAGCACCGATTGCTCTTGATCGGAGATACTGCTTCACATGTCATTTCTGTTGATGACGGCAGAGTTATCTGTTCAATTCCGTATGCAGGCATGCAGCTTGCATATGCTGATACCAACGAAAACCATATCGCTTTGGTTTTCTCGGTCAATCCCGTAACCGATACGCATCGTATCATCATCGCCAACAAAAACGGTTCGTTGATCACGGATCAGACCTTTGAAGCAGGCGTTTCGCAGCTTTGTGTGTTCGGTGAGTATGTGTATCTCTTGACAAGCGAGGGCATTGCACGTATGCAACCCACCACACTTTCACATCAGTTAATTCCATGTGATACTCAAGGCAAACAGCTTTTGATCCGCCAAGAGGATGAAGTGCTCTTATGCGGTGGTCAAAGCGCTGTCTATTATCAATTTGATTGATTAAAATTTGCTTTTTACCCACTTAAGGAGGTTTTACGATAAATGGTCATGTGTTCAAATTGTCACAAGCGCGTGGCAGTCATATTTGTAACCAAATATGAAAACGAGAAAAAGGTCAGCAAGGGCCTTTGCATTAAATGTGCCAAGGAAATGGGCATTCCTATGGAGAATATGCTGGGCGATCTTTCGGGACAGCTCGGTATTTCGGCAGATCAACTGGAGGATATGGAAAACGAGCTGAACAATATGTTCCAAAGCACGCAGCTCCCCTCCGAAATGGATGATAACGAGGACGGAGGCGCTCCTGCGATTGACTTGCCCAAGCTGTTTGGTCAAAATGATGATGAACAGAGCGAAGAGACAATACTGCCGGCACAATCCGATAAGGACAAGAAAGACAAGAAAAAATCTAAAAAAGATGATAAGAAAAAGGGCTCGGATTTTAAATTCCTTAACACCTATTGCCGTCACCTTACAGAGCATGCAAGACAGGGCAGACTTGATAAAATCGTTGGCAGAAACGCAGAAATTGCACGCGTAATTCAGATTCTGTGTCGCAGACAAAAGAATAATCCCTGCTTGATTGGCGAACCCGGTGTGGGTAAAACCGCCATTGCAGAAGCACTTGCTCTGCGCATTGCAAACGGAAACGTTCCGTATAAACTCAAAAACAAGGAGCTTTATCAGGTTGATCTGACCTCTCTTGTTGCCGGAACGCAATTCCGCGGTCAGTTTGAGCAAAGAATTCTCGGACTTTTGACCGAGGTCAAGCAGTCGGGCAACGTTATCTTGGTCATTGATGAGGTGCATAACATTGTCGGTGCAGGCGGTGGCGAGGGAAGTATTAACGCTGCAAACATTTTAAAACCCGCGCTTTCTCGCGGAGAGGTACAGATCATTGGTGCAACTACTTTGACCGAGTATCGCAAGCATATTGAAAAGGATACCGCATTAGAGCGTCGTTTCCAACCCGTTACCGTCAACGAACCCTCGGTTGAGGAGTCTGTGGAAATGTTGCGCGGCATCAAGCATTATTATGAAGAATATCATAATATCACCATTCCTGAGGATGTCCTCAGACGTGCGGTTGTATTCTCCGAGAGATATATCACCGACCGCTATTTGCCTGATAAAGCGATAGACCTGTTGGACGAGGCAGCAAGTGCGCTCTCGCTTTCCAGTGCACCGCTCAATGAGTCCCATGAGATCAGAGACCAGCTGCTGCTTCTCAAAGAACAGCGTGAAGAGCTTGAAACCGCTCCTGCAGATAAGGAGCAGAACGAGCAACTCAGATATGAAAAGATCGCCAAGATCAAGGCAAACGAAATGCAGCTTGCAGAAAAGCTTGTTACTCTTGAGGAAGACTGCAAGAAAATCATGTTGACCCCCGATCACCTTGCAGAGGTGATTGAGCTTTGGACCGGTATTCCTGCAACAACCATCAAGCGCAATGAATATGAAAGAATTGATAGCTTAAAGCAACGACTGTTGCAAAAGATTATAGGGCAGGATCACGCTGTAGAGTCGGTGGCGCGCGCCATCAAGCGTAATCGCGCCGGCATCTCTTATAAACGCAAGCCCGTGTCCTTTATCTTCGCAGGACCTACGGGTGTTGGTAAAACAGAGCTTGTCAAAACACTTGCAGAGGATCTGTTCCAATCGCCCGAAACGCTGATCAGACTTGATATGTCTGAATTCATGGAGAAGCATTCTGTATCGCGCATCATCGGTTCGCCTCCCGGATACGTCGGTTATGACGATGCGGGTCAGCTTACTGAGAAAATTCGCCGCAGACCTTACTCGGTAGTCCTGTTTGACGAAATCGAAAAGGCTCACCCGGACGTTCTGAACATTCTGCTGCAGATTCTTGATGACGGCAGAATTACAGATGCGCACGGTAAAACAGTCAATTTTGAAAACACCGTCATTATCATGACCACCAACGCAGGCTCCAACC
This sequence comes from Eubacteriales bacterium, assembly GCA_045652835.1. GTDB lineage: Bacteria > Bacillota > Clostridia > Oscillospirales > CAG-272 > SVQP01. The sequence continues at coordinate 17,744 of JAZOLE010000059.1, read as the reverse complement.
GCTCTTCCTCGATCATGGGCTTTTCCGCAGATCAGCAAAGCGGTGCACAATTGAACACAGAAAAGGCTCTTGCAGAGTTCCTTCGTCCTGAATTCATCAATCGCGTTGATGAGGTCATCACGTTCAGACATCTCGATGAAGCTGATTTTGTCAAAATTGCAGATATAATGCTGGGTCAGCTTGCAGCCGTGCTTGATGAGCGCGGATTCTCACTTGAATGGACGCAAGCAGCTGCTTCGCTGATTGCAAAGGAATCCTACTCACAGAAATACGGCGCAAGAAATATGCGTCGCTATATCCAGCAGCACGTTGAGGATGCAATTGCGGAAATCATCGTATCTGATTATCTCAATCATTATTCCAGAGCAACCATTTCCGTGCATGACGGAAAGATCAAGGTAAACTGCCAATAAAATCGTCCCGAAGGGAGGGAGCAGCATGGCAAACAGAAACGCCTGGCACACATTGGACACAGATCAGATTTGTGCAAGACTTGAAACAAACGCTGCCAAAGGGCTTGCAAGAAAGCAGGCCGCCACACGTGCAAAAAAATTGAATATTCGCCAGCCGGAGTCAATGCAGCCGCTGTTCATTCCCGCAAAGCGGCCGTTTTACCGTGAATTTGGCAAAATGCTGCTTGACCCTATTATGATGCTGACACTCTTTGTGGTGCTGATCGCATTCTTCTTTGGTGAGCACGCATTGGGCGGCTTTATGATCGCAATTCTTCTTGTAAACGCCGTGTTCTGCGCCATTTCGAACGCAAAGGTCAGAAACGTATGGAATAAGCTGTCTTTGTATTCCAATCCCATGTCCAAGGTCATTCGCAGCGGAAGGTTATATACAACTGACGCACGTAACGTCTTACCGGGTGACGTAGTCATCCTGAGTGAAGGCGACGTCTGCCCCGCTGATATTCGACTCGAAAAGGGAAGCAGCGTACGTGTTTCGCAATATGTATTCGGTACTGATTACAATGAAAAATTCAAGATGGAATCGGTTGCCAAAACCGGCGACGTATTGTATAGCCCGGAGCAGGACGTGTTCAATCCGGATTGTATCAATATTGTTTATGCAGGTTCGATCATTGAGCAGGGATTTGCAAGAGGCATTGCTGTAGAAACGGGACGTCACACCTATATCGGTGCCGCAAACGGCACGGTACCGGGAACAGAGCGCGTTTCTGTGCATGACAGCATTTCCTTAATCAAGCGATATTTCGTAAAATTCTCGACGATACAAGCTGTATTACTCATCCCGCTGACCATCCTTTTGACCGTTACCATGCGTCAATCATTAAGCTTTGCCGAATGCTTCCTGACAGCTCTTGCACTATGTTGCACTGCAATCGTTGATCACGTTGTAGCACTTGCGGGGATTATACGTGCAATCGGAATCAATTCTGCTGCCGCCGAAACACACGATTCGTCGGTCGCTATTGTCAAAACTATGGATGCAGCGGACAAGCTTTGTGAAATGACAGACCTTTTACTGCTTGATTCTGCTGCGATCAGCGACGGCAAATACCATTTGGAATCGGTATTTGCTTGTGGAAGCATTTACACTACGCAGGAGCTTCTCAATGCCGACGTGCAGAGATTGATCAGGGATCTGTATCTGTACCGTACCGCAGTGCGTCCTCCTGAAGCAATGAACAGAGATGCTTTTGACGCGGGATTGACAGCACCTATAGACGCGTTGATTAAGCACGTTGCTGTTGATACTCACGCAATCGAGCTGACTAAAGTAAGCTCTCACATGACCTTTCACGACGGAATTTGCACCGTGCATAATCTGCTCAACAGCGGTGAATATGATGTATTGCTTTCTCAGGATGAGCAGCTTTTGCTGCAATGCACGCACGTTGCTTCTGCAGGGGCTCAAAAGGAGCTTGATGACCGTGAGCATATCGCACTTCGTACGCTTTGCCGCATCTATCGCGAATCAGGCTACCGTTTTTTGCTGATCGCCAACCGAAAGGACCAGGCTGTCACAGTAATGGGCGTGCTTGCTTTTGCGCACAGACCCGGCTACCAATTCATTGATTGCTGCGAACAACTCATGAACAGCGGCGTTCGCGTTTCGGTGTTCATGCCGCATACGGCAGAGAGTATGAAAATTCTTACCGACAGCGGACTTGTTCGTGACGAGAGCAATGACGTTCTGACCGAAGCATCTGCGCAGGAGCAGGGACTTGATCTGCACGTTGCGTACGGCAGTTATCGCGCATATCTCGGATTTGACCAAACGCAAATCGCTAATCTGATTGAAAAACTCAAGCAAAGAGGAAATCGCGTTGCCTCTTATTCTGTAGATAACCAATCCCAGGCTCTGCAGGATATGACCGATCTTTCTATCTCTTGCGACGCAATTGAATATCGCTCACCTAAAGTTTCGGAATCACTTTATGACAAAATGCCCGTTGACGGAAGATCCTTCAGCACGCGCGCTTCGCAAAATATGCGCCGCAAAGCAGACGTGATCCTCAGAAGGGCAGATGAACAAGGCGGAGGATTGCACGGTATTCTCACGGGTAGAAAATACGCGTTTGCCATTAACCATAATCTCGCCAATGCGATTACGTATCTGATTACTATGCAGTTTTTCCGCATGGTATTGATGATCATCCCCGCTATGTTCGGCACGCATACGCTTTCCGCGGTGACGCTTTTGATCAGTGGACTTTTGCTGGACGTTTTGGCGGTTATGCTGTTTGCGATCTCTACGCCAAATCAGGCATCCGTATCTTCCTCCTATCCCATTATGCGAAGATTGGAAAGACCGATTACTTATAATGCTGCAAATATTATAAGTGCCTGTGTCAGTGCAATGCTGATCTGGCTGAGCTTTGCATTTTTGCAAATATTCGGCATAGTTGATGCTGCTCATAGTACGGGTATTGGCTTTTTATCAACGTATTTACTGCACGGCGTGGTTTTTGCAATCACGCTTCACGAATATACTGCCGATAAGCAGAAAAAGGCATCTGCCTCTATATTTATTGCAATTATCGCTTATATCGTGCTGCTGATCGCTTGTATTTTGCTGCCCGGTTTCAATCAATTGACAGGAGGCGCAACACTCACTTGGGTGGCAGCAATGATCTGTCCGATCGCTTCACTGGTATATTTTGTCACGTATCGCATCTTGAGTGCACGCGGATTGAATCTGCACAAATAAGACATATTGAAATAATATCCCTTTTCAGAACATATGATATACGGAAAGGGAGTGGTCAATCAATGAAGATGTGCAGTTTTTTGGAGTTGTCCGAAAAGGATGTCATCAACTTGTGTACAGGAGAAAGACTGGGTCGCGTTTGCGATATTGAAATTGATCCCAAGGAGTGTACTGTGAAATCTCTTGTCTTGCCGGGTCAGGGAAGTGTGCTTGGCTTTGGTAAAGCTACGGAGATTGTCATACCTTGGAGCAAAATAGAATGTATTGGAGAAGATGCAATTCTCGTGCGACTGAGTGCAGAGGAATTCTCATGCTGCTCAGTGCCGAAAAGAAAACTAAAACGTAGCGTATTTGGCAAATAATTGTAAACTATTTGTAAACATTGGTTTTGCCTATTGCGTTATTGGAATAGTTATGTTATAATATACGCCGTTGTGTCGGGAAGCCGACATGATAAATATAAAATACACACACAGGGAAGGCAGGGTACTACCGGTGTTTCCACAGCAATAAAAGCTCTGGAAATTGATGCGTACCGAACGACTCTGTGGTGGAAAAACCGAAGGAGGACAAAAAATGTCTATCATCACAATTAAGCAGCTCTTGGAAGCAGGTGTACACTTTGGACACCACACCAGAAGATGGAACCCCAAAATGCAGGAATACATCTTCACCGAAAGAAACGGCATCTACATCATCGACCTGCAGAAGACCGTTAAGAAGTTTGAAGAAGCTTACGATTTCATTCGTGAACTCTCTGCAAACGGCGGCACCCTGCTGTTCGTTGGTACTAAGAAGCAGGCAGCTGAAGCTATCAAGGAAGAAGCTAACAGATGCGGCATGTACTACGTGAACGTCAGATGGCCCGGTGGTATGATGACCAACTTCAAGACCATCAAGAGCTCCATCAACCGTCTGAACAGCCTGACCAAGATGCAGGAGGACGGCACCTTTGATCTGCTTCCCAAGAAGGAAGTTGCTGCAAAGCAGAAGGAAATCTTCGACCTGGAGAAGTCCTACGGCGGTATCAAGACCATGGACAGACTGCCTGATGCAGTGTTCATCGTTGACCCCCGCAAGGAGAGAAACGCAGTTCTCGAGGCTAAGAAGCTGGGCATTCCGGTTATCGCTATCGTTGACACCAACTGCGATCCCGACGATGCTGACTACGTTATCCCCGGTAACGACGACGCTATCCGCGCTATTAAGCTGATCTCTTCCGTAATTGCTGACGGTATCATCGAAGGCAGACAGGGCGAGCAGCTGACCGAGGCAGTAGAGGTTAAGGCAGAGGCTGAGACCGAAGAGGCTGCTGAGTAATCCCGATTAAAATTTAAGGAGAATAAAAATGGCTAACATTACTGCAAAAGACGTTGCAACACTGCGCGCTAAGACCGGTATCGGTATGATGGAGTGCAAGAAGGCACTCGTAGAAGCTGACGGCGACATTGATGCCGCTATCAAGATCCTCCGTGAAAAGGGCGAACTCAAGGCAGAGAGCAAGATGGCTACCAGAATTGCTGCTGACGGTATCGTTGAAGTTTACACCGAGGGCAACACCACCGCAATGATCGAGGTTAACTCTGAGACCGACTTCGTTGCTAAGAACGCTTCCTTCCAGGAATTCGTAAAGAACCTGCTCAAGACCATTGTTGCTAATAAGCCTGCAGATGTTGATGCACTGATGGCTTCCGACTATGTTGACGGCACTTGCACTGTTGAAGCTAAGCTCAAGGAGCAGATCTTCGTTATCGGTGAGAAGCTGAGCATCCGCCGCTTCATGGTAATCGATGGTGTTACCAGCACCTATGTTCACGGTATGGGCTCTATCGGCGTTGTAACTCTGTTCGACACCGACTGCGCTGACAAGGAAGGTTTCGTTGAGTTTGCAAAGAACATTTCTCTGCAGATCGGCGCATACGTAACTCCTTACCTTGACAGACATCACGTTCCCGCATCCGTTATCGAGTCCGAGAAGGAAATTCTCATGGCTCAGATTTCCAACGATCCTGCTATGGCTAAGAAGCCCGATGCAATCAAGGCTAAGATGGTTGAGGGTAGAATTTCCAAGTTCTACGATAACAACTGCCTGGTAGATATGGGCTACATTAAGGACGACGACATGACCGTTGGCCAGTATATCGCTGCTACCGCTAAGGAGCTGGGCGGCTCTATCGCTGTTAAGGCTTTCTGGCGTTACGAAAAGGGCGAAGGCATCCAGAAGAGAGAAGAAGACTTCGCTGCTGAGATCGCAAAGCTGACCAACAAGTAATTAGACCACTTCCTGACAAGAGCACGGCTTCGGCCGTGCTTTTGTTTTTTATCTTTTCTTCAAATAATTTACAAATACCTGTTTACAAATCGACGAAAATGTAGTAAAATATATTCTGTATAATATAATATCTATTTTGAGGTGATCGCATATGTCTACCAAACCCGAATACAGCAGAATCGTTCTCAAGCTTTCCGGTGAAGCTCTTGCTCCCGCACAGGCAGAAGACGGCATTCTGGATTTCAATAAGATAGAACAGGTTGCAGAGGTGATCAAAAAGTGCCTGGCACAAGGCGTTCAAATCGCTGTAATTGTCGGCGCAGGCAACATTTGGCGCGGACGAATTGGCGGTTCTATGAACCACTCCAGAGCAGACCAAATGGGCATGTTGGCAACCACCATCAACGCCATTGCCATTCAGGACACCTTTATCAAATGCGGTATTGACACCGTTGTTATGACCTCGGTTGAAATGCATGCGTATGCCGATTATTATACGGCAAGACACGCAGATCGAGCACTTAATGAGGGCAAAGTCGTGGTATTCGGCTGTGGTCTCGGCTGGCCTTATTTCTCAACCGATACTCCCGCTGTAGTACGCGCTGCTGAAATCGAAGCAGATGCAGTACTTATGGCAAAGAACGTAGACTATCTCTACACAGCTGATCCCAAAAAGGATCCCAACGCCAAGCCTATTTACGATATCACTTATGCAGAGATCCTTGACAAGGGACTGAAAGCATTTGATATGACCGCAGTAAGTTTCTGCAAGGAAAACGATATCACTACCTACGGATTTGCTCTGAGTGACCCCGAAAATATTTATCGTGTGGTTATGGGCGAGAAAATCGGTACTAAAATGCACAACTAATAAAATCAAATAACTACATAAACAGAAAGGAATTACATTATGGGCTACAATACCAAAGATTTTGAAGCAAAGCTTCAGAAAACCATCACTGCATACGAGAACAATCTTGATAACATCCGCGCAAGCCAGGCTAACCCCAAGCTGCTTTCGCGCATCAGCTTTGAATATTACGGCTCTCCCACACCTCTCAACACCATGGCAGATATTCGCGTCAGCGATGCAAGAACCCTGACCATTATGCCTTATGACAAATCCACGCTCAAGGCTATTGAAAAGGCAATTCTGGCTTCCGATCTTGGCATTACCCCCAATAATGACGGTCAGGCTATCCGCCTCGTTTTCCCGCAGCTGACCCAGGATCGCAGAAAAGAGCTTTCCAAGCAGATCTCCAAAATGGGTGAGGAAGCTAAGGTTGCAGCGCGCATGGTACGTAAGAATGCAAATGACGATATCAAGCAGCTCAAGAAGGACGGCGTTCTGACCGAGGATGATGAAGAGAACGCTAAGAAGAAGGTTCAGGATTTGACCGATAAGTATATCAAGCAGATCGACGTAATCACCGATAAGAAGATTGCCGACATTATGGCAGTATAATAATACGGCGGGTCTCTTGACCCGCCTTTTGTTGGGTAATATTTTATATGAATGAGAAAAATATAAAAGAAGTCAATCGCGTAGATCAACGGTTGCGTCATATTGCCTTTATCATGGACGGAAACGGCAGATGGGCAAAAAAGCGCGGCATGCCAAGAACCTTTGGACATAAAGAAGGTGTAAAAACCTTTGAAAATATCGCTGAATATTGCTCTAAAATAGGATTGGAAGCCGTCACCGTCTATGCTTTTTCGACCGAGAATTGGAAACGCCCTCAAGATGAGGTTGATGCGCTGATGAAACTCGTGGAGCAATACTTGGATGATTTTGCAAAAAAGGCAGACAATTTATCCGTTGAACTCCACATGATAGGCGATATGACTGTGTTCTCGACATCTTTACAAGAAAAAATACAATATGTTGAGAAATTATCCCATGGAAAGCCTTGCAAGCTTTGTGTGGCTTTTAATTATGGCGGTCGAGACGAAATTGTGCATGCTTGCAACAAGTTGATTGCGCAAGGGAAGCAGCAGATCACCGCGCAAGACATCTGCAAGTCTCTTTATACCGCCGATATTCCGGATCCCGATCTGATAGTCAGAACGGGCGGCGAAATGCGCCTGTCCAATTTCCTTTTGTGGCAGGCTGCTTATTCCGAATTTTATGCAACCGAAAAGCTATGGCCTGATATGAAGCCCGAAGATGTTGATCAAGCTATTCAGGCATTCTATGGACGGTCCAGACGCTTTGGCGGTATTTGATTTTGTGAGGTATTTATGTTAGTCAGAGTTATTTCGGCAATCGTGGCATTGGGAATTCTGTTTCCCGTACTTTGGTTTTCAGACTCCTGGGCTTTGCCGTGTGCAGCGGCTGTGGTTGCAGTAATTTGCTTATACGAAATGTTTGGTTGTCTAAAGGTCAGACGCAATCTTTGGATCAGCATTCCGTTTTATCTTGTTGGCATATTTGCGCCTTTTGGCATGCGTTATATGCCTGACAAAGAGCTATTGCTGGCTTGCTATGCAGCCTGCGTTGGCGTGCTTGCATTGATCATGTTGACTGCAAGCGTTTTCTCGCACAGAAAATTACCTACGTCGCAAACCGCATCTGCATATTTGACAGCTCTTTACATTATTGCCGCATTCACATCCATTGTCTACGTCAGAGATTCAAGTGATAAGGGACAATTTTTGCTGATCATGATGTTTGCAGCACCTTGGGTAACAGATACGTTTGCATATTTGTTCGGCAGAAAACTCGGCAAGCATAAGCTGATTCCCGATGTCAGCCCCAAAAAGTCAATTGAGGGAAGTATTGCAGGCATTATTTGCTGTACGCTTTGCATCCTTCTTTATGCATTTGTTTGCTCTCGAGTATGGGGCTTGGAATGCAATTATGCAATTCTCGCAGTTCTTGGCGTGCTTTTGTCTATTGTTGGACAGATCGGCGACCTTGCTATGTCCGTAATCAAGAGAGAGTATAATATCAAGGATTACGGTAAAATCATGCCCGGACACGGCGGAGCTTTAGACAGATTTGATTCTGTTCTTGCAGTTGCTATTGTACTGGCAGCAGCAGAAATTTTTGTAGACGTATTCGCATGAGTAATCAGTATCCTTCCATGATCATATTGGGCGCTACCGGATCTGTAGGCCGCCAGGCAGCAGATGTAGCCATCAAGCATGGCGTCCGAGTAGATGCTTTGAGCGCAAACACAAGTGTAAAGCAAACGGAAGAAATGATTCGTATGCTTTCACCGCGTGCATGCGCAATGGCAGACGAAAAGAGCGCAAGCGATCTTGCTGTACGCATTGCGGATCTTCCTGTCAAGATTTACGCAGGAGCACAGGGCGTTTGCGACATGATTGCCCAAACTGATTCTGCTTGCGATCGTCAGGTTGTGGTTAACTCCATTCTCGGCCAAGCAGGTCTTGCACCCACCATTGCTACCTTACAAGCAGGAAAGCAGCTGGCGCTTGCTAACAAGGAATCTCTTGTGGTAGCAGGTGAGATCGTTATGCCGCTTGCCAGACAAAAGGGAATTGATATCCTGCCTGTTGACAGTGAGCACTGTGCGATCTATCAATGTCTGCGTTCCGGCACAACCAAAGAAATCAAGCGCATCATGCTGACTGCATCCGGTGGACCTTTCTACGGATATAGCAGAGAAATGCTTGAGAACGTAACCAAGCAGCACACGCTTGCACATCCAACCTGGAACATGGGCGCTAAGATCACTGTTGACAGTGCTACCATGATGAATAAAGGCTTTGAGGTCATTGAAGCGGTGCATCTGTTCGACGTTAAGCCCGAGCAGGTAGAGGTTACCGTGCATCGCGAGAGTATAATTCACTCTGCGGTCGAATATATTGATAATAACGTCATCGCACAGCTCTCTGTGCCTGACATGCGCTCCTGTGTGCAATATGCGCTGACGCATCCCGCACGTGTGCAAGCGGCAATCGAGCCTTTAGATTGGTTTTCCGTAGGCAAACTGACCTTCTCGAAGCCTGATATGCAGACGTTCAGCCTGTTGCGCCTTGCGTTTAAATGCATCAATCAAGGCGGTGCGCTGCCTGCTGTGCTCAATGCTGCCAACGAGATATGTGTTGCTGCTTTTTTGGATGAGCGGCTTTCATTCTGCGGCATCATGGATACGGTAGAGCAGGTTGTTTGCGATATGCAATATGCAAAAGACATGCATTCCTTGGACGAGATCCTTGCATGTGACAGCGCTGCGAGAGAGCTTGCCTTGCGATATTTGGAAAAACAGTAAATAATTCTAAGGAGAATTTCATTGGACACCCTTTTTGCAATCCCCGTGATCAAAACTGCCATTTATATCCTGCTTGCGGTAGGTATTTTTGGCGCGCTGATCCTCATTCATGAATTCGGTCATTATCTTACTGCCAGACTCTGCGGCGTTACCGTGCGTGAATTTGCGCTCGGTATGGGACCGCAGATCTTTTCACGCGTTTCCAAAAAGAGCGGAATCCGCTATTCGGTCAGATTGTTTTTGATCGGCGGCTACGTCAGCATGGATGGAGAGGATGGCGATTCGGATAATCCCAACGCTTTTTGTAACAAGAGCATTTGGAAAAGAATTCTGATTATCGTAGCCGGAGCAGGTATGAATATCCTGCTTGGCTTTATTGCCATGTTCATTTTAACTACGGCAACCGTTATGGGAACAGATGGTGCTTTGCTGCCTACCAACGTCATTGCCGAATTTGATGAAAATGCGACCTCTAACCAAGCAGGTGAGCATGGCTTGATGGTAGGCGACCGTGTTGTTACCGTTAACGGATTTCCTGTTTTCACAGGTTATGACCTGATCTACGAGATCACAAACAGCGCATATGAGCCTGTTGATATGGTGGTAGTCAGAAATGACAAATTCTACTTCCTCAAAGACGTGCAATTTCCCACAACAGAGGAAAGTGGCGTAGTCTTTGGCTCATATGACTTTAAAGTGTACGGTAAATCGCCCAACATCGTCAACCTCAGCCTGTATTCTGTCAACAGAGCAACGTCGACTGTCAAAATGGTATATGATTCGCTCTTTGACCTGATCACAGGCAGATACGGCGCGGAAGCCGTTTCCGGACCTGTAGGAACTACAGAGGTTATCGGTCAGGCTGCGCAGGCAGGTGGCGCAACACTTTTGTATCTGATCGCAATTATCACCATCAACTTGGGCATATTCAATCTTTTGCCGGTTCCCGCATTGGACGGCGGCAGATTGTTGTTCCTTGTGATCGAGCTATTCAGAGGAAAGCCCATCAACCGCGACCTGGAAGGTTACGTGCATTTTATCGGCATCATCATACTGTTTGCACTCATGGCACTGATTTCTGTTAAGGATATTATAGGACTATTCACATGATTGATTATCAAAGCATCAGAAGAAAAACAAGATCTGTCAAGGTTGGTAACGTCGTTATAGGTGGAAACGCACCTATTTCAATCCAATCTATGACCAATACCGACACCCAAGACGCGATCGCAACAGTTGATCAGGTTAGACGCTTGGAGCAGGCAGGATGCGAAATTGTTCGCATTACCGTACCGGACGCAGAAAGCGCACAAACCATTACAGCCATCAAGCAAGCCGGCATTCGCGTGCCCATTGTCGCTGATATTCACTTTGATTATCGTGCAGCACTTGCATGCGCAGAGCGCGGCGTGGATAAGATTCGTATCAATCCGGGCAATATTGGCGATAAAGAACGCGTCAAAGCAATAGTTGACGCTTGTAAGCAGAAAAATATCCCGATTCGCATCGGGGTAAACGGTGGATCGCTTGAAAAGCATATCCTTGCAAAATACGGTGCCCCCACACCCGAAGCGCTTTGTGAGTCCGCAATGTATCACGTATCTCTGCTTGAAGAATTCGACTTTGAGGATATCGTGATCTCTATTAAGGGTTCCTCCGTTGAGCAAATGATCAAGGCAAACCGCCTTGTAGCCGAGCGGTGCAATTATCCCATTCATATCGGTGTAACCGAAGCAGGAAGCGAACAGTATGGCATAATTAAAAGCGCAGCAGGAATTGGCGCACTCTTATGTGACGGCATAGGTGACACCATGCGCGTGTCTTTGACGGCAGATCCCATTCGTGAGGTAGCCGCTGCAAAAAGCATTCTGAGTGCGCTTGAAATCAAAGGGCAGAACGGCATGAATATAGTCAGCTGCCCGACTTGCGGCAGAACCAAAATCGATCTGATCGGTCTTGAAAAGCAATTCAGGGATGCAGCAGAGCGTGAAGGACTTTTGGATTATCCCATTCGAGTTGCACTGATGGGCTGTGTTGTAAACGGTCCCGGTGAAGCAAGGGAAGCCGATATAGGCATCGCAGGCGGAAAAGGCGAGGCGCTGTTAATCTCCCGTGGTGAAATCATTGCAAAAATCAAAGAAGATGAAGTAATAAAGGTTTTGATCGATAAGATCAAACAGATGCGGAATAACAGTTAAAGAATACAAATAAATAATCGAGAAATTAAAAGTTTAAAACACGAGGTCTGAAAATGAAAAAGACGTTTCTTGAGATATTTCATAAATATCACCCCGATACGTATACACAAAAGATATTACTTTCCATCACCGACATGCGCGTGATGGCGGACAAAGAACGAAAAATCATAGAGGTCACCGCTCATTTTCCGCAAATTGTGGAGAAAAACGAGCTATATCGCATTCAGGAAGAGATCTGTAAAGCATATGACCTCAATCGCGTAAAGATCCTGCCCAAATATCCGCAGGAATTATTTGATGCAGGCTACATACCGCAGCTTTTGCAGGAGACTGAAGAGGTCGGCATTGTTGCACGCGGATTTTTCCACCGTTATAAGTATAAGCTTGATCAAGGGGTGCTTACAGTAGAACTGCCCGTGATTGACGCGGGCATTTTGCTTATGGAGGATGCACGCACGCCCCAAATCATGGAAAACATTCTGTTTTCCGAATTTGATCTGCATATTAAGGTCAAAATCGTGCATTCCGAAGATTTTGGCGAGAATGAACGCAGTGAGCTTTATCTGCGACAGCTTGAGGAATTGGACAAGCGTTTGGCACAAGCAGCCAAGGAATATGACCGCGCCAAGGCGCAGGGCGATTATTCTTCAAAGCCTGCTGTATCGCAAGGCATCGAGCAGCCGGAGCATCCTCGCATTCGTTCTGTTTATGACGAAGACCCCACGCCTATCATCGTGGACGGCATATGTACGATAGGACACACCTCATACGATATTTCCGCAGTAGAATATGTGAAAGGGGATGCTTTTGAAATCAAGCCCACACCCATTGCTGTTCTGGACAAGCCTATGCGCAATGTGGTTATTCTGGGTGAAATTTTCGCATTCAACAAAGAGCGAAACCGCACGGGAGAAAAGTTTAACCTGAACTATTGCATTACCGACGGAAATGCTTCAATTGAAATCAAATCCTTTAACGTAGAACCCGAAGAGTCGGATGAGATTTGCAAGGTTGTATCTAACGGCGCAGTTGTCGCTATGAAGGGATACACCAAATACGAAACCAAAAAAAGTAAGGACGGCAACCGCACCGAAGGTCCGGATTGCTTATTCTATCCGGTAGAGATTGCAAAAATCAAAAAATTAGCTCGTAAGGATAATGCTCCCGTCAAACGTGTTGAGCTGCATCTGCATACGCAAATGTCCACCATGGACGCGATGATTCCGCCCTCTGTTGCCGTCAAGCAAGCAAACAAGTGGGGACATCCCGCTGTAGCTATTACCGACCACGGTAACGTGCAGGCATATCAGGACGCCATGCTGACAGCCGAGAAGATCGGTCAGAAGGTCATTTACGGTATGGAGGCATATTTCGTCAACGATACTGCCGGAGCGGTTACCGGACATTGCGCATATACGCCTTACGATGAATGTATCGTATTCGACATCGAGACCACAGGTCTTTCCGCAAAGACCTGCAAGATCACAGAAATCGGTGCCGTGCGTATCAAGCAGGGCGAGGTCTTGGATACGTTTAACACATTTGTCGATCCCGAGGTCCCTATCCCCGAGGAAATCGTCAAATTAACGGGTATTACCGATGAGATGGTCAAGGGTGCCCCCAAAATCAAAGATGCCTTAGAAGCGTTTTTTGCCTTTATAGGCGACGTTGCCGGTCAGCCTGCAAAGCTGCTGATCGCACACAACGCAAGCTTTGATATTGGTTTTATTCGTCACAACGCGCAGGAATGCGGCATGGAACTGCGTAACCCCTATCTGGATACGGTCGCGCTTTCCAGATTCCTTAATCCCGCACTCAATAAGCACAAGCTGAACTTGCTTGCCGAGCATTATGGACTTGGCGATTTCAATCACCACCGCGCAAGCGATGACGCAGAAATGCTGGCACATATTTATTTCAAAATGTGCGAACAGATGAAATCAGCCGAAATTCTTACGTTTGAGCAGCTTTGTCATGAAATGACGGTCAGCTCTGACCCTCTTAAATTAAAGCCCTACCACCAAATTCTGTTGGTCAAGAATGCAACAGGACTCAAGAACCTGTACAAGCTTGTTTCTATGAGCAATCTGCAGTACTATCGAAGAAGCCCGCGTATCCCCAAAACGCAGCTTGAAAAGCACCGCGAGGGCTTGATCATCGGCTCTGCTTGCGAGGCAGGCGAGGTGTTTACTGCGATCCTTGAAAACAAAAGTGAGGCGGAGCTTGAAGATCTGATCAGCTTTTACGACTATTTGGAAATCCAGCCCATCACCAACAACATGTTCTTGATTGATGAAGGCAGGGTTGCAAACGAGGAGGGCTTACGAGACCTGAATCGACGCATTGTTGCACTTGGCGAGCAGTATAATAAGCCGGTTGTTGCTACCTGTGATGCACATTTCCTGAATAAAGAAGACGGTATTTACAGAAAGATCCTGCTTTGCGGTCAGAAATTCAAGGACGGCGACCGTGATATCTTCCTGTATTACAGAACTACCGAGGAAATGCTGGAAGAATTTGCATATCTCGGAGAGGAAAAGGCGTACGAAGTTGTCGTAACCAACACCAATCTGATCAATGATATGATCGAGAGCAACATCCGCCCGTTCCCCAAGGGTACGTTTACGCCTACCATGGACGGAGCAGAGGAGGACTTGCAGCGTATCTGCTGGGAAAGAGCCAAAAAGATGTACGGTGATCCGCTGCCCGAAATTGTTTCTTCCCGTTTGGCAAGAGAGCTGGAATCCATTATCAAAAACGGATTTGCTGTGCTTTACATGATCGCGCAAAAGCTTGTTTGGTACAGCGAGCAGCAGGGCTATCTTGTTGGATCGCGTGGTTCGGTTGGTTCTTCTGTCGTAGCATCTATGGCAGGTATCTCCGAGGTAAATCCGCTGCCTGCACACTATTGGTGTCCGAATTGTCAATATTCCGATTTTGAATATGCCAAAAAGCACAAGATCGGCTCCGGATTTGACCTACCGGACGCAAATTGCCCCAAATGTGGCACAAAGCTCAATTATGACGGACACGATATCCCGTTTGAGACCTTCCTTGGCTTCTACGGTGATAAATCGCCTGATATTGACCTGAACTTCTCGGGTGAGGTGCAGGGTCGCGTACATAAATATACCGAGGAACTGTTCGGAGCGGAAAACGTATTCCGTGCGGGCACGATCGGTACGCTTGCTGATAAGACGGCATACGGCTATGTAATGAAGTACTTTGAAGAAAAGAACGTCAGCGTATCCAATGCCGAAGCAAACAGACTGGTCGCCAACTGCGTTGGTGTTAAGAGAAACACCGGTCAGCACCCAGGCGGTATCGTCGTAGTCCCCAAGACCATGGAGGTATACGATTTCTGTCCCGTGCAGCACCCCGCAGAGGACGTTAAATCCGATATTGTCACCACGCACTTCACGTTTGAATACCTGCATGACACGCTGCTCAAGCTGGACGAGCTTGGGCACGATATGCCTACCAAGTATAAGTACCTGGAGAAATACTCGGATACAAGCGTTTTGGACGTGCCTATGAATGACCGCTCGATCTACGAGCTGTTCCTGTCTACCAAGCCGCTTGGCATCTCGCCCGAGGATATTAACTGTCCGCTGGGCACGCTGGGTCTGCCGGAGCTTGGCACAAAGTTCGTAATCAAGATGCTGCAGGAATGTAAACCGCAGACTTTCTCGGACCTTTTGCAGATCTCGGGTCTTTCGCACGGTACGGACGTTTGGACGAATAACGCACAGGAGCTGATCAAAAACGGCACGTGTACCATTTCCGAGGTTATCGGTACGCGTGACTCAATCATGCTGGCACTTATTGATTACGGCGTGCAAAAGGACCACGCCTTCAAGATCATGGAAATGGTGCGAAAGGGAAAAGGACTGACTCCCGAATACGAGCAGGAAATGCTGGAAGCGGGCGTGCCCGAATGGTATATTTGGTCGTGTAAGCGTATCAAATACATGTTCCCCAAGGCACACGCAGCAGCATATGACATGTCTGCGATCCGTCTTGGATGGTATAAAGTACACATTCCGCTTGCATTCTACTGCGCTATGTTTACCGTTCAGTCGGATGGCTTTGTCGGTGAGTTGATCATGAAGGGTAAAAAGGCACTCATGGCTCACATCAAGGACATCGAAGACAGAGGCTTTGATGCATCTCCCAAGGAGCAAGCCAGCATACCCGTGCTGCAGCTTGCCAACGAGGCGTTCGCGCGTGGCATCAGATTCTTGCCCGTCGACCTTGAAAAGTCGGACTGGCGCGAATTTTTGCCCGAAAACGGTAAGATTCGTCTGCCGTTCTCCTCGCTGGGCGGTCTTGGCGAAACTGCGGCAGAGAACATCGTGCGCGCAAGAGCAGAGGAGCCGTTCTTCTCGGTCGAGGACCTCAAGATCCGCGCTAAGCTTTCTCAAGCTGTTATCGACATCCTGCGCCGCAACGGCGTACTGGACGGCATCAACGAAACTGACCAGTTGACTTTTAATTTCTAATAATATCATAAAAGCCACCGCGTTTTCGCGGTGGCTTAACATTTCCATTTGTGTTATAACGACCGGGCAGAGAATTATCCTTTTGTTTTTTCTACCCAATCTCTCCAGCGTCTATCGGATTTAAACTTGTCTTCAATATCGGAGTAATCAGGATAGCACCAAAATGGCCATTGATCAGGTAATTCCTTGACGCTTCCTTTGCATTCTTTTGCAGTAAATTTCACAAACGAAACAAGTGGGGCGGTAAGCGAATGTTCCTCTCCGTCCAATAATGCTTCATATAACTTTTCATGGTGTAACGCCATATCAAGTGAATCAAATGCAGTATCACAATCCCCATTTGCATACTGCAATCTGGAAAGATACAAATACAACTTGGCTACAAAATCGTGATATTCTCCCATGTTTCCATCATCACAAAGCATTTCAAACATTGATATTACGCCCTCGATCTTTTTAACAGGCATATCGCTATCAAAGTTGAAACGGTTATTAATCAAAGCAAATACGACTTGTTCTGCAAATTCCTTTGCACATTTCAATAAGAATTCGCCTATATACGCAGCTTGTTGCTTTCCATCTGTGCCATCAGCAAGCAAATATTCGCGACATTGTGAAAGTCCTGGCATTTGATTAGCACACCAAACCGATTTGTCATACTGTCCAAGATTACGATACAGCATAACCAAAATCGAAATTGCACGCGTTTTGATATCATTGCATTCCGTGTGCTCGGTTAGATATTCGCAAACCTTGATTGCTTCTTGCCAATATTGATTGTTTTGATGCTTTTCATGATCATGCTGCAGAAATCCTTCTTCATCGTAAAACAGTCTTTCTCCATCTCTGCGCCATCCCGCTTCCGTCAATGCCTCAGCAAGAGCAATCATGATCTGTTCGTTTTTCGGAAATTCAGCGAGTCCTTGACGCAACAAAGCTAAACATTCATCGAACCACGCGCCATCATCCCGATAACGCAAATTGTATTTGCGTGCCTTATCCAAGATATCGTTAATTTTATTCTGTCTGTCGTTATTATATCCAAACAATTCATCTATGGATACACCGAAATAATTTGCGATTGCAGGCATTAGCTCCATATCAGGATAGCTACCACCAGACTCCCAACGCGATACTGCTTGCGAAGTGACGCCCAAAGCATCTGCAAGCATTTCCTGTGTGCGCCCATCGCGGCGACGCAGCTCTCTTATTTTGTTTCCTAAATTCAGTTGCATAATCGTTCTCCTTATTGTGAGTGATCACCGGTGTAATTGCATTATACATCATTTTATGAGAAAAAACAATTATCAAATGGTTGTTTCAAATACAACTAACATTTGGAAAATAGTAA
>JAZOLE010000058.1:0-5881 GCA_045652835.1 Eubacteriales bacterium | reverse complement strand
CCAGCACGTTATGCACCGCGTCGATAACGGTATAGCTCAGCTCTCTGCGATCCTCCTCACTCGTGTTCTGTCCGAAATGCTCGGTCAGCACGGTCTCGGCGGCGCTGCTGCGCTTATATTCCGCGCTTGCGGCGCGGTTTTTCAGATACACCAGTACCGCAATCACAGCACCCACGACGACAGCCACCGAAAGGAATACCACCATAGCGATGATCGCTCTGCGGCGCTCTTCCTCCTCGGCAAGAGTTTCCTCGTCGACCTTTTCGTCCTCGTCGGAATCGGGCAGCGAGATAATATCGTCGATCTCATCCTTGATCGAGGGAGGCGGGGTAGACGAGCTTCCGTCGTTCTCGGGCGAGGTGCTTTCCGTACCGCCGTACATACCTGCGTAGTACGCGGGCGTGCACTCGTACTGTACCCAGCCGATGCCGTCAAAGAATACCTCGATCCACGCGTGTGCCTCGTAGTCGTGCACGTAAGCGGCAAATCTGCCTGCGGCATTGTCCGCCTTGTTGGAGCCAAAATCGCAAGCGATATAGCCCTCGACGTATCTTGCGGGAATACCGTACTCACGCAAAATCAGCGCTGCGGCAGAGGCAAACTGCACGCAATAGCCCTCATTCGTATTCGTCAGGAAGTTCTCCACGCCGTCAAGAGAGGCGTCCACCAGCTCAAGATTGGGCGTCAGCGTATACGAACATCCCTTTTCCTCAATGATGTAGTCAATGACCGCTCTGACAAGGTCGTTTCTGTGCAGCACCGCCTCGTCAAAGGTCGCATTCGGCAGGGCTGCGCCGCTGAAGTCGTACGGATGCTCGATGATCTCGTAGATCGGCTCGTCGTAAGCCTCCTCGTCCACCACAGTGACCTTTTCGTAAAGCTCTAACATCATGGACTCGTCGGGATTCTCACAAACCATATACTCCCCCGTTTCCACGCCGTTCTCGTCCAGCTCCTTGATATAATAGGTGTTGAGCGCGAAATCGATCTCCAGCTTGGTACCGATGGGATAGAACTCGTCGTGAGTGACCGCCTCAAAGTGCTCAAACTCACCCGTGGGCACCTTTTCCTTAAAGGTTGCGTTTGCAAATATCTCGTCTGCAAGGTCGGCGATGATCTGACTGCCGCTCTTGCCCGTGTAATACTTGTACACGTAATCGGTGTAGTTGGTATCGTCCTCCTGATCCTCAAGCGTACCGCCGAACAGCACACGCGCAATTTCCTTGCGGTCGTCCTCGCTGCCGGTAATATAGCGGTGCAGAAGCGACTCGGTATTGGTCGTGCTCACGCTCTCAACGCGATAGCCGCTGTCCAGCTCCAGCACGTACTCGTTGCCCGCGCCGTCACGCAGCACAAGCACTTTGTCACGCGAATTGTACTCTACGTCCTCGCTGCGGTGAATGAACGACGCGACAGGCTTACTGCTCTTGCGGTAGGTAACGGTAGTCAAGCCCTGCTCGGGCACGTTTTCCTCAACCTTGACGATATACGTGGTGGTGACGTCGGTTCCGTAGGACACCTGCTCTACCTTGTAAGAGCTGAATGCCAGGATCAGCTCCTTTTGCAGATTGTACTCCGCAATATCCGCACCCAGAATGCCAATCCAATCCTTGTCGGTCTTGACGGGCACGAAGGCAAGTGCACTGTACTTGGTGCCGGCTTTTGCAAAGTCACGGCCTGTCAGAATTCCGTCGTAGTAGTTGACAAAGCTGTGCTCGCTCTTCTCCACGTTGCCGTATCCGTACAGCCCGCGGCTCTGATCGAACACGCTGGGCAAATACAGCAGCGTATCAAAGCTGTTGACACGGCGCATATGCACCGTCATGGCAACAAAGCCGTAATCCATGTATTTGTGATACTTGTTAAGAAAATCGTGGGTCGGATCAAAGACCTCAATATCCCCGTGCGAGAGCCAATAGAAATCGTAAAACATCTTATCCGAGGGATGCTCGTCGAGATCCCAAAGATTGCGGTAAGCATCAAATGCACCGGGATTTTCGGGGTCCTCGCTCGATCCCGCGGGATACCATGCGCCATCCTTGTACTCTACGCCGATCCAGCCGCGCATATACAGATTTGCCGCATACTGCGACTCCACGAAAAAGATCTGCGTACCGTCAAACGTGATATGCTCAAGCTCGGTGGAATGCGGCTTGAAGTTGTCCTGATCCAGCTCGTATTCCAGCTCGTCCAGTCGCTCGTCGTCACCCATCAGCGCAGCGGTCACGTAAGCGCGTGCATACGCGATCTTTTCGTCCAGCACCTTGATGATCATGTGCTTTTTGATGCTCAGCGCGGGGATAATGACGACCAGCAGACACACGACAAGCATCATGGCTGCGGCAAAGCCGCCCATGGCGCTCCTTGCGCTGTCGGTCTCTCGCTCATACTTGCGTGCGGCGCGCACCTGCTTTTTGATCTCTTTTTTATGCAGCCTTTCCTGCTTCTTTTGCAGCTTGAGCTGCTTTTTTTCCTGCTCGGTCAGGCGTTGCCTTTTTGGCTTTGCCTGCTTTTTTGTTTTCTTGGCGGTGTAATCCGAAAGTTCCTCGGCTACCGTCTTGTCCTTATTCCTGCGCTTTTGCTTTTTGGCCTCTTTTGCCAGCTTTTTCTGCTGCTTTTTTTCGGCTTTTTCGCGCAGCTTCTGCAAATATTCCTCGGGGTACTCGGGCTTATCCTGCTCTACGAATAGCTGAAGCTTGGTGTCGTACTTGTCGGCATCCGGCTTGCGGCGGAACATTTTGTCGTACGCAAACATGACCAACACGGCGGCAACCGACGCGATCAGCACGCCTGCGCCAAGTCCGCTGGAGGCGACGTTGAACACACAGACCGGCACCACGAACAGCAAAATTGCCACGGTGGGCAGCACGGGACGCGTGCGCTTTGCCAAGAACGGCACGAAAATTGCCGACAGCACAAGTGCCATGACCAGCATGCCGTCCGCACCGTATGCGGTCAGCTTTTCAAGGTAGTACGCAGCAAGCGACTCACCCGAGGTCATGTTGGGTACGCCAATACCAATGGTGGTCAGATACATTGTGAACTTGGACAGGTACAAGCGGCACAAAAATCCGTTGTAAAGCGCAAGCACACCCTGCACGATATTGGGAGAGATCATGGCAATGCCTGCCGCTCCCAGCGCTACACCGCCAAGGGCGGTAAAGCGGTTATAAAACAAAAGTCCGAATACTGCGGTAGCAAACGCTGCCAGCACAAACATCTTGCCCTCGGTGACGCACACCTCGAACCCATACGAGCCGGTAAAGCCTCCGCCAAAGAACATCATCAATGCCCAAGTCAGGCACATGACAACAAAGCAACGGCAAACATAACCGAATATGCGCGTACCAAGTCCTCTACCCGCCTGGTCGGGCGGACAAATGATGGGTCTTTGATGCTCGGGGATCAGCACCGCCTGCTTTTTTTGCTTCTTTTGCTTAGGCGCTTTGGGCGCCTTTGCTTTTTTCTCTTTCTTTGCCACGGCGCTCACCTCCCCTCATTTTGCTCGGGCAATCTGCCCTCTACCAGCACAAGGCCGTTTTCGGCAAGCTGCCCGCGGCAGCCCTCGATATAGCGCAATCTCTGCGCACGGTTTGCAAATCTTTCCTCGGGATTATACAGCATGACCTGCGATGAGCCATAGGTCGCGCCCTCGGTCATACCGGGAATTGAGCA
Organism: Eubacteriales bacterium; assembly: GCA_045652835.1. Lineage (GTDB taxonomy): Bacteria > Bacillota > Clostridia > Oscillospirales > CAG-272 > SVQP01. The sequence goes on along the minus strand of JAZOLE010000058.1, from coordinate 2,206 downwards.
CAGTGCGCTGACCGACGCGCGGTCGATGGCACCCGTGACAAAAATCTGCTTGGTGCTCTGCGTCTCTGCTGCCATGGCGCAAAGTCTTGCCACGGTATCCTCGGGAGCGCAAAGGGGTGCTGTGGCAAACTCACGGAAGATCAGTTCAAAATCCTCCTTGCCGTGCAGCGTGACGCAATACGCGCCTGCCTCGCTGCGGCGGTCAAACCACATCAGATTGACCATCTTGCCGTTGCGGAATTCCTCCAGCAGCACGGCAACTGTCAGCTCGACCACACCGTCGGCAAGGTACTCGTTCATGTCCTCATAGTAAACGTCCTTGGCAAGCAGGTGCTCCTCCTGTCGCTCGGGCAGCGCGTCAACGCGCATCTGCTCGGCAGCGGCACGGATATCCTCACGCATCTTGGCAAGCTGCTCACGACCCAGCTTGATGCCCTGATCCTTTGCGGTTGCCACGGCACTCTTGATCTTGAGCTTCTCTGCCTTTTTCTGCGCCTTTGCCTGCTTACGGGTCAGCTCCTCGAGCGTCACGGGCTTGGGCGGCGTATCCGGGAAGGTGCGCGCCAGGTCACAATACACGTTGGTAATGTTGGCAGTACCCGTATTGTACTCCTTGACAATCATCTGCTCGCTCTTGGACGACAGCTTCCAGTGAATGCTCTTGAGCGAGTCGCCCATGCGGTAATCACGGATATCGCTGACCTCCAGACGGTCATAGGAAATGGGAGAGCGTACCGTTCTTGCCACGCTGTCCGAGATCGCCTGTGCGGCAGCCTCGTCCAGATTCAGCTTTCTGGGCAGAACGTACACCTGGTTATAGTTCTCCACGTCCACGCGCACGCGCATCAGACGGAAGAAATCATATACGTAAAAGCACTTGACACCGATATCGTACGTGCCGCGGAAGCGGAAGCGCACCTCGTTGCCCACGTCATAGCTGGAAAAGGGCGCCAGCGCAAGACGCACGGTTCGCATGGTGCAGCGCACGCTGTTTGCCTGCGGCAGCCACATCTGCGCCTCCACAAAGGGATAGGCAAAGATGGAATTGTTATTGACACGGAAGTGATACTCGTAGGGCTGGTTCTTTTCCACGGTGGCTGCGTCCGACATCATGTACACGCTCAGCGACATTTTTGCACTGAGCATATAAAGGAACAGCACGGGCAAAAGGAACACAAGGAAAATGAACAGAATATGCGAGAACGCATTATTGAGCGCCTGCGTAAAGATCAGCGCACCGCCCAAGATGGCAAGGTACCACCAAAAATTCCCCGTCAGCGCAACGGTTGCGCCTCTCTTGCCCATATCCTTGCCGCGCGCGTACGCCTCGCGTTCGCGCTTGGTGGAGGGCAGACGGATCTTGGACGCCAGCGCGACCGTGGTATCGTTGATAAAGATCTCTTTTAAGTTTTTCTCTCTTGCATCCGCCTCGCGCTTCTTGTAAAAGATGCGGTAAAGCACGATCAGCGTGCCCAGCAGCAGCACAGCCGAGATCAGCACAAAGGGCGTGACGTGCTTGACGGCAATGCCGTCCTCCACGTACTCCTGTACGCCGCGCAAGCGAGAAGCAAGTCCTGCGCCGCAGGCAATGCAAAGCAAGCTTGCCAGCGCGTCCAGTCCTGCCACGATAGCCGCCCAAAGCGTCATGTGCTTGACACTCTTGGGTCCGAAGCGCAGCAAGTTAAAGCCTACGACCAATGCGTAGATCAGGGTGCAGATCAGCGCGCCGAAATACAGCACGCCCGCAGCCTGCAAGCCAAGCAGCGCACCCAAAATATTTTCCTCGGACAGCTTGAACAAATCCAGGTATTCTTCCAGCCCTGCAAGCTCTCCACCCGAGAAATAAGAAAATAGTCCCATGCCGCTCGCACGCAGCTCCAGCACGTCGGGAACGGCGATGCGTACGGCATCCAAGCAGACAAATACGATCTGACAGACAAGCAGCGCGCCCGAAAGTACCCAGAGCAAAATGCGGTAAAGCTTGGCGTAATCCACCGGCTTTGCCTTTTTCTTTGCCTTGGTCTTCTTTTGCACGAACGAATGTCCGCAACCGCCACATACCTTGGGGTTCAGCGGCAGAATCTTGCCGCAATCGGGGCATATGGTTGCCACCGTCGCACCGCAGCTGAGGCAGTACGTTTTATTCGCAGGTATGCTTTTGCCGCACCTTGGACAGAGTTTGGTCTGTTCCATGCGCTCTCTCCTT
>JAZOLE010000057.1:0-2163 GCA_045652835.1 Eubacteriales bacterium | reverse complement strand
CGGACGCTCTTTCACATCTTCGCAAATACAAAGGGGGCTGAGTGAATGATACTCAGCCCCCCTGGAAATCAATTCACCAGCTCTTCCATCTCGCCGATACGGGGGGCGGCGGAGGTGGCGGAGTTGTTATTTAAGAAAATGACTACGCCCGCGCCCTTTACGGTGACGAACTCGGTCAGATCACCGTCAAAATAGCGGTAGTCCATGACGTATACGTATTGGTAATGATCGACAAGGAAGGGGGCAAAGCAGTTGCCGAATGATTCCTTGACAAGCACTACTGCAGAGCCGTCGGTGACGTTCGGATTTTCAATGCTGCAATAGTAGCTTTGCTTGGTGCCCAGCGGATTGTCGCTGGTCAAAAAGCAGTTGTACTTGGATGCAGCAGCGGCGTACATGGTGTCGGTGTCCTTGCGTACCACGCCGCCCGTGAATTTTTGGCGCTCACCGTCGGCGGTGTGCACGTACAAATTGTTGCTGCCCATGGGCACAAATGCCTCTACCACGTCGGGGTTCTTTTGCAGCGCGGGGGCTTTGGTGTGCGAGTACAGCGTGCCAAGGAAACCGCCAAATTCCAACTTTTCGTAAGAGGAGAGCGGATGTGCGCTCAAGCCCGCGCTCTGGCAGTAGGCGGTGTAGGCATAGTATGCACCGCGTGCCGTCCAGTGGTGGTCGGTGCGGAAGTAGAGGTATTCGTCCTTGTGCGCCGCCATGGCACCGTAAGCGTCTACCTTGACAGCGTTGGGATTGGTGATCGCACCGTACATGCTGTCAATGGCAGCCTTGGGATCGGATGCATCGGTCTTTTGCAGCACCTTGCCATTGTATGCGTAAGCAAGCGGCACAATGATGGTGTACACCTTTGCTTTGCCGTTAAGCTTGGCAGCAGCTTGATTGATCAGTGCCGAGTAGCGCTCGGAGTTTGCCTTGCTTTGGTAATACATCTCGTAGGCGGTGTCGCCCGTGATGTAGTAGCCTGCAATGGTTTCCACCTTGGCGTCCTCGCCGCCCTGATTGTCCTGTTGGCCGCCCTGCACGGCAGCACCGCTGTGGAATTGCTCGGTGGCAAAGCCTTTGAGTGAGGAAATGGCGTCATTTGCCGCAATCAGCCCCTCGCGGAAGGGGAAGGTGTCGGCAAACCAGGTGCTGATTTGCTCAGTGTACTTGCCCGAGGCAAAGTCGGTAAAGGTGAAGGTTGGGAATTTGGTCAGGTCGCGCTTTTCGGATTCGGAGTAGGAGGGACGCAGAAAGAATGCAAGCCCCAGCACAAAGCCCAGCACCATCACACCGCAAAACAGCGCGATCATGATTTTATTGAACAGATTTTTATTTTGCATAGGCGATCCTTTCGTGCATCAGAAGCGGAAATAGAGGAAGGGGTTGTAGCTGTCGCCGATCAGCGCAAGTGCCGAGAGAATGACTAAGATCGCAGGCGCAACGGCAGCAACCGCGTTTGCCACGTAATAGACGGGCGGCAGCTTGGAGTCGCGCAGCTTAGCAAGCGCAGGCACAAGGGGGAAGCAGGCGATGATCGAGATGACAAGGAAGAAGCAATTGCCGCTCAGGGTGGTCTGTGCGCTCAGATCAAAGAACGCGTTTCCGTTAAGGCAAAGTATGCCGCGTACGGTATCCCACAAAAGCGAGAGGTTATCAAAGCGGAAGAGCATCCAACCGAAATACACGGCAGGCAGCACGCAAATGCGCGTGATGATCTTGGAAGCGGTCGGCGTGTTCTTACCCACGCGCAAAACGTATTTTTCGAACGTCAGCAACAGGAAGTAGTAAAGTCCCCACAAAACGAAATTCCAGGAAGCACCGTGCCAAAGACCCGTCAACAGCCAAACGGCAGCGAGGTTGAGATACTGACGCGCCTTTCCCTTTCGGTTACCGCCAAGCGGGATATACACGTAGTCGCGAAAGCACGTGGAGAGCGTGATATGCCAGCGACGCCAAAACTCGGTAATGCTTTTGGAAATATAGGGATAATTGAAGTTTTCGGGGAAGTTGTAGCCGAACATCATGCCAAGACCGATCGCCATATCAGAGTATCCCGAAAAACCGTAATAGATGTGCAGCGTATAGCAAATGACCGTCATCCATGCGCCAAGCGCGGTGTGCTCAAAGCCCGCAGCAGCCGAGAAATAGCGGAATGCAGCCGCGGCA
>JAZOLE010000056.1:0-8897 GCA_045652835.1 Eubacteriales bacterium | reverse complement strand
ACGCCGAGAGCGACCGGTTAGGTTTCTCTCGGCGGTTCTTTTCTTTATTCCTCAAATACCAGCACTACAGGCGGGCAGCAATAATCCACGCCTTTGAGGTGCAAGCCCTTCTCGTACGCCTCGCGTACGATGGACATGACGAAAAATATGCTTGCTTTGGTATACTGATACAGCTTGGGCACAGAGGTCAGATGCTTGGGCACAGGCGTGTTCATTGTCACGATGAATACTCTGAAATCGTCACCGATCGCGCGATCGACCTGCGCAGTCGTTTTGTGCATCAAATCAGCCAACTCGCCATACTCAGTAGCGGTCAGCACGGGAATCGCCACGCGGCTCACATCGTCCTCGCGCTTTAAGAGTCCCAGCGTTTCAAACATCGGGATATACTCGATCATTCGGTTAGGGATATCCACCTGTTCAGCAGCATTTCCGTTGTAAATACTCCAGAGCAGCGGTACGATATGCTTGAAATACAGATCGTAAATTCCACTAAAGCGGTGTGGGCTGTCAAAAAGCGGAACATCAAACTCATGCAGGCAAAGGCGCTTGGTCTGCCCCGAGGGCGTTTTGGAAAACGCCTCTGTCCATCTGTGTCCGCCTGAGATTATATAGTTACTCTTTTCCCTGTATTCATCGGGATTGTATCCCGCCTCTATAGCCGACCCTCTCGCGATCCATCGGCCACCGTCCTTGCGCTCGGGAAAACGGAGCGCGTCGAGTGTACCTGTGGCTTCATATTCAAAGTCTTGCAAAACCTTGAGAATCGCAAATCTCTCTAATTTGACTTTCTCACGCTCCCCAAGTTTTTGCATATACGGTGCCTGCGCAAGCTGCTCTGTCATGCCCTGCACAATGCCCCAGACCGTCTCAAAATGACTGTGTGCAAACGCCAGCTGCTTGTCGAAATGGCGCAGAACGTCCTGCGGCTTGTCAATGATAAAATCCGTATATACTCTGCCGCTATCCATGCGCACCATCAGATCGCCGTCCACCAGCTTATCAATGATCGGCTCAATGTACGCCGCGGGAATACCGATCGCCTTGGAAAGCTCGCTGATCGTCAAAGGCTTGTCGTACGCGATCATCAACAGATTTTCTGCGATCAGATCGCCCTCAACCAACGAAACAGGCTCATGATTGGCACCCTCTGCCCCACCAAACATCATTTCCAGCCTACCCGGCAAATAATTTTCTTTCGTTTCCATTGTTTCAAGTCCTTTCCTGATCTGATCGCGTCCCACGGATAAGCGGTATTTGACCGTCCCCTCGGGAATGCCCAGCCCTGCCGCGATCTGCGCCACGTTCTGATTGCCGAAATAGTGGCGAATCAGCACCTCGCGCGTCACAAATGCCAGGTGATTTAACTCCTTTCGCAAGTTCGCCGCCTCCTGTGAAGACAAAAACTCTTCATTTTCCTGCTCGGACAGCTGCAACGCCTCGTCAAGACAAACCGTCACGGGCGCACGGTATTTTTTGCGCAGGCGGTCGTTGTATTTGTGATACAGCGTATTTGTCAGCCAGGTCTTGGGATGCTCGATCACCCCACTGCCGTGCAGATAGGCAAACGCAGCAAGCATGACCTCGCCCACAAGATCCTCGGCATCCGTGCGCGAATGACACTTGGACGCCGCGAGCCGCATCAGATCATCATAATATTGTAAGATTTCTTGGTGTTCCATATTACCCTGCTTTCCGGAATGCTTTGAACGTTCACCCATATAGTCGCAAAAAATCTCTTTCGGTTTGGACTTTTACAAATATTTTTCTCATTATATCACATATTTTTTGTTTCGTCTATCACCTTTTGGCAAGATTACGCCGACCGCGCACAAATTGTCGTAGGGGAGCATTCCATATGCTCCCACGGCAACGTAGAGGCGGATATGAAATCCGCCCCTACGAAATCGGGACACAAAACCGCCGAGGTCACGTGACCTCGGCGGGTTCTTGTTATTTATTATACTTTTTGATCATCGCCCAGCCGCGGTCCACGTATTGCTTGAATCGCTCTTCATTGCGGACAAGGTCAAACCATGCCCAACCGTTGGGTGTGGTGATCGCATAGGTCAGATTGTGCTCGTTAAATCGCATCCAGTAATCGTTCTCCGCAATCGGCTCTCTGGTGCCGTCGGGCAGCTCGATCATGCCCCTTGCAAACACGTACTTCGCACCGCCCATGACGTGAGGGTTACCGGTATCCAGCAGATCTCCACCCTTGTGCACACGCGATTTTTCGCAATATTCAAAGGCTACGTCAAGCATGTGATATCCCTCTTCGTTCATACCCGCGCCAAAGCAAGCCGCGGCTCTGACGGTCGCCATCCAGCCGTATCTGCCGTACCAAGCAGGCGGCACCTCGCCGTCGCCAAGCTGCTCGATCATACGCATGTAAAAGCCGTTCAGCGCAACAGATCTGGGTGAATCGTACACGTTATGCGAGGGTCTGTTTAGCATGTGCATGATCAGATGGAAGTTGTTAGCACCGTATTTGGCGTGCCCTTCCTGCCATTTGCCCTGATCCCACAGACGGTCCTCGATCACCTCACCCTGAATTGCACCGTACTGCGTAATGGGAGAAGGAATTTCACGAATACCCGTGCGGTCGGCAAAGATCACGATGTCGCCGTCCTCGTCTGCCACGTAGGTGTAAACCGCAGAACCCACAAAGCCGTCAGTCAGATCCAGCGCGTCGTATCTGCGCATCAAGCCGTCCACCATGGGCATATAGCCTTCGCCCTTGCCCTCGTAAGCACTCAGCTCGTACACCGCAGTTCTCGCACCGTCACAATACTCGTTCTCGGTGCGCACAATGCCAATACCGGGCGCGAAATAATACACCTTGTTGCCGCCGCGGTACGACCAACCGTCGGTCATGCCGCCGATCTCCAGGCGCACCTTGAGACAATTTTCAAACGTGCCCGCCTTGGTCGTGATAGTGCCGCCCTCCTCGCAGGTGATCTGCGTTCTGACCTCATGCGAAAATCTGGTGTACTCCACAACGGGCGAAGCACCCACGCGCCACTCGTCTGACCACAAACAGTTGGTGGCGTCCTCCAGGATGCCGTAAAGGTCGTTGTAGAGAATGGGATCTTCCGCAGGGCCCATGTTCCCCATATTTTTGAGTTCAAATGACCAGCGATTCGGACGAGTAGTCGCAAGCATTGTCCCGTTTTTGCGCATAACAGACTTTTTGGCAAAGAAATTCCAATGGCCGCTAAAACCCTGATCACGAGTAACTCCCGAAATAATGCGTCTTGCAACCGATACTGCTGCCTTGGTATGTGCTTTTTCCATGGGGGTTACCGCCAATGCTTCGACTCTTTCAAGCGGCACCGCAATGTCGCCAAGCTTGCCACGACCGTTTTCATGTATCCAATACTCGTTTCTGATCTGTTGGATCATGTCAAGCCAGCTGTTCTCGTCGTAACGGAAGCGTTCGCAGAAATCTCTTGAAGCGATCACAACCGACTTTTCGTCCGCATGCGTCACGGTAAATTTCAGCTCGGAAACAAGCACGTCGTGATCATACGTATCAGCATATTCCCACGCATTACCCGCAACTAACGGCAAAAGTCCCTGCCCACCGACGATATGATATTGCTTCAAATAGCGCACGTCGGTAAGATCATCCACACGACGTTCGTATTTGACAATACCCACACCCGATTTATACCAAGCCTTGTTGACGCTGTGACCTGTATACGATGCAAAATATTTTGTAATCCAAAGCTGACAGTCCTCAAACGTGCCATAGGGAGTTTGTACCGTTTCATGATCAGCAGCAAAGATCAGTGTCGCACCGTCCGTACCCATTTTTGTTTGCCCGACAGTCATTGTATGGTCAAAGAACCAGCCGTCACATCGGGACACGTTGAAGAAGATTTCAGCAATCGCACGGTCTACCGAGTTCATATACCCCTCTCCGTACTCCGCATGCTTCCAATAGCGCAGATTGCCGTCAAGATAGCGCAACTCATCTGCGTTTGCATTGTTCAAAAATCGCTCTCTTTCCTTATCTCGATACCCAGCCTCCATCAGCTGTTCCACTTCTCTGCCGTAAATCACAAGTGCATAATAGCGATCTGCAGGCGTCAAAAGCTCCTGCACCTTATCAAAGGCAGCATAACCGTTCTCGGTCTGCCCGGCACGGAAGTAATGATAACCTAGCCAAAACCACTCTCTTGCCAGCGAGTGTCTAAGACCTGCCTCTTCCAGCATGGGAATCTGCTTGTCGCGGATAAACTCGATCTTGGCTTCACCTGACACTTGGCTGTCTTCTCGGGTGACGATAAATTCCATAACCTCGTCATTCTTACCCTGCAATGCTGCCTCTCTGATACGCCCAAACAGCGCATCGTTTTTCTTACCCGGCAGCCACCACCAGCCGCGCATGAGCACGTCGGCAAGCGCGTGCTGCTTTTCCCTGCATTCGGGCAGCTCCTCAACCTCGGCAAGCACTTCCTTGTATACCTTTTCAAAGCCGCTCTTGTCGTTCTTGACCTGCCAAAGCTTGAGCTCCTCCACCTTTTTCATGACGCGCTGTACAAGCGTGTCGCTGTACTTTTCATTCATTGCGCAAAGCTCCTTTCTCATTCGTTTTCTTCCGTCGTGAAGCTGCCATTTGACAGTTCCCTCGGGAATGCGCATGCGATCGGCAATCTCGGCAATCGAAAGATCCTCGAAATAGTGCAGATAAATGATCTGCCGTATCTTTTCGGGCAGCTTTTCCATGCTCTTGCCAATCTCGTCCTTCTGCTCGGATAATGCATACAGCTCTGCAGGGTTTTGAGAGGGATCGTCGGTCAAGCTCAAATTATCCACGGCATCCAAGGGTAAAAAGCTGCGGTATCTGCCTATCATGTTGATCGCGCAGTTTTTGGCGATACGACACACCCAAGAGCCGTATTTTTGCGGGTCTTGCAGCGTGTTCAGCTTCATCCATGCCGTCACAAACGCGTCCTGCGCAGCGTCCTCTGCCATAAAATGATTCTTTGTCACGGTCGCAGCCGAGGCGATAACCGCCTTTTGATATCGCGTGACCAATATCTCATATGCATTCTGCTCCCCTGCCAGCGTCAGCATGACCAGGGTCTGATCGGTTTCGTTTTTGTAGTACAATATGCATTCTCCTTTCGTGCAAAATCGGAAATCTCCATCTTAAGCGCTTGTCTTATAGACACAGAAAGCGAAAAAAAGGTTGGTGGTTTGGGAAAATTATAGCATATTTTTTAGAAATTGTCTACAGTAGTCAAACAATAAAACACGCGGGCGATCACTGATCGCCCCTACGAAACAACCATGTGTGTGCGAAATCCCAATCATTCACACTTGTAGGGGCGATCAATGATCGCCCGCCCCAGACACAAAGAACTCAAAAAACGCCGAGAGCGACCCAAACGGTCGCCCTCGGCGGTATTCATTTTTTATACGATCCTTACGGTATATAGAAATATGCACCAACAGCAGGAGAGGTTGTTTCGTCATATTTCAGCCAACCACTCGCAAGCGAGTGCTTAACAAGATAGCCGAGCGTATGGGATGCGGTGCAAATAGATTCCAGTATAGCGTCCACCATTGCTGTTTGACTACGTATACTTTCAGGAAGATCGTCGTATAGAATATTCCAAACCGTGTGGTTAATATTATCCAACAGTTTCATAATTTCAGAATGAACTTCCTGTCTTCTCTGGCTGTGCTCAGTAAAATCTACGCTGTGTTTTTTCTTATTGCAAAATTTTACAAACGAGCGACAGGTGCGCTCACTGATTACAGATACCCTTGGAACATACTTTCCGTCCAATTTATCCACATATCCGTATGCAACCAATCTGTCAACAACTGCAATTTGTTTCGGAGCTTTGTTTCTCACCAGCAATAAAAGTTCATAAGTCTCCTCTTTTGATAGGTTTGGTGGTGTTCTAAAATGTATCCCTTCATACGCGAAGCGGTAATGCACAAAACCATTTGTTTGGCAATGAAACCCTACGGTATCGGGAGTAAAATCACAAGCTTCAAAGGCGAGAACATCCCAAATTCCCCCGTTCTGCCTTTGAGAATTACCAAGCCTAACTTTGGGCGAGCTTTCGCAAAGCTCATACAAGCTTTTATAAAAACTTGGTAGAAGCATCCATTTTGCTTCCTCATAGTTTTGATAGAGACCGTAATAGGACAGTCCCGCTTCCTTGTATTGAGCCATCAAACGATCCGTATTTTCAGTAATCAATGCACTCAATTTGGGAATAACTTCTTCGTAATAAATATGAATTTTGTGAATAGCTTCTTTACTGATAATGGGAAAATTAGTTTCATACTTATCAGCTTTTTTGAGAAGTAGTGTTTGTTCGGTCAAGAATTTCACAGTATCTTCCATGTACGGCAAAGCAACCCCAACCTCTATAGCGAGCTCTTCCGCTGTCATCGGGTTGTCGTAACAAGCAAGAAAAATATTCTGATTTAATTTTGGATCCATCAAAGTCCAAGGCTGACCAAGCTCACCGGGAGCAGTGCAAATATTTGAATATACTATTTCTTCGGGATTATAACTGCGGTTTCCAAATTCTGTTGCCATATTCATCCCTTCTTTCAATATGATTCTTGCGCGATGAAGTCTTTGCTGAACCGCGCTTACCGAAATAGAAAGCGATTCTGCAATCTCACGAACGTTTTTGTTTTCCATATAATAGGCAACGACGATGTTGCGATAATCACTTTTAATGAACGCCAGCTCACGCTGAAGCAGAGCCATTTGCTCTGTATGTATCATTTCATCAAGGATATTTTCGCTTTCGTCTTCAATTTCATAGTCGCCGATATCGGAACCGGTTACCGATTCATTCCGACTATGTTTTTCCTTTGCCCATACGGAATAACGGTTGCGCGCGATCTGCCATACCCACGCAGAAAAACTTGTAGGAATCGTGCCTTTATTCAAAGCGATTATAATTTGAAGCGCAATATCCTGTGTTAAATCTTCCGCTTCAATATGACTTCCTGTCTTTTTCAAGCAGAAATAGAACAACTTTTCCATATAGTTCTCGGCAAATTCATTGATAAGCTTATCACGCATTTTGCTCGTTTCTTGCATTTCCTCGCCTCCTTTCATACATATAGTGTGGCATTTTTGAATTTGGGTGCATTCATTTATAAAATTATATCATAAATTTGTGAATTAGTCTATAACGAATGCGCAGAGAGCAACCAAAACGGTTACTCTCTGCGGTGCGTTTATACTATGCTTATGCTTTTTAAAGATAAATATATGCTCCAATAGTATTGATGGTATTCTCATCGTATTTAAGCCATCCATCGAGTATAGCCTGTTCAACAATATAGCCTCTCTCGATGTCAGGAGCCTGCTTGAACAAACTGTAAATTTCATCCTTCAATGATGTTAGCTTTTCGGTTAATTGCTCATTGTACGTTTTTTCTGCATTTCTATCGAAAATTACAACATTGGGAATGATAGATCCATTTTTCTTGAGATAGCCGTATTCAAGCAGCTTTTCAAGATAAGATTTCTCACATGCCTCAGTTCGTCCGCTGCAAACCAACCATAAAGTATAAGCTTCCTTCCAGCTTAAATGTGTCGGAGTCTTATCGCCAATGTTTTTGTATTGGAACTTGAATTGAGCAAAATCTATATCCTTTTTTATTTCGTTCATATCATGTGAAAGATATCCGTGTTGTCCTACAAATTCAGGCTGTTTCCAATCAATAGTTTCATATCCGGTTATTATCCAAGCACCATCATCAGGACGCTCGGGATACGAATTTCTGTATTCTACAGAAGTATTATTTACTGTATTTGCTGACCACTGCAACCAATCAAATGCACGTACGATCAAGGTCCATTTTGCTGCTTCATATCCCACGTGATCATAATTTACTTTTGATCCGTCCTCGTTAATATAAGCATCTATCAGTTTACAAATCTTGTCTGTCAACACCTTCTGAACTTTTTTGTTGTTGTCGTATTTTTTTCGTTGTTCTTCTTTGCTGACTATCTTAAATGCGGTTTGATATTTATTTTCGTTCTTGATAAGCAACTGTTCACAAACCAAAAATTCAAGCTCATCTTCCATATACGGCAAAGCTATGCCTAATTCGAGTGCCAGCTCCTCAGCGGTTTGCGGGTTTTCATACGTTTCGAGGAAAATATTTTTATATAACAAATGCTTGATGATAGACCAAGGTTGTCCTTTTTTGCCATCTCTTCCGTTTTGAACAAAAGCTATTTGCTCGGGATTATAACTGCGTTTTCCAAATTCTCTTGCCATATCCATACCTTCTTTCAATATGATTCTTGCGCGATGAAGTCTTTGCTGAACCGCGCTTATCGAAATAGAAAGCGATTCTGCAATATCACGAACGCTCTTATTGTCTATGTAGTAGGCAACGACGATATTGCGATAATCACTTTTGATGAACGCCAGCTCGCGCCGAAGCAGAGCCATTTGCTCTGTATGTATCATTTCATCAAGGATATTTTCGCTTTCGTCTTCGATTTCATTATCTCCGATAAGGTAACCGGTTACCGATTCGTTTCGATTATGCTTTTCTTTTGCCCATACGGAATAGCGGTTACGCGCAATCTGCCATACCCACGCCGAAAAGCTTGTTGGTATCGTGCCTATATTCAAAGCCGTGATGATCTGAAGTGCTATATCTTGCGTCAGATCTTCAGCTTCGGTATGGCTTCCCGTCTTTTTCAAACAGAAGTAAAACAGCTTCACCATATAGTTTTCGGCATACTCGTTTATGAGCTGATAGCGCATTTTGTTCGTTTCCTGCATTTTCTCGCCTCCTTTCACTCATATAGTGTGGCGTTTCTCGATTTGCTGACAAGATAATTGAAATCATTATACCATGAATTTGTGAAAACGCCGTGCTTGCCA
>JAZOLE010000055.1:0-18979 GCA_045652835.1 Eubacteriales bacterium | reverse complement strand
ACGGGGAAGTCCGCATTGCCGCCCAGTACGATCTCACTGACAGTACCGTTGACAGATGCGATATAGACGGTTCCGTCGTTGAGCTTGATGTAGGTGACGCCGTAAGCGTCGGTCAGCATATCCGCAACGTTCCAGGTGGTGATATCGTTATATCCGCACCAACCGGCATCCCAACCCTCGGGAGCTTGCTCGCCGCTGTAGTAGAGCTTGCCGCTTGTAAAGGCATAATAACCAACCGTGGACAGTGCGTCAGGCAGACGGATGATCGCTTTGCTCGAGATGTTGCGGAAAGCATACGATCCTACGGTGGTCAGTGTGCTCGGCAGAGAGATCTCCTTGAGGTTGTTACAATCATAGAATGCGTATTCACCGATTGTGGTCACGCCTTCGGGGATAACTACGGAAATAATACCGTCATAGTTATTGAAGGTGTTTGCATCGATCTTTGTTACGACATATCCTTCCTTTATATTAAATACAAGGTCGGTAGCTTCACCGCTAAAGCCGATAACGGTTGCGGTGTTGTCGTTAAACAGGGCGTAGGTGATACCCTGTGCGTCGGTGTAGAACTCGGTGAAGTTCCAGACAGCGTAGTCTTTTCTGTTTTCACCGTTCCAGTTCTTATCCCAACCGGAAGGACGCTTGCTAAATGTTAAGTAAGCAGTACCGTTTGTGAATGCGTATTCACCAATGGTGGTAACCGATGCAGGGATTGCAATGCGGTAAATAGAGGTGTTGTTGAACGCATATGCGCCGACCTCGGTCAAGGTAGAGGGCAACAGGACGCTCCTAAGATTCGAGCAGTACTGGAATGCATAGCTGCCGATCTTGGTGACACCCTCGGGAATTACGATGGTCTGCAATGCGTTGCAACAGTTATAGAATGCGTAGTCGCCGATCTCGGTCAGAGTAGAGGGCAGAGTGACTTCTACAAGATTGTAGCAGTAGTAGAATGCATACTCACCGATTACGGTGACGCCTTCCGAGATTTGTACGCTTGTAAGTGCATTACAATCAGCAAATGCGTGGGATCCAAACTCGGTGATGCTGCCGGGGATAACGATGGAGGTCAGTGCATCACAGTTGTAGAATGCATATTCGCCGATGCTGAGGAGTCCTTCGGGAAGAACGATAGAGGTGATGCCCGTGGCGTTGTAGAAGGCATTTGCTCCGATCGCAATGATGGTATAGCCCTTTGCATCAAGCACAATATCGGTGTCTTCACCGTTGAAGCTGATTACAACCGCGGTGTTGTCATTGAACAGTGCGTAGGTTACGCCCTGTGCGTCGATATAGAACTCGGAGAAATTGTAAATAACGTAATCGTTTCTCTTTTCGCCGTTCCAGTTCTTGTCCCAACCTGCGGGCTTGCTTGCTGCTTGCGCGTAGATCGTGCCATTCGGGAATGCATATTCGCCAATGGTAGTAACAGCTGCGGGCATTGCAACGTACTTCAGTTCATTGCAACTGTAGAATGCGTGCGCACCGATCTCGGTCAGAGTGGAGGGCAGCGAGACGTTGCTGAGATTGTAGCAATACTTGAATGCACTGCTGCCGATCTTGGTGACACCCTCGGGAATTACAATGGTTTGCAAAGCATTGTTGCAATGATAGAATGCATTGTTGCCGATTTCGGTCAGGGTGCTCGGCAGAGTGACTTCTGCAAGACTGTAGCAGCCGGAGAACGCGCTTTCACCAATTACGGTGACGCCTTCCAAGATTTGTACGCTTACAAGTGCGTTACTCTCAGCAAATGCGTTGGATCCAAACTCGGTGACGCTGCCGGGAATAACAATTGAGGTCAGGGAGTCGCAATCGTAGAATGCTTGACTGTCAATCTTGATAAGTGTGCTCGGCAGAGTGATATCCGAGATATAATCACAGTTGTAGAATGCACATTCGCCAATGACGAGGAAGCCCTCGGGAAGTGTGATGGATTCCAGATAAATGGAGTTTTGGAATGCATACGCGGCAATCTCTGTGACGGTGTATCCCTCTACGTACAGCTCAACGTGCTCAACCGCATCGTCAAATCTCAGTACGATTGCAGTCTTGTCATTGCGCAGTGCATAGGTGATACCATAGGTCTCATCATAGTAAATGCCTTCAACGTTCCAAATCAGCTGGCCGTCGTTGCCGTTGTGCCAGTTTGCATCCCAACCTTCGTGAGCCTGTGCAGCGCCCAGGGCAATGTATCCGTGCAATGCGGAGTAACCCATGGTGGTGACGCTCGAAGGAACTACCAGGTAATCGGGGTGCTGAACACTGTCAAGTGCGTGGCTTCCGAGTGTGGTCAGCGAGCTCGGGAGCTTGGTCAGAGTTGCATTGTAGCAGTTGTAGAATGCATAGTTGCCAATGACCATGACGCTGTCGGGCAGATAGATGCTTTCAAGACTGGTGCATTGGTAGAATGCGCGCTCACCGATGCTGGTAACCTTATCGGGAATAATGATCTCGGTCAAATTGGTGCAGTAGTAGAATGCATATTTACCGATACCGGTCAGCGAAGCAGGCAAGGTAATGCTTTGCAGAGAGTAGCATTCTCTGAATGCAGACTCGCCGATGCGGGTAATTGTATCGGGAAGAACGATGCTGGTAATGGAGGAGTATGCAAAGACAGAGGGATAGATATCCACAACCGTATAACCGTCCAAACCGATTACAACATCGGTCACAGTGCCATCATACTTGTAAACACTTGCGGTGCCATCGGTATGAAGCACGTAGGTGATACCGTTTTCGGCATCGTAAACAATATCCAGCAGATCCCAGAAGATGTTTTCTGCGGAGCCGTTGTACCAGTTATCATGCCAGTCGTCGGGCTTGAAGCCTACCATCGGGTAAATCTCGTCGCAGTTGAATGCGTATTCGCCGATCGTGGCAACCGACTTGGGAATCTTGGGGCTATTAAGCGGTGCGTAGTAGAATGCGTATGCACCAATCTCGGTCAGGGTAGAGGGCAGCACGATTTCGGTTAAGTTGTTACAGTCGTAGAATGCTCTCTCTGCAATAATGGTGACACCCTCGGGAATGGTGATGCTTACCAGATTATCGCAGTTGTAGAATGCCTGATAGCCGATCTCGGTCAGAGTAGAGGGCAGAGTTACTTCTTCAAGATAGTACCAGTTGCAGAATGCGTTGGCATCCAACTTGGTAATACCCTCTCCGAGGGTCAGCTTTTGGACAGACCAGTCGCCATTGGTGTTGCCGTGGATGATGGTGTTATAGCCTGCAACGCCGTTGATGGTCAACTCGGTGCTCTTGCTGTAGAAGTACAGGTGAGCCGTACCGTCTTCGCAAAGCAGGTAGGTCATGCCATCTTCTGCGGTGTAGAACGTGCCGGCGGGTGCGTTCCATACTACCATATGGCTGTTCCAGTCGTTCCAGCTATCGTTCCAGCCCTCAGGCTTTTCGGAAACGGTTACGTATGCATAGGTTGCGCCGAATGCATAGTCGCCGATCTCGATTACGGTCTCGGGGATAACGATATGGCAATAAGTATTGTAGAAAGCGTGTTCGCCAATGGTGGCGATGCTCGAATGGAGCGTGATGCGGGTGAAGTCACGTCTGCCATTCAGCAGGTAGCCGGGGATCTCGGTTACGGGGAATTCATCATTGCCGCCAAGTACGATTTCACTGACAATGCCATTGACAGCGGCAATGTAGATTGTGCCGTCTTGGAGCTTGGCGTAGGAGACACCGTAAGCGTCGGTGAAGAAGTCTGCTACGTTCCAAGTGATGTTTTCGTTATAACCGTTCCAAGCCTCATCCCAGCCCTCGGGAGCCTGAGCACCACTATAGTAGACGTCTATGCCGGAAAATGCATAGCTTTCGATGGTGGTAACAGAATCGGGGATAAAGGTTGCCGCATAACTCGAGAGATTGTAGAATGCGTATTGCTCGATTGTGGTCAGCGAACCGGGCAACGTCAAAGCGCGCAGATTGTAGCAGTTTCTGAACGCGTAGCTTCCGATTCGAGTCACACCTTCGGGAATTACGACACTAATCAGATTGTCATTATTATAGAAGGCTCTGTCTGCAATCTCGGTCAAAACGTAGCCGTCTACACCCAGAACAAGGTGAGAAACCGAGTTGTCAAATGCGATGGCGATAGCAGTGCCGTCGTTCAGACCTGCGTATGTGACGCCGTCCTTGGTGATCAGAGTCTCAAAGTTGTAGAACCAGGATTCGCTTTGAGTTTCGGATATGGGAGCTCTGTCTACAAGCACCAATGCGTTATTGGTGTGGTTGGAGATGCCCATAGACTCAGCGTTTTCAATTGCACCGGAGATGATGAAGTACTCCAGGTTGGAGCAATTGCCGAACGCGTAATAGCCTACGGAGGTCACACCGCTACCCAGGTAAACGGTTGTGATCTGCGAGCAGCTTTCGAAAGCGTATGCTGCGATGGGATGGTTGATGTACAATACGCTGTCGGTGCAGGAGCCGATACCGACAACTACGCCATTTTCGATTTCCAGTCCTTGAGATTCGTTGATGCCGATGTACAGCCACTTAGCGTACAGGGTAATGCTTTCGGACAGAAGATCATGCGGTGCTACGGGAGTGCCCAAGCAATCGGCGTTATCATACCAACCGCAGAACATGTAGCCGTCAAGGGTAGGCGTAGGCAGTTTGCCGGCCAGAATGGTCTGAATGGAATCAAACGTTGTGTCACAGTTGGTGACGAAGTCTACCGTAACGTGAACTCTTTCGGGTGCGGAATTCTCGTCAAAGGTGGGAGGAGTGGGCAGGGCAGATGCGTCGGAACCGATCCACGTATCAGAGATTGCCTTGCCGTTGAGCGTGACGCTACCGGTGACAGTGACGTTATCGGTTACGTAGCAGTAAGAGTTGCTGTACGGGAGCAAGATGCCCACGGATGTACCAACGTTGCCAACTGTATTGATCTCGACAGACTGATCAATGTGTACGTTGTCCAGAACAATACGGGTGCTGATGCTGCGTGCGAGTGCACCGTAGTATACGTAGTAGTAGTTGCCTTGGTTCAGTGTGCTCGATACTGTGGACTGTACCAGAATATCGGTAATGTTCAAATTGACGATCTTACCGGATACAGTGTTGAACAGACCGATGCTGACATCCTGGCTTTCGAACGAGGATCTTATGGTCATGTTCTTGATAGCATGGCCGTTACCGTTGAAATATCCGTAGAAATCGCCGGGAGCGATCCAGCCGAACTCAACGCCGGACAGATCAATATCATCGGTCAGCTCGTAGTATGCCCAACGATTCATGTTCTGAAGATCTGCGGGAGTGGATACCTGAATGATCTCGTCGGTTTCGAAGCAGATCAAAGACTGCTTGGATGTATTGACCGTAATAGTCTTGGGCTCGGTCAAGCTGAAGTTGCTGTAGGTGATAAAGGCAATTTCGTAATCATAGATGCCGCCGGATCTTTCTGCGATGGGGATCATGATGGCGTCGTTGCCAAGTACGATGATATCATCGCTGTAGTAAGATCTCTCATATCCACTTCCCCAGCCATAAGAATATCTGACCGTGACTTGGTCGATCTGATAGCCTGTTTCGTTGGAAAGTGCGATATAAAGCAAAGCGGGATCGGAGGGGAATGCGTATTCAATGGGAGCGCCGGCGCCGTTGGTGATGGCAAAGTCCTCCACCTCGAGCTTACCGTTGATGAAGATAGAAAGCGTGTTGTTTTCGGTCAGGGGATACGTATGCGTTTCACCGCTGGCAGATGCTGTCAGGCTTTCTACGACAAAGTCAGTCCAACCACCGGAGAACTGGTGCTCGTGCTTGATTTCTACACGAACAACACCTTCCTCGGAGGTAGAGCTTGCGGGATATTGTACACCGTTGATGGTTACGTAATCAACCGCTGCTCCGCCGGGATTGATGACATTGATATCAATGTAGACATACTCGCCCTCGGAGACGTGCTTGTTGGTCGTACCGTTTTCAACGCTGACGGGAACGAAGTAGAGCTTGGTCAGAACGTAGATGGACTCGGTCTGTACAATTACGCCGTAGCCGTCATTCAGATCGTATTCGTAGGTCAGGACGATCTGATAAGTTCTGTTGGAGGTCAGCTGCTCAAAGGTTGCTGCATCCAAGGTGTCGCTGCTTGCAATCAGCTCGCCGTTCAGATAAATGCTCAGATCGGTGATTTGACCGATGTTGTCGGGGTCGCTTTCGGAGGTGATGACCGAAATGACATCGTGCTCCTTACCCTGCTCAAAAATAGAGTAGGAGGGAGTGGTCTTGGCCAGTGTGCGGATCTGCAGATCCTGGTAAGCCTCGTGCTCGCCCGTGCCGTCGCTCAGATCGTAAACAAACCATGCTCTTACGGTGTAGAGCGTGTTGGACAGCAGATTCTCAACCGATCTTGTGTCCAGATCCAGTTCTACGGGATCGGTCTTGCCGGAAAGCAGCTCGATGCGCGTCAGCGTAGCGATGCTGTCGGGGTCATTGATGACCAGACCGAACGAGAACTCCTCCTGACCCACGGTCTCCTCTCCAAGGAGGATGGTGGGGATGGTTTTGGGTTCGGTGTTGATATTGAGCTTGGTGGATGTACTATGTTCACCGGCGCCGTCGTTGAGGTCATAGGTATAGAACGCCTCAAGAACGTAAGCAGTATCGGTCAGCAGACCTTCGACACTTCTGGTGTCAAGGGACAGCTCAACCGTTTCACCGGTCTTGACGCAAAGCAACGTGATGCGAGTCAGGGTTGCAATGCCGTCGGGGTCGGTGATGGTCAGGTCGAACGTGAAATCGTCCTGTCCGACGGATTGGTTGGTCAGCGTAAGAGAGGGTGTGGTCTTGGCGGCTGTGGTGATAACCACCTCGATGAATTCCTCGTGTACGCCGTTTCCGTCGTTGAGGTCATACGTATAGGTTGCTCTGACGGTATAAGTGGTATCGGAGAGCAGACCGCTTGCGCCTGTTGCGTCAAGAGCCAGATCGACTGCACCGGTCTTGTCGCTGATCAGCTGAATGCCGGTCAGGGTGGCAACACTGTCAGGGTCAGTGATCTGCAGCGCAAAGCCAAGCTCGGTCTGAGAGACCATGGTCTCGGTCAGAGTCGCGCTCGGAACGGTTTTAGCGAGTGTTGTAAAGGTAATGGATACACTTTCGGTGTTTTCGCCGTTGAGATAAGATGCGGTCAACTTATACTCATTGTCGGAGAGCAGACCGGAAATGCTGGTTGCACCTGCTTCAAGCGTCAGCTCGCCCTGCGTTGCATGCTCCAGTACCAAAGAGGTTACGGTCTTGTCGGGAGCGTCATCTGCCCACAAGAACTCGTAATCCACGGTTTCGCTGCCCAGCGAGACGTTATCAAAGAGCAGGATTGCTCTGGTGTAGAACGCCTGCGTGTGCAATACGTAAACGTTGGATCCCGTGCTGTCCAGTGCGTCGTAATATGCAAGAATAGCATACTGATATACCGCATTGGTGGTCAGGCCGCTGAATTGGATAGCGGTGGGCTCGTCAAGGGAAACAGGCTGCATATCGCATACCTGCTCACCGTCGTAAAGCACAGCCATAACAACACCCTCGCTCTGTGCGATCAGCGAAAGGATATCGTCCATCGCTACGTTGAAGGAGATGTCGTTGAAGCCGATTATCTCATCCGTAACGATGGGGGTAGGCTGCTTTTCCGACCATACGCCTGCGCGAACGGTCTTGTCACCGTCCATGCGAACGTCCTTGATGTCGGTGCCGTCGACGTACTTGATGGCGTCGATGGTATACTCTACCACGCCCTCTACGTCGCCGACGTTGACCTTGAGGATCAGGTTTTCCATATCCGAGCCGGTCTCGAACATATAGGAAGAGTACTTGTTACCGTTGAGCGTGAAGGACAGAATTTCATAATTGTCCGGGTTGCTGATGTGAACGGTAATGTATACGTCCTGATTCTTCTCGGCATAGTAGATCGGCTTGGCAGCACCCTCTACCTCCAAGGAGTCCTTTGCGTCCTCCAGGAGAATATCGGAGTTGTCGCTGCCTGCCTCGACGTCGCCATCGGGGATCTGATCGAAGGGGTCGTTCTGATCAGCCTCGTTTCCGGGCAGGTCGCCGCTGACATGCTCGTGTTTGTGGTCATGGTCGTGTCCGGGACCGGGGCCGGGGCCGTCAGGGCTGGGGCCGGGGGTTGTGTCGGTTTCATGTCCACCGGGGCCTGGGGTCGTATCAGTTTCTGTGCCGCTGGTATTCTCAGCTTTGTTCGACAGAATACTCGCTGCGCCCAGTGAGAGCAGCGTACGTTCAGGCAACAGCGCAGCACTCTTTTCGGGTGTACTGCCGATGGTCATGCCTGTGTAGACGGGTTCGATACCTTCGCCGCCACCCAGGATGTTACCCAATCCTCCGCCACCTGAGCCTCCTCCTGTACAGGAAGAGAGTGCCAGAATGACTGCCAGAAGCAGTGCGGATAGTATTGCGACTATCCGTGCGGATGAGTGTTGTCTGCATGAATGTACGTTTTGTTTCGTTTTCATGAGGTCACCTTCCTTAAAAATTTTATTTCACATAATTATTATAATAAATATAATATGTACGATCGATTCATTATAACACCGCATCCTGGATATGTCAAGTGATTTTGGACGAATTTACCATATTTTTGCATGGTTTGCACAATAGGTTGACTGGAGCGTGAAAATGTGCTATAATTCGTGTAATGACCATGTGCGAAGGAGAGACTTGGAAATGGATACACCGATCAAACAGATTTCGGGGATGCGGCCCGAAACCATACGCACCTATAATGACGGCGTGGTGCGCATGATGAGTGTGGTGCTCAATTTGGCAGCAGATGCGCTGGACGCCAAAACGGTGGACGAGATCGCGCGCGAGTGCGGTGTTTCGCATGCGTACGCGTACGCCGAGTGCCTGGCTGCGCTTTGCGGATTGGATACCTCGGGGCGCGATCGCGATCTTTTCAGACATTATTTCGTGCCCATGATCCATGAGCTTGATCCTGCGGATTTCGAAAACGATGCGTACTACCAAAACATCAGAATCAAGCCGGGTAAGATCGGCAAATGGGAATACAGGAGCATGAAGCTGAAGCCCTGCGAGGCGTTTGTTTGCGATGACTTTATGCTCACGCGTGACGGGCGTATGATCCCGCAGCTCGGCTTTTTTATGCGCGAGTTTGCCTTCCCGGGTGTGCTGGAGAATGGCAGAGAATGGATGACACTGATGCCCAACGAAACCGTGACAACTAAACCAGCGATTGAGAAATCACGCGGAAAAGTGCTGACTTTTGGGCTTGGACTGGGGTATTTTGCCTATATGGCGGCAAGAAAGCCCGAGGTTGAGTCGGTCACCGTGGTCGATATCAGCGCGGATGCCATCTCGCTTTTTGAGCAAAATCTGCTGCCGCAAATGGAGTGCGCGCACAAGATCAAGGTGGTGCATGCCGATGCTTTTGCCTTTGCAAAGGAGCATTATGGGACGGGTGAATTTGATTTTGTGTTTGCCGATATCTGGCATGACGTCTCGGACGGCAAGGATCTTTATCTGCAATTTAAGCAGCTGGAAAGCTTGAATCCGGACATGGAATACACGTATTGGTTGGAAAACTCAATCAAATGTTACATGAATGATGCGCTTTGGCCCAATGGCGTGAACTGATTGCACGTGGGGCTGTGATGCGGACTCCTGTGCATCTGCGTGGAAAACGCAAACGTATGGTGAATCATGACCGCGAAAAAATCTTGTACGCGCGGCAAAAAAATTGTGAAAAAATTCCCAATGTTATTGCATTTACGTAAAGTATATGGTATAATCGTAGGGTAAATACCAACGCAAGTATGCGAGCAAACACAGAAAGGGTATTAGAAATGGCTAAAAAGGTAATCGACAAATTTACAGATCTGGCGGGCGTCAACGTAGACCCCCGTACAAGAAGATATCTGGTTCCCAAGAGAATTGTTATGACGCAGGGTGACGTCACGGGTGCAGAGCATCTGCTTGACGAAAAGAGCAACCAGATCACGCTGGTAGTGGGCAAGGACAACTGCACGCTCAAAAATGAGCCCGGCAAGCCCCACGCTGCAATCCTGCTTGACTTCGGAATTGAGTTTGCAGGCTCTGCACGCTTCCACACTTGGATGACCCAAGGCGCAGGCTATAACGGTGCTGCAAAGATCGCTGTCCGTTTTGGTGAGAGCGTTATGGAGGCTCTGACGCCTCTGGGTGTAAAGAACACCACCAATGACCATGCAATTCGTGATAATACGTACGATCTCGGCATGTACTCCGGTGTGGAGACCAACGAGACCGGCTACCGTTTCCTCTATATCGAGTTGCTTGAAGAGACAGGCTTTATTACCTTTAAGGCAATTCAGGGCGTATTCCATTATCTTGATCTGGAGTACAAGGGCTCCTTTAAGTGCTCCGACGATCGCCTCAATCAGATCTGGGATACCGCTGCTTACACCGCACACCTGAACATGCAGGAGTACCTGTGGGACGGCATCAAGCGTGACCGCCTTGTTTGGATCGGTGACATGCACACCGAGGTCAAGACCATTCTGACCACGTTTGGTTACACCGATATCGTACCCAAGTCCTTGGACGTTGTGCGTGATGAAACGCCCGTCGGCAACTGGATGAACGGTATTTCCTCTTACTCTATGTGGTGGCTGATCATTCAGCATGACTGGTACAGAACTGTTGGCGATACCGTATATCTGTCGCAGCAGAGAGAGTATATCCACGATCTGATGAACGTGCTGGCTGATTGCGTAGACGAGAACGGCGTGGAGCATATGCCCGAGAGCAGATTTATGGACTGGCCCAACAACGATAATCCCGGTGCAATTCATGCAGGTCTGCAGGGGCTTTTGAAGATCGCGCTGGATAAGGGCTCTTCGCTGCTGTACACGCTGGGCGACGTTGCACTTGCAGAAAAGTGCGCGATCGCGGCTATGCGCATGAGAAATCACGTGCCGGATCCTTGCGGCTCCAAGCAGGCAGCTGCTCTTCTGGTACTGGCGGGCTTGGCAGATGCCAAGGAGATCAATGAGAAGATGATCGCTCCTGGTGGCGGACACGGCTACTCCACATTCTTTGGTTACTATATCCTCAAGGCAAAGGCACTTGCAGGCGACTTTGCAGGCGCGCTGGACGATATCAAGGAATACTGGGGCGGCATGCTTGACATGGGCGCAACCACCTTCTGGGAGGACTTCCACCTCTCTTGGATGGAAAATGCAGGCAGAATCGACGAGATCGTGCCCGAGGGCAAGATCGATATCCACGGCGACTACGGCGCATATTGCTACATCAAGTTCCGTCATTCGCTGTGCCACGGTTGGGCTTCCGGTCCTTGTCCTTATCTGTCCAACTACGTGCTGGGCGTACGCTCCCTGTCGCCTAACACCTACGAGATCAAGCCCGAGCTGGCATACCTCGATTGGGCAGAGGGTACTTACCCCACCCCCAAGGGCGAAATTTACATCAAGGTTACCAAGGACGCAGACGGCAACCAGAAGGTTGACGTGCAGGCACCCAAGGGTATCTTTATCCTCAGATAAAACGAATCATCGGCAGAGGCGTTGCGCCTCTCCCGATTTTGTGGTATAATAGGGGCGAGGTGTTGGAAATGGATCAGAAGAAGGAATTGCCTAAACGAAAAAAGATTCGATGGGAAAATTATGATTATAGCCAGCCGGGCGGATATTTTATTACGATTTGTACCAAGGATCGGCGACCAATATTCGGACCAGTAGGGGCGGATTCCATATCCGCCCGACTGGTGGAAAGAACTTTTCTTGAAACAATTGATCAATATCGCAATGTTGAATGTCCTATCTATGTTGTTATGCCAAATCATTTTCATGCAATTATTGTAATATTGGGAACGGATGCGCGGGCGGATATGGAATCCGCCCCTACGGTATCGGAAATTGTGCAGTCGTTTAAGAGATATTCAACTGTCGAGTATGTAAAAATGGTAAAAGAAGGAGTTGTTCCTCCTTTTGATAAGCAGATTTGGCAACGGTCGTTTTACGATCACGTGATACGTAATCGGGATGATTTTGAACAAATCGCTAAATACATATACGAAAACCCTATGCGTTGGTATTACGATGAATTATACACGGATGAATAAAACCAAAGCGAAAATATGAAATCCCCGACAGATTTCAAGATCTGTCGGGGACTTCATATTTGTGAAGATCATTTCTCTACATAAGCAGCCTTGTTTGCCACAATCTCGGTTCCGCTCTTGCCAAGCAGCGCGTCTGCTGCCGCATCGGGGGAGGTGATGATGGCGCGGCGGTGCGGCGCGGACGCGACGAAATTCATCGCCGCCTGCACCTTGGGGAGCATCGACCCTTTGGCAAAATGACCTTGCACCATCAAGGCGTTCGCCTCGGCAAGCGTCAGGTGGGAGAGCGCTTTTTGCTCGGGCTTTCCAAAGTCGGTGTACACGCAATCGGTTGCGGTCAGGATGAGCAGCGTACCCGCACCCACCGCGGCTGCAAGCTTTGCTGCGGCAAAGTCCTTGTCTATCACGGCAGCAACGGGACGCGCTCCCTGCTCGGTCATGACGGTGGGAATGCCACCGCCGCCACACGCGATCACGATATATTCACCCGCAAGCAGGCTGAGAATGGCATCGCGCTCCACGATCTCAACGGGTGCCGGGGAGGGCACAACGCGGCGATATCCGCGCCCTGCGTCCTCGATAAACGTCCATTCGGGATTTTGCGCTGTCAGCGCGTCCGCATCGGCTTTGGAATAAAACGCACCGATTGGCTTTGTGGGGTTGGAAAAGGCGGGATCGTCGGGGTTGACCGTGACCTGCGTGATCACGCTGACCGCTTGCCATGGCATACCGCGCTTGGCAAGCTCTGCCTGCAGTGCGGCTTGCAAATGGTAGCCGATATAGCCTTGGCTCATGGCGGTGCAGTCCTCCAAGGGCATGGGGGATACGGCATCTGTCTGCTCAGCCCCCGTGTCAAAGGCAAGCTGGATCATGCCCACCTGCGGGCCGTTGCCGTGGCTGATCACAATCTCGTTACCCGCCTCGATCAGATCAACCAAGGTGCGGCACACCTTTGCTACCGTGGCGCGCTGCTGGGCGCTGTCCTTGCCAAGCGCGTTGCCGCCAAGGGCAATTGCAATTCTTTCCATGCGCTCACCCCCTTGCAGCAGGCTGCTGCTGCGTAATGCAGTGGATGTTGCCGCCGCCATACGCAACCTCGCGCGTCATAACGCCAACGATCTTGCGATCGGGGAACATTGCCTGCGCCTGCTCGATAGCAAGCGCATCGTTCTCATCGCCGTATTGGGGCAAAATGACGCCACCGTTGACAATCAGGAAGTTCATATAAGAGGCAATGCTGACCTCACCGTCGCGGCGCGGCAGCGTACCGTCTGCAGCGTCAATGGTATCCGCGCCCTCCAGATAGACAGGCTTTTTGGTCAAGCACAGCTTGTGCACCTTGAGCTTGCGTCCGCGTGCATCGGTCTGCTCACACAAAAATTCGTAAGCCTTTCGTGCCTGCTCGTAAAAGGGGTGATCCTCGTCATCGGTCCAAATGCAAGCCACCTCAC
Organism: Eubacteriales bacterium; assembly: GCA_045652835.1. Taxonomy (GTDB): domain Bacteria; phylum Bacillota; class Clostridia; order Oscillospirales; family CAG-272; genus SVQP01. The sequence goes on along the minus strand of JAZOLE010000055.1, from coordinate 5,413 downwards.
CGGGGGCTGTAAAGCAAGCTACGTCGTCAATGTGTCCGTTAGTCTCGTCGGGGTCAATGCCGTCGCGCAGCCAAAGCACCTTGGTGCAGCCAAGGTATTCGCACAGCATCTGCTCGATCTGCTCCTTGGTCATGTCGGGGTTTCTGCCGGGGGAGAGCAGACACATCTCGGTGGTCAGCACCGTACCCTCGCCGTCCACGTGGATAGAGCCGCCCTCCAGCACGAAATCGGGCGTGGCATAGCGGTCAACGCCACAAAGCTCGCAGATCTTTTGCGCTACCTCGGCATCCTTGTCCCAAGGGAAATAGAGCCCGTCGTAAAGACCGCCCCATGCGTTGAACGCCCAATCGGCGGCACGCAGCCCCCCTTTGTCATTGACCAAAAAGGTAGGGCCAGAGTCGCGCACCCAAGCATCGTTGGAGGACATCTCCACCACCGTGATTTCGGGCGGCAGAAGTCTGCGCGCGTTGCCGTACTGCGCAGCAGAGGCGCACACGGTCACCGGCTCAAATTCCGAAATGGCGCGCGCCACCTCGGCAAACGCCTTTTGCGCGGGCTTTGCGCCCATGCGCCAGTTGTCGGGGCGTTCGGGCCACAGCATCCATATGCGCTCCTGCTTCTCAAATTCCGCGGGCATGCGGTAGCCGTCAGCGCGTGGGGTGGAATTTTCAATTCTTGTTGGCATAAGCGCCTCCTTTTGCACGGTGTGTGCTTTCAATTCGTTTGGTTTTTGGCCCGTCCTCGCGCAGTGCGATCAGTATCTCTCCAATCAGCACCGCCACCAAAGAACCGACCGTAATGGGCAGATAATACGAGAGCGTTTCTGCGTCAAACGAGAGCGGTACGGCGGTAAAGAGGATGGCTGCTATGATCATGACAAAGGGCAGATACGCGATCACGGGCAGCAGAAATTTGCCACCGGGCACGCGGAAGGGACGAGGAATATCGGGGTCAAGCTTGCGCAGCTTCAAAAATGCGGGGAACACGGGCAGATACGAGAGCAGGAGCATGACCAGATTGAGCGCGAAAAAGCTCCAGAACAGCGAGGAATCGGGCAGGAAATACTCCATGACCGCGCCAGCAAGGCACACGATGGTGGCAACCACGCCGCTGGCAAGGGCAGAGCCAACGGGCATATTGTTTTTTTCCCTGCGACATGCGAACAGCGCGGGCATGTCGCCGTGGTCTGCGGCATATGCCGCGGTGGAGTTGACGCCCATTGACCAGGAGATCATGTTGCCAAACAGCGTGACCAAGAACAGAATTGCGGCAATCGAGATAAACCAGCCGCCCGTGTTGCCCGTTATGGCGACCAGCGCGTCAATCAACCCCGAGTCGGGGCTGATCTCGGCTACGGGAACTGCCGCACCGATACCGAATGCCGAGAACAGGTAGATGGCAGCGATCACGATACCACCGAGAATGATGGACACGGGGATCTGCCTGCGCGGATTTTGCATGCTGTCTGCATACGTGCACACCACCTCAAAGCCAAGGAAATTGAAGATGATGACCGAGATATAAGAAAGCGAATGCAGGTCAAACGAGGGCAAAAACGATGCGGGGGTCATGGGGTTGACAAAGCCGTTGTTTATCACGTAATACACGCCAAGTCCGCCCAGCACCAAAGCCAGCAGGATTTTGATGGCGGCACTTGCGTTGAGAATACCCTTGCTGTCGCACACGGGGTAGAGCGCGATCAGCGTCACCACCCATATAAAGCCCAGCTGCAGGGCTAGCGAGGGCAGCGTGCCAAGCTCGATTCCAAGCGCTGTGCCGATCAAGCCGGGGCACATGACCGCCAAGGAAGCCATCCAAAGCGGAAAGTTGACCCAGTAGTAAAAGGATGCGCGCGCCGCCCATCTTGTGCTGGGAAATGCTTGCTTGATCCAATCGTAAAGTCCGCCGTCACCTGCGTATGCCGTGCCAAGCTCGCATGAGATCAGCCCGTAGGGCAAGAGGAAGGCGATGATCATGAGTAGCCACCAAAAGTACTGGCTGTTACCGATCGATGCCACGGGGGCTGCCGCCTCTGCCACGAACACAACGCAGATGACCGACAGAATGACGTCGATCAATCTGAATTTTTTAGCCGTCATAGCGCCACCTTATTTTTTGTCGCAGAAAATGCGGCACATGGTAGCGTCCAAGGATTCCTTTGCGGCAGCCACTTGCAGCTCGGTGGGTTTTCTGCGGTTGTACGTCAGGTACACCAGCAGTCCGCGCATAGCGGTCAGGCGGTTTTCTGCCTGATCCCAGCAAAGGGACGCCTCGGAGTCGGCAACCTCGTCGGTCACGTCCTCACCGCGTGTCGCAGGCAGGCAGTGCATGAACTTGCAGCCAAGGTTACCCATTTGCATCAGCTCGCGGTTGACCTGATAGTCGGCAAACACCTTGACTCGCTCTTCCTTGGGCATCTCGTTTTCGTAAAGACCGTACCACACGTCGGTGTAAATAAAGTCGGCTTCTCGCACGCATTCGCGCTTGTCCGAGATTTCAAACGAGCCGCCCGAAACTTCGCAGTTTTCCTGCATGATCTGTCTGTGGCCCTTATTGAGCTGATGCGTAGCGGGTCCGTACTGCACGAAATGCATACCAAGCTTGGTGCAGATAAAGCCAAGAGACGCGCACACCTGCGTGGCGTCACCCACAAACACCACTTTGCAATCCTGCAATTTCTTGCCTCGGGGCAGGTGCTCAACCATGGTGCAAATGTCGCCAAGCTCCTGCGTGGGGTGGTTGAAATCGGACATGCCGTTGATAACCGGAACCTGGCAGGCTTTGGCAAGGCGGATGACGGTATCGTGCGTGATGACACGCGCCATAACAATATCCACAAGGCGAGAGAGCACGCGACCTGTGTCTTCAATGGTTTCGTGACCGCCCAGCTGGATCATGCCGGGGCCGAGATACTGGGCGTGACCGCCCATCTGGCTCATTGCGGTTTCAAACGACACGCGCGTACGCGTAGAAGATTGTTGAAAGATCATGCCAAGCGTCATGTCCTTCATCAAAGGGGGATAATAGCCTTGCTTGATGGAACGCTTGATCGCCAAAGAGAGCGAAACGATGTCAAGCAGCTCCTGCTTGGAATATGCACGGGAATCTATAAAATCTTTCATAGGAAGCCTCCGAAAATTTTTTAATGCAAGGTTAGTTTGCACGCGCGGAGAGTAAATATGAAAAATGAGAAAATGAAAAAAACGGAAATGCGGGAATGCAATTCCGTTTTTTGTATGATTTGATTTTTGGTTAAGTTTCTGGTGCGAATGTAGGGGAGGATATTATGTCCGATCGTGTGTGGACTGCCGTGCGCTATGCTTGCCCCAGACGCGAGCGTCGGGAAAGCAGAAAAACAACTGATTGTAGTTTCTGACAAGCGACAAACAACCGTGAGTTGATATGCGATCCGAACAAGTTGTTTACTTCCTGCTGATTTTATGATATGATTTAATTACAACCGAAGAGCTCGCGGTGAAATTTGGAAAGGAAACTCGATTATGAAAGAAATTAACATTTCAAAGAATATAGCAGATCTCAGAAAGCGTAAGGGTATCACTCAAGAGCAGTTGGCTGGTGCGCTGAATATTTCTCCTCAAGCTATTTCTAAATGGGAAACCAATACATCTTTTCCCGATGCACAAACACTTCCTCTTATAGCTGCATACTTTGAGGTAAGTATAGATTATCTTTTTTATGGTGAGGACTATGCCTATAATGATATCTATAATAAGGTCTTTGATAAAGTAGCAGAACATGCACAAATGTGTATGGCATCCTATGAAGATGCTCTGCGAATATTTGCACCCGCTCATCACGGTATTTCTCGTGGCAATCTTAGAGGAAAAAATACTGAAATGCACGATCAGCCTGCACACATTTCTAACGAAAATGGTTTGTCTCTGTTATCGGGCAAGGGATATGGTGCGCTTGTTACAAGGAAATTTTTTGAAAACATAAACCAAGAGACAGTAGAATTTGCACAAACGATTCTCCCTACGCTTTCAAAGAAAAACAATATCCTCGTTTGTTTGGCTATCATATCCATGAGCGACATCAGCTTTGGAGAAATGAAAGAAAAATTGAATTTTGAGGAAAACACATTACGTGAAGCTCTTGATGAATTGATTACTGTTAACGTTGTAATTGAAAAGAAATCCAAGCATAAATCCTTAGGCTTTACCTATGAGATTAACGAAATGTATCATACTTGTCTGTGTATTCTTTTTGCCACCCTTGAAATGCAACGCTATTCATTGAAAGGTATTTCATGTTGTATGGGATACGGTGATTATCCCATACAGTTTTAATCCTTGCCCCACCTTGTGCGGGGTTCCCGCTCTTGTGTCCACAAAAGCAGTGCTTGTCAGGAAAAGCAGATATACTTTCGGGGCGCACAAACCAAAGGCTCCCTTGTGTAAAGGGAGCTGTCACCGCAGGTGACTGAGGGATTGTTCTACAATAAATTTTGCTTTGTTACAATCCCTCCGTCTTGCTTCGCAAGCCACCTCCCTTTACACAAGGGAGGCTTATCACCGCCCGACAGTACACCCCCAAAAGTATAACACACTATACCTTGCTGGGCAAGGCGTGTGGAAAGGGGGACGAACAAATTGCTCGTACTCCTTTTGTTTTGCGGCAGGTAGTAACCTGCTTTATGGAAGGCACCCCTTGGGTGCCTTTTTTCTATTGTTTTATATCTTTTGCCTTTTCTTTTTATCTCCGCTATCCTTCTTCACCCTAACAAACAGCGAGAGCAGCGCGCGCCCATCAAAGGGAATGAGCGGATAAAGATAGGAATGTCCGCCATTGACAGTCTTGTTGCTCACAAGCAACAAAATAATAATCACCGTCCCAATGCCAAAGCCTATCACGTCGAGGAATTCTACAAGGATGACAAGCAAAATGCGCATAAATTTGAAGGCATATCCAAGCTCATAGCTTCGTTGCGTAAAGTTGGCAATCGAGACAAACGCCATATACAAAATGACCTCGGGGATGAGCCACCCAATGCTCACGGCAAAGTCGCCAAGTATCAAGCCGCCCACGATTGCCAAAGAGTTGGAAAGCATACTCGGGGTATTCATCGAGGCGAGCCGTAAGCCGTCAATCATAAATTCCATCAGCATCAGCTGTGCAAAAATGGGGATTCGCCCCGTATCTTGTGGAACAATAAATCCTAACCAATTGGGAATCCATTCGGGGTTGCGGATGAGTAAAAACCAAAGCGGAACGAGAAAAAGCGTTGACCAAAACACCAAGTGTCGCACAAGACGAATATAAGTTCCCGTCAGGGGAGGAAAGTAAAAATCGTTCGTCTCCTGCATAAAATCAAAGATGGTGCTGGGCAGAACCATCACCTCGGGCGAGTTATCGCAAATGATGAGTACGCTTCCTTCCAACAATTGTGCTG
>JAZOLE010000054.1:0-10429 GCA_045652835.1 Eubacteriales bacterium | reverse complement strand
AGAGAGTCGCCGTGCGTGTTTTCCTTGAAGTCCATGCGAGAAAGCAGCTCACCGAAAAAGGCGAGTAAGTAGCCCTTGGTGATGGCGTCACGGTAATCGGCAGGCATGGCGTCGGTGCGAGAGAGCGTCATGAGCAGCTCGCGCATGTAGGGGTCATTGCCCACGCCGCGCACGATGGGGCAAGTAGGCGCAGCCCCCGTAAGAGAGCGGGAAAGCTCGGGCATCATGTCGGGGTTGATGATAAAGAGCAGGTATTTTTCCTTGTCGGCAGGATCGTAGCGGTGTACCTGATTGGGGAAAACCAGCAGCACGTCACCGTCCTGCAGTACGTACTCGCCCGTATCCACCGCGCAGGTGGTGCAGCCCTCTACCATATACACAAGCTCCAGATGGTAGTGTAGGTGCGCACCGAACGCCAAGGGGTATTGCCCCGTCAGCTCGTTGCGACAGTAAAAATCATCCTTTTTATTTTCGTACATTGCGCCCATGCGTGTTACCTCTCGGACTTTTTATAGCGCTGCAGCTTGATCTTGCCTCCCGAAACATTCCAAAAGATATTGGCAATGACAGGGGGCGCACCGTATTTGCGATACAGCAGATAAACAAGACCTACAACAAGACCCAGAACAGCGAGAACGGATATGACAATGATCAGCCATTCGTAGCCCTGAACGCCGCCCTTGCCGTACGTTTGCACGCGGTCAAGCAGCAGATTGCAGGTGCCGTTTTCGTCAAGCTCGGGTACCTTCACTTGTACAGATACGGTAATGGGATCGTCACCGTCTACAAGAGCGGTGAATTCGGAAACGTCGAAGTAGATGGTCTGCCAGGAATTTGCGGTAATTTCGGTCACGTCCTCGTAAACGATGCTGCCGTTACCTGCGGAGAGCGTTTTGGTGCCCTGCTTGTACAGGCGCAGCTTGATGCTGACGGGTGCTTGGGTATCCACGTCTGCGCACATGGTCAGCGCAAGCGTCTTGATTCCCTTCAGCTCAGAACCCTGCAGCGTGGTGTTGGAAATGCCCATGTATGCAGCAGGCTGCGTACGGTCAAGGCGTGCGCTAAGTACAGGCCAGCCAAGGGTAGCGTCCTTGGTAAGCTCCAAATATGTCACGCGCTCATCGGGGGTAAATTCGCCGGTTGTGCCGTTGGTAAAGCTGAACAGATCCTTGGGCTTGCCGGAGGGCTTTTGGGAGAGGTCCTGACCGGTAACAAATTGACGGGTTGCAGCCTTGGTTGACTGTGCGCTGTAAAGCGAGCTCCAGCCGGGAATGAGCGTGGAGATGCCAATGGCATCCAGTTGGGTTACGTCCTTGGTATCGATGGTCATAAAGACGTTATAGAGTGCGCGACGCTCGGTCAAAAGTCCGTTTTTATCGGTTTCCCACAGTCCGGAGCCGGTAATCAGGCTCTGACGATCGGTATGTGCGGAATAGATCAGCGCGTCCACGTGTCCGTTTTCCAGCACCTTATAGTAAGCGTAGGCATAGGAAGCAGCCTGGATATTGGGATTGTCATTGGGTGCGATCTCAAAGTCGCTGATAATGGTGTGACGACGGTCTCCGCCGTAGTAGTGATCCGATTGCGAGATCCACATGAAGTCCGAGAAGTGTGCAGGGGAGAGAATGAGCGCGCTTGCATGCTCGTCCGACCAAAGCGGATCGCTGTTCTTGTAGTGATATGCGGAAATGGCAACGCTCCAATCAAAGTCGCCGCCTCTGCGTGCCTCCAGATCAAACTGGTCAAGGAAATAGTTGGTTGTCCAATCCGCCTTGGTGGAAAGGCTGTTGGTGTCTGCCAAGTTGTTGCTGACAGAGATATATACGCGGCCGTTTGCATAGTGGGATTTGAGCGTGGAGTGTGCAAGACGCACCAGCGCGTGATAGCGAGATACGTAGGTGCTGAATTCCACAGCGCCTGCGTTGTTGTTATTGTTGGATTCGTTGACGCTTCGGCCAATGATCATAGCACCGCAAAAGCCGTGCGTGCCTGCGGGATCGGTGTAGCGTGCTGTGATAAAATCAAGGAAGCCTGCCATCAGAGAAGCGCTCTGATCGTCATCCATCCAAATCGCCCAGGTGCGATCTCCCTTGGTTGCTGCGCCGTCGGCATACAGGCAGGAAACCAGTGCGTTTGCTTTTTCGGGAGCGGTGTGCATGCGCAATCTGAAATATACGATGCTGCCCTGTGCGGTTGCATCACTGACCTGCTTGTCCAGAGTCTCCAACGCACCGCGATCCAGATAGTAGGTCTGGCCGTCGTAAACGTAGGAGAGTGCACGGTCGGTATAGCCGTCCAAAATCAGCACAGAGGGGTCAAGCTCAATGACCGTGTGAGCCACGCCAAGGTAAGCGGCATCCGAGGAAACAGAGGTGTGCAGACCCTTAATCGAGGCAGAGGTGGGGAATTCCGACGTGTTTTCTGCCAGATCCGAAACGTTGGAGAGATATACGGGTGCGGTCAGCAGCACGTAAGAGGAGAGGGTCTTGTTATAGACCGCAATCGCAAAGGCGCAGTGCAGGCGGGAGTGCGCTTGCAGATTTCCGTCTGCGTACAGATCCACCGTGAATTTGGGAGAGGTGGACATGCCTGTATCCGCCAGCGGCTGCTTGCCGGCAATATCCTCGGTAGAGTCACCCGGCTCAAGTGCCATCAAGTAAAGCTTTTGGTTGTAAATCTCGGAGCTTTTGAAGGCTTCAAGATCAGCCTCTGTCAAAGCTGCCTTGATAGAGATCTCGGTGCCCTTTTTGTTGATCTTTGCCTCGGTTACGGCACTTTCGCTGATCTCAGCCTTGTCGCCGCACGAAACAAGCACCGAAAGGCAAAGCATCAGTGCAAACAGGACACTTAAAATTGACAACGTTCTTTTCATAACATCCTCCATTACGGAATTTTTATTCGTATTTATGTGTGGTAAATTCTGGGAACGCGTGCGGTGACAAGACAGGGAATCTCGTAAGCGATCGAGCCTGCGTGACGGGCAAGCGAGGCAAGGGATTGCACGTTGTTTCCAAACAGCGTGACGGTATCGCCGGGGGAGCAGGGAATATTTGTGACGTCGATCATGCAAAGGTCCATGCAAATTCTGCCTACCATAGGAGCGGCAAAGTCACCTTGCGCTGTATGCACGGTCACGTTTGTGTTGGCGTAAGCACGCAGCCATCCGTCGGCATACCCTGCCGAAAGCGTGGCAATGGTGCGGTCATGATCGGTGCGGCAAAGCGCGCCGTAGCCAACCGGCTCACCTGCTGCAACCGTGTGCGTTTGAATGACCTTGGTTTGCAGGCGCATGACGGGGCGCAGCTGCTCGGCAGGAAAAAGATTGCACCCGGGGTTTCGGTCAAGCTCGGGGGGAATGACCGGGGCTACGCCGAACAAAAGCGCACCCAGGCGCACGCCGTCAAGATAGGTCTCGGGATATCTCATACAGCCCGGACTGTTGCAGGCATGGCAGCTCTCGGGGCATTTTCCGCGCTGCTCAAGGCCATTTTTGACCAAAAGAAAGCGTTGCCATTGCTCATAGCAGAAGTTGCCCGAGTCCGCGTCGGACAGGTGGGTGAAAAGTCCTTTGACGCAAAAGGCGTCGTATTCGTCCTGCAGCGTGCAAATTTCTTCAACCGTTTGAGAAGCCTGCAGGGGTGTAAAGGCGGGATAACCAATGCGGTGCATACCCGTATCCACCTTAATATGCACGTCCAATTTCAGGCCGCTTGCCTTGGCGGCATCATGCAATTCTCTTGCATATTCAGGGGAAAACAGCGTTTGCGTCAAATGGAAGTTGTGTAAAAGCGCGGTATGTGCGGGATGGGTATGTCCAAGAACCAAAACCTCAACCTGCTCGGTGGCAAGGTCGGCAAGCGCATAGCGAATGGCAATGCCTTCCTCAGCGCAAGCCACGGCAAAATGGCGGCATCCGCACGAGTACAGAGCGCGGGCGCAAGGACCGATGCCGTGCCCGTAAGCATCTGCTTTGATGACGGCAACGGCAGGGGTATTCGGGCTTTGCTGTTGTATGTAATTGCGGGAAACGACGTAATTGTGGACGAGAGCGTCCAGGTCGATACTTGCCCACACGCGGCGATTTTCGACGGATGCGGGCAGAATTTCATCTATATGCTTCACAGAGCGTGTGCCTCCTGTAACAAACTACTTTTAGTATATCACAACAAGACAAATATTGCAACATGTCCGAGATAAGATTTTTGAGAAATTTTCGCGGAGTTTGCCTTTTCTCTTGACAAGCCTTTTTGTTGCATGCTATAATAAAGCATCAAATTCCTTGACAAAGGAGGCATATGTATGTTTGAAGAAAATGGTTTGAGCATTGTTGTGATACTGACATACGTCATCTTTTTTTTCATCATGTTTCTGTTTGCGCTGATCCCTTCCGTGATCAATGCCATCGGTCTTGCGCGCATTTGCAATAAGCTGGGCGCGTTCCGCCCCGTTTGGTCCTGGGTGTGGGCATTGGTTGTACCCTCGGTTGCGGTGCTGCGCGTGGGTGATATGTGCGCAGAAAGGGAATACCCTTATAGCCGCAAGCTGTTCAGGTACGGCATTTTGGCAATGATCGTGTTTACGGTGCTTGCAACGCTGACAACGCTTTGCTCGGTTGTGTTTGCATTATCCTCCGAGCTTGTATTGCACGATATTTTGGAAACGTTTTCCTTGATTGGCACGTTCGTGCTGTTCATTCCCACAATGCTGGCTGCCATTTGGATGGCAGTGCCGCTGTACATTTCGTATTTCCGCATCTTCAAGGCGTACATGCCCGTGTGGGGCGCTTGGCTGACCCTGATCGGCATGCTGCTTTTTTCGCAGCTCGCGTTTTTGGTCCTGCCCGTGCTCAGCTTTTTGCCCATGCGTGACGACTGATCAACGGATTTCGCCCATCAGTATAAAAAAATGTAGAAAAACCTCGCCTCGGCGAGGTTTTTCTGTTGCCCTATGGGTGAGATACATAAGACGGTTAGGAGCGGTTTTATGGTAACCTCATCCGTCGCCTACGGCGCCACCTTCCCCAGCGGGGAAGGCTTATAAAGGTAAACCGCAGCGGATAACCTTACAAGACGGACGCACTGCTTATTTATCCGATGCAAGGACGGCTTTGAAACGCGCATCCGTCTTGTTCCGGTATTCGTCAAGGGCAACTTCAAGAAGCCTTCCCCGCTGGGAAAGGGGCAGCGCGAAGAGATTGGGAAAACATTATTTCTTAATAACATGATAGCTATGCTATTTTTTATTTTTCCCCATGTGCCGAATCCTGATTATTCACGTAACCCCTTCCCCCGCAATCGCTTTGTTTCGCTACGCTCCACGCCGCTGCGGGCCCCCTTCCCCCGAGGGGACGGCTTATATCGCGCGTCCGTCGTATTTGATTATCCGTTGTGATTAAATAAAAAAAGCTGATTCAAATCAATTTGAATCAGCTTTTTTATTTTTGTTTACTTTATTTACTGCCCGTAATACGCCTCCAGCACGCGGGCTGCGCTAAGCGAGGAATACGAACCGCCTGCGCCCTTATCTATTACCACTGAAATCACGATTTCGGGGTCATTATAAGGAGCTGCGCACACGAACAAGGCATTATCGATCTGTCCGCCGCCGAGCTGCGCCGTACCCGTCTTGCCTCCAACCGTTACAGGCACGTTTTTCATGAAATTGCTCACAGTTGCGCTGTCCTCAACCATCAATTTCATGCCAAGCATGACAGTATCCAGCGCACTTTGCGTGATTTCCAAGCGCGAGATCACCTGCGGCTCGGGCTTTGTGACCGATTCGTTGGTAAAATAGGTGTTGACCGAATGCAAAAGATGCGACGAATAGCGCGTGCCGCCATTGAGCAGCGTACAAACGTACGAGGCGATCTGTATAGGCGTAAAGATATTATCCGACTGCCCGATTGCAGCGGCAATGGTATCGCCCGGCTGCCACGTCACAAGTCCGTTTTGCTCTCTGTACGACTCTCCTGCCAAAATACCGACTTCCTCATAAAGCTCGATTCCCGTCTTTTGTCCCAGTCCGTAAAAATCGCAGTATTGATTCATTTTGGTAATACCAAGCTGTCTGCCAAGATCATAAAAATAGCAGTTACAAGACACGCAAATGGCGTTTGCGGCATTGATATTGCCGTGTCTGCCCGTACATTCGGGCTGATATCCGCTGTAATACGTGTATTTCTTATCACAAAACAGCGTTGTGGAAGCATTCACCACGTTTTCCTGCATACCTGCCACCACCATGCCAAGCTTAAAGGTTGAACCGGGGGCATAAAGACCCTGCAGCGCGCGATTTAACAGCGGCTGTGCGGGATCGGCATACAGATCGTTATAATCCATATTATAGGTAGTCAAGTCAAACGTAGGATAAGACGCGATCGCCAAGACCTCACCCGTGTCGGGATGCATGGCAACCAACGAGCCGGACTCACAATTCTTATTATAGCCTCGATCACGAATGTACTTGATATTTTCGGCAAGCCCGTCCTCGGCAGCCTTTTGCAGATTGATATCAATGGTCAGATATACGTCATTGCCCGCAATCGGTGTTTGTTTGTAATATTCGTCCACCAAATTGCCATCTGCATCAAATTTCATTACCTTTACGCCGTCAATTCCGCGCAAATACTGCTCAAAAGCATACTCACAGCCCGAAATACCCACGTAATCGTTCATGTTATACCCAAGCTCCTTGTAATACTCCCAATCCTCGGCGTAGATCTGCCCGATCGTGCCCAAAATATGCGAGGCATAGCCCGGATGTTCATACTGCCTTTGTACGGCATAGGAAAACGATATGCCCGAAATACCGCGCTCCTCGATTTTGGTAATCAAGGCAAGCGAGAGATCGGTTGCAAAGGTGTATTGATTCATGCCACCGAAATTATTACATTCCATATCGTAATACAGGCGCAGCAGCGAATCGATCTGTGCATCGGTATAGAGAATTTGTCCGCTGCTCTTGGCATCAAGCCCGTATTTTTTCATGTAATATTCAATCAGCTCCTGCTCGGTAGGAAACGCATCGGGATTTTCTGCATAATAGACTTCCAGCGCGGTGACCGTATGCGTCTTGACCCCGTCCTCCAGCTCATTTTGCGCAATACGGCGCAAAAGTCTGTAGCGCAGGGTGGTATCCTCAGCTATTTCGGGTGCATAGGTCAGATTTGGATACGTTCCCGTAAAGGGATAGCTGTCCTGCACGCGTTTATGCGCTTCATCGGTATTATTAAACACATATAAAAGCGTCAATAGTGCCTTATTTCGATCTATATCCTGATCCGGCAGCGTTTGATCGTCCAATATTAAGTTATAAATGTATCGATTTGTCACCAAAGGCACACCGTTGCGGTCATAAATTTGTCCGCGTGCTGCCTTGATTGTCACGTACGTGTAGGTATAATCCTGCAGTTCGGGGGCTTCCTCTGTCAGCACGATGCCTGCAAGACGGACAACGTACAAAAGGCAGATCAGAAAGAATATGCCTGTCAGTATAAAAATTCTGTATGGGATCTTAGATTTATTCATGCACTTACCTCGAACGGTAGATCAGCTGCTTGGAGGTCAGCTTGGGGTGCTCAATAAACTTACCAAGACCTTGGCAAACCGCATCCGTGGGATGCTTTGCTACCGTGACGCGCACGCCCACTTGCTTGGAAATATGCGCGGCAATGCCGGGAATATTGGCGCCACCGCCCGTGAGCATGATACCAAAGTCGAAAATATCACCCGCAATTTCAGGAGGCGTTTCCTCAATGGTGGTGATGATGGCGCGAATAATGGCTTCTATAGGTGCACGAAGTGCCTGACACACCTCACCCGATGCAATGGTTTGGGTGGTAGCAAGTCCTGTACGCACGTTTCTGCCAAAAATCTGCATGCTGCCGCGATCAATATCTGGTGTTGCAACTGCCAGCTGACGCTTTGCCATTTCGGCAGCCGTGTCACCCACGATCAAATCCTTGCGATATTTACAGTAGTTAATAATCGCCTGGTCAAATTTGTCACCGCCTACGCGCAAGGATTTTGCGCGTACGATGCCGCCCGAGCTGATGACCGCAATTTCGGTTGTACCGCCGCCGATATCACACACCATACATCCGCGCGGATCGGCAATGCGCAGTCCTGCGCCAAGTGCAGCTGCCAAGGGCGCATCAATCATAGCCACCGACTTTGCCCCTGCATCCAAAATGGCAGTTTCAATGGCAAGACGCTCCACGTCGGTCAAACGGTAAGGACTTGCGGCAAGTACTACGGGCTTATGGAAAATTCCTGTACAGTTGGTGCGCACGAAAAATTCGTGCAGCATGGTTGAGGTGACCTCTAAATTGGTTACAACGCTATCCTGTACGGGTCTGTAAGCAGACAGGTGCACGGGAGTCTTACCCACCATGCGGCGTGCGTCACTACCCACGGCAACCACCTCGCGGGTCTTATTATCAATGGCAACGGCAGAGGGAGAGCGCAAAAGTATGCCTTTTTCCTTGAGCCAGAAGCGTGTATTGGACGTACCGAGATCGATACCGATATGTCTTGCCATGGGAAAACTCTCCCTCCTTTCCATAAATTTTTATTTTACCCACCAACGGCATAGCCGTTGGTGGATTTCATCTGCCCAAGGCAGATTTCATTATTTTATAATCTCAACAAATCCAATTCAAACGCATGCTTTGCAAGCTCGCACATGATATTGACAGGCAAGCCGACAACGTTGAAATAATCACCCTCAATGCTCGTGATCCATCTGCCTGCCAAGCCTTGAATGGCATAGGCACCTGCCTTGTCAAACGGCTCGCCCGAATCGAGATACAGCTCAATATCCGCGTCATTCATAGGACCGAAATGCACGGCTGTGGAAGCGTGCGAAACGGCACCTCTCCTTTTGCCTTGCTTATCTATATAACAAAATGCAATGCCTGACAGCACGTGATGGGTAGTATTCTGAAGCCCCGAGATCATGCGGCGCGCGTCTTGTCTATCCTTGGGCTTACCCAAAATTTCACCGCCCAGCGCAACAACCGTATCGGATGCGATGATCAGCGTATCGCACTCCAGCTTGTCCTGCGCGTCCAAAAGATCCTGCACGTCCTGCGCCTTTTGCAATGCCAGCTGTTCAACAAGCAGCGCGGGATCGGTCTGATCGCTGTGCTCGTCGGTATCAGCCGTTACTATGGTAAAATCAATGCCCAGCGTTTGCAGTATTTCCTTGCGTCGGGGCGATTTGGATGCCAAAATGACTTTCATATGTATTTCTCCTGAAAATAAGTATACCTATCCACAATAATCCAATTATAAGTATAACACAAAATATAGGATTTTGCAAGGGTTTGGCAAAGATTTCATTACCATATATTGTTCCTTGCACCACGCTGTGTTTTCTGTTACAATATTTATATCGACTTCCTTGACAATCTCACCTTGGAAATAAAACACAGAAAGGAAGTGTGAAGTTGAAATTCATACGAAAATTAGCGCAATCGCGCTACGCCATGCCCGTTTGCGGTGTGTTAGCTGTATTGTCACTCGTATACATAGGATTTTCCGTGCGGGATATTGTAACAGATACATCCTTCTTACAGCGCATGCCAATACTGCCCGAGCTTGATACGTTGCAAGAGCAGGTCACACCCGAAGCACCGTCGGACCAACAGGTCATTGAACTGCCGGATGAAAATGAAACGTTTACAATAGAAGAGGAGATCGACCTGCCACAAGCGCAACCCGAGCAAAGCCCCTCCGAGCAGGAAACGGTAAAAATTCCCGAGCAGACCGCAAAGCCGCCTATAGTTACGCAAAAACCGACAGAGAGCACGCGACCCCAGACGCAAAAGCCAACAGAGCAAGTTACAACAAAGCCGCCGCAGACCACGCAAAAGCCTACACAAAAGCCCGCACAAACCACAAAACCGCAGACCCAACAGCCGCCAAATGCTTGGAACGTAACGTTAAAGCAAGCCAAAAGCATGGTAAAGCCCGATTCTGCATACGATTATGAGGACTTATACTGGCTCTCGCGCATCATTTCTGCAGAAGCAAAGGGCGAGAGCTTTACCGGACAGATCGGCGTGGGTACGGTAGTACTCAACCGCGTCAAATCCGGGCAATTTCCCAATACGGTCAAGGGCGTTGTATTTGACAAAAAGTACGGCACGCAATTCACACCCGTGGCAAACGGCAGCATTTATTCCACTCCCACCGAATCTGCTATTATAGCAGCCAAAATGTGCCTGGACGGCTATACGCTTTCCGGCTCGGTGCTGTATTTTCTCAATCCCCGTATATCCACCTCTTCGTGGATACAAAATAACCGCAAATACGCCTTCCGCGTAGGAAATCATGATTTTTATTATTAAATAAAGAAAACCCTTGCTTCTCTCTGCATTCTTAGCGGAGAAATAGTAGACACAAAAATTTCGGCAGAGAACTTGTTT
>JAZOLE010000053.1:0-20074 GCA_045652835.1 Eubacteriales bacterium | reverse complement strand
TTCACCTTTTTTCAATTTCAAAAAGATATGAATGATATCCTGTTCATCGGGAGAGGCAACCAATAACAATTCTTTTTGATACTTAATGTATTTTCCCGTCTGCTGAAAAGCAATTGCCTGCACAACAAAAGATGCGGATTTATATAGTCCTCGCAAAATAGCCTCGCTTTTCTCGTGTAACATATTATGAACACATCCGTGATAGATATTGCAAGCCCCGATTTTGATGCCTCTCATCACAGCAGTTTCATCAATTACCGCAAGCAATTCATCAAGACTCCCTTTTATAGGTGTTGTGTCATAATAAAACTGAAAAAGGTCGGAAGGCTCCCAATTCAAAAGCTCATCCTTACCCGAAACAAAGCCGCAAATCAGTTCTCTGTGAGGAATGGTATCTAACATTGTGTTGTATTCTTGAATATCTGATGCGGATAACTTGTCAAGTATTACGACAATATCAATATCGCTCGTGTCACGGGCTTCACCGCGACCGTAGCTCCCTTGCAATCCGACAAACCACACACGGTTTTCAAATTCATGATTTAACTTTTGCAAAAATTCATTCATCCAAGCAGTGATATCTATCATCTTAATCACCCCGTCAAATTCTTATTTATCATTCTGTTTTTATCGCGCCAGTTTCGCCTTTGTATTACAGCGTTGCAAGCCCCGTGGGCATAGGGCAAAGCCCATACCCCTTTGTAGGGTGGGGGGTTACTCCCGCCGCCTTGTTAACTTAAATCTTATGTTACGGCGGGAGCAAGCCCTCGCCTACGTTGCAATCTCATTATAACATAAATCGGCAGAGAAAACAAGAGTGATATTCCGACTTCATCGAAGTGATATTATCGTTTCGCGATAGTGGTATTGAAGCCTTATGGCTTCAGTGTAATTTTATTCGCCCCCAAAAACTCGCGTAGCGAATATCACTGCGAGCAATATCACTCGCCAAAGGCGAATAAAACTGCGAGACTTCCTTATGGGAAGTCTCGCAAACGAGCGGCTTTTCTGATAATATCTTATTTTTTATCACTCTGCACTCTGCGCTCTTGATGCTTCTCTCAATTTACTCATTCCAGCTTCAAGCTGTCGCAGTTCAAAAACGCGTGTGCGCCAAGCAGCGAATCGGTGGGGATCACGCGCGAAGCACCGCAGTCGCGGCAGGTGACCAAAATGCCACCGTCCAGCACCTGTGCCTCGTATCTTCCCTCCTCCTCGTCGGGCAGCACGCCGTCCGGCAGGGGGGCTTTGGGCGGACACTTACAGTAGATCTTTCCCTCGGCATCCAGATCGTTGATGACAAACATGATGATGTCAAAGATCTGCGGGTCGGTCAGCGTCTGCTCCTCGTCACTCTGCAAAGCGCTCAGATCGTCAATGCCGTTTTCCGCCAACAGGTCCAAGAGCTCCAGCTCAGTTCTTGCCAGCTCTGCCTTGACCTGATTGGTCTCACCGATGCAGGCAATATTAACGTCCGAATACGGGCACTGCAAGGAAAACAGATCCTTGCCGAAGAACACGTTTTTGTTAACCAAAAAGCTATGGGGAGAGGGACAAAACATGCATGGCACGCTGAGTCTGATCTGCCCTTCGTTGTTATACACGATCTTCATCTCGCTCTGTCCGCACGTGCATTTGAGCTTGATCATTTCCGCGCTGAGCGCAAATATTCCTACCGCACTCATAACACCCGCGCCGCACGCAGGGCATCGGTAGGCTACTGTGGTTTCTTTTGGATTGATAATCATAACGCTTCCTCTTTTAAAACTAATTCCCTTTTATAATATGCCGCAAATGGACAAAATGGCACGGACGTATCCATGCCAATTTGCCTGTATTCAATTACAATCAGACGTTGATATATTTGTAAGCCTTCTCGTTGAAGGTCAGCTCCAGACCGTTTTCCTCAAACCAATCGGAAACAGCCTCACCGGTTGCGCCTTCCAGAGCATCACAGTACCATGCCTCGTCGCCATCCTGATCGTAAACCAGTACAGCATAGTAAGTGGTCTTGAGTTCCTTTGTGGTGCCGGAAGCAGGCTTGGAGTGAACGACCTCAATTACACCGGAGCAATCGCCGGGCTTTGCAGTCTCCAGCCACTTGTCAGCGCCGGTGAGCTGCTGGTCTTCCAGATCGCCGGGCAGGTAATCCTCTACGCCGTCATATGCGTAGGGCTTAACCTCTTCGTGCATCTTCTCAACCAGCTCAACCAGGGAGTCCTTATTCATCTCGCCCTTCTGGAACTCAGCGTAGAACTTCTCAGCATCAGCCTTGCTTGCGAACATTACGTAGCCGAAGTGCTTGGTGATCTCGGTGTTACGGTAGGTTTCCTTTTCCAGGAGGTAAACGGTTACGGTGTAGGTGGTTACGGTTACCTTGTTGGAAGTGGAGGTGGAAGGAGCCTTGGTGGTAGTTTCTTCCTTGGTGGTCTCTGCTGCGGGAGCAGCAGCATCGGTAGTGGTTTCCTCAGCGGTGGTACCGGTAGTAGCAGCGCCGGTGGTTGCCTCTTCCTTCTTTACGGTTTCTTCCTTCTCGGTTTCATCCTCGATGTAGGTCAAATCACCCTTCTTTGCGGGATCATTGCTCTTCTCGTGCTCGCCCTCGTGCTTGCAATCACTGTTGTGCTCGCCTGCATCAAAGCCGAAGATCCACTTGCTGAGCTTAGTAGGATCAGTGGGGTGCTTGAAGCCCTCAGTCAGAGTTGCATCAAATGCAACGTCCTTCAGTGCGTCAGTCCACTGCTTTTCGTAGAAGCTCTTCTTGATAGCCTCTTCAGTCTTGTCCTCATCGTTACCGTTTTCCTTCAGGAAGGTGTTCCAGTTCTTATCGCGGTATTCCTTGAGCTTAGCCTCTTCCAGCAGAGCCAGAACGGATGCCTTGTAGGTTTCCTTATCGGTGCACTCTGCAAGCTTCTTTGCCTTTTCCAGCAGATCTGCCTTTTCAGCCTCAAACTCAGCATCGGTCTTACCCTTGTTGCTGACAGAGAAGCTGTAAGAATAGTAGTCAGCCATCAGGAAGGAGGCGGGGTTATTCTTTACGAATTCCTCAACAGCAGCATTGGTCTTATCGCCAATGATCTCCTGCTTCTTCTCATCGGTCAGCTTTTCCTCGAACTTTGCAGCCAGAGTGATCAGCTCCAGGCAGTTACGTACGTCTCTTTCCTTAACGCCCGTGCCGTAGTTATCAGCCAGGAACGCGGAGAAGGAGGAGTAGTAAGCCATGCCGAACTGCTCGTACAGAGCCTTCTGGCTCTTGTAGGAGGTCTTAAGCTCCTCGATGGTGTGATCGATGTCCGCATAGTCCTCTTCGGTCAGTGCAATGCCCTGCTCGGCTGCGAACTTGCAGTAGGTCAGCATACGGGTAACGTAATCCTCAGCCAAGTTCATGTAGAAATCAAACACGGTGATCTTTTCTGCACCCTCTGCAGTAGGCATATCCTGTTCCTTGAGGGACTTGTTAGGATCGCTGATACCCATAGCCTTGTAAACGTAAGAGCTTACGTCCAGACCGGAGGATGCGAGCTGAGAGTACATCTGATAATAAGTTTGATAGTAATTGTTGAACTGCGTCGTATAGAAGTAGTTCATCATGGTACCGTCGACCTTGAAGTTACCTTCCTTAACCACAGTCTTCGTGCGTGCAAACCATCCGCCGTCATTGAGCACGCCAATCGCACCGATCAGCAATGCAACTACGACCAAAACTGCAGCAACGGTTACAAAGATACCCGCACCGGATACCTTAGTAGTCTTTTTCGCCTGAACGTTTTTGCCTACGATTGCAGACTCGTTCATAGCTCTTTCAATTCTGCTTCTGTTTCCTTTTCCCATGTCAGGGTTCACCTCTATGTTGTATTTTTGATTATGTTACAGGTGGGAGCAGACGCTCCCATCCAAACAGTCACGCAATATTATAGCGCAATTATGATGTTCAAATATAATCGATTTGTAAACAAATACTTAATTTTTCGTATTTTTCGCCTTTTTCTGCCAAATCATCCATCAAACGTGCATGATCACGGGCAGAATCATGGGTCTGCGCTTGGTCTGCTGATAGATAAACTTACCAAGATCGTCCTTAACGCGATTCTTGATGGCATAGAAATCCGCATCCCTGCCCGAAAGGCTCTTATCCATTGCCTGTGCCGCAACCGAGCGCATCTGCTCCATCAGATCCTCGGACTCACGCACGTACACAAATCCGCGCGAGACGATATCCGGACCCGACAGCACGTATCTTGCATGCATATCCACCGTGGCAACCACCACAATCAAGCCGTCCTGTGACAAATGCTTGCGGTCACGCAGCACGATATTGCCCACGTCGCCCACGCCCGAGCCGTCCACCAGCACCTTGCCCGAGGGCACAGTGCCCGTAAACTTGGCGCCATCCTCGGAAAGCTCCAGCACCTTGCCGATATCCGAGATAAAGATATGGTCGGCAGCCATGCCCATGCTTCTTGCAAGCTCACCGTTGGCAGCCATGTGCTTATATTCACCGTGAATGGGCATATAGTAGGTAGGCTTGGTCAATGCCTGCATCAGCTTGATCTCCTCCTGGCAGGCGTGTCCCGAAACGTGCACCTCGACCACCGAGTCGTGCAGCACCTTGACGCCCATCTTGGAGATCTCGTTGACAATGCGGTTGATCAGGCTCTCGTTACCCGGGATGGCGCTTGCGGAAAGTACCACAAGGTCGGAAGGTCCGAGCGTGACCTGATTGTGCTCACCGAACGCCATGCGGTAAAGCGCGGACATAGGCTCGCCCTGGCTGCCCGTGGTAACCAAGGTCAGCTGCTCGGGCTTGTAACGCTTGATATCGGTAAGCTCCACGATCACACCGTCCGGTACGTGCATATATCCCAGCTCTCTTGCCGCGCTGACGATATTGAGCATGCTGCGACCCGTAATGGCAACCTTTCTGCCGTGTCGCACGCTGGTATCAATGATCTGCTGCACGCGGTGCACGTTGGACGAGAAGGTGGCTATGATGATTCTCTTGTTCTGGTTGACCGAGAAAATATACTCCAGCGACTCACCCACCTTTTTCTCAGAGGGGGTATAGCCGGGACGCTCTGCGTTGGTGGACTCGCACATCAGCAGCTTTACGCCCTGCTTGCCCAGCTCACCAAGGCGGGTCAGGTTCATGACCTCACCCTCAATGGGGGTCAGGTCCAGCTTAAAGTCACCCGAATGCACCACCAAGCCCACGGGCGTGCTGATAGCAAGCGCGCAAGCGTCTGCGATCGAGTGGTTTACGCGGATAAACTCCACGCCAAAGCTCTTGCCTACGGCAATGCTGTCCCCTGCCTGTACACAGCGCAGGTCGGCTTGCCAAGGCAGCTTGAACTCTTCAAGCTTGTTCTTCAAGATACCCAGAGAGAGCTTGGTGCCCCAGACAGGTACGTTGAAGGTACGCAAAAAGTAGGGTACTGCGCCAATGTGGTCCTCATGTCCGTGCGTCAGCACGATGCCCTTGATCTTGTCGCGATTGGTTTCCAGATAAGACATATCGGGAATGACCAGATCGATACCGGGCATATCCTCGTCGGGGAATCCGATGCCGCAGTCCACGATCAGAATCTCGTCACCGCACTCAAACAAGGTCATATTCTTACCAACCTCGTTGAGTCCTCCCAGCGGAATCACGCGCAAGCGCGCGTCGGGGTCATGCTTGATCTGCACCTCTGCCTGCGCCTTTTTTGCGCTCTCGGCTGCCCTTTCGGACTTGCGTCTGCCTGTGCGCACGTGCGTTTTGCGCTCGCTTACCGGCTTTTCGGGCTTGGGTGAGATTTCTGCAGGCTGCTCGGGCTGCTTGGTCGGCTTTGCCTCTTTTGCCGGCTTCGCCTCCTTTGCCTCCTTTTCGGGCTTTGCCGCAGATTTGCGGGTCTGCTTTTTGGGCGCTGCTTGCTCGGGCTCTGCAGCCTTGCCCTGCTCCTTGCTCTTTTGCTTGGGTGCTTTGGGTGCGGGCGATTTTTTCTGCTCCGCCTCTACGCTTGCGTAGATCTCCTCCAAAGCCGCATTGATAATCTTTTCATTTACGCTTTTTCTGCTCTCGCTCTTTTTTCTTGACGATTGCTTTGCGGGTGCGCTCCCGCCGTTTCTGCCAGTTTGTTTTGCCATATAACTTCTCCGTGTGCGCGCGGATCTCCTTTCTTGACGCACAAAAATCAAGCCCTACCCCAATCGGTATCACGTCCCCCGATCGGTCAACAGAGCCAAAATTCAATTTGTATTTGCAGAAATGAAGTGGAATCATTTCAAAACGGTCACAATAGTTATATTGATTATAGCACACCTTGCCCGATTTGTCAACAGGTACGCAAAACCTTACAATAGCAGGCAGATTGCGACAGCGATCCCGCCGCCCGTAATAAAGCCGCAAGCAAAGCCGAGCGCGATTTGCCATGCGCGCTTATTGGCAGGGGCTGTACCCTGTTCCTGCCCCGCACTTTGGCGGATAATGCGTGCCGCCTCGCTGACCATGTCCTTGCCGGGTACTGCATCGCTCTCCCGCTTGAGCACAAAATATGCCTCCTCGAACGGTGACTCCTGCCCCAATTTGACCACGTACATTCTCTTTTGCGCACCCTTGAGCATAATGACCTCCGAATTTTTAATCTAAGTGCAGTATTGACAGGTTTTGGGGCATTGTTGCAGAAAAGTTGAGAGTTTAGTATTTGCTGCACAAATGTTATGCTTGTCTGCACAAAGCGCCATTCGACACGCTTCGCGGCGGTACGACATCAGCCGCTTGAGAATACCAATTTTTCTAAAATTTCTCCATTTATTTCCATTTTCATATTGACAAAATCCGCACGTAGGTATATAATAAAAGCACTTAAAAGAAAATAATATAAAAAGGAGATATAACTATGAAATCGACCGGTGTCGTACGCAAGGTAGACGAGCTTGGCAGAATCGTACTGCCCATCAGCATTCGTCAGACTATGGATATTAAGGAAAAGGATCCCCTGGAAATCTTTACCGATGAAAACCGCATCATCCTGCAAAAATACCAGCCCTGCTGCGTATTCTGCAGCAACGCAGACCGCGTGGTATATTTCAACAACAAGCGCATCTGCCAGGATTGCCTGGAAAAGATCAAGACCCAGCTTTAATGCACAGAAAGGACTACAGCTATGAAAATGACAGATATCAAGCACGCCCTGTGTGCGGGCGAATTTAACGCAAGACTTGCAGAGGTTTACGGTGCGGATGCAGTTGCTGCCCAGCAGGCACGCTACGCAAAGGCACTTGACGAGTTTGCTGCGCTGTACGGTGCAGAGCGCGACGTTTCCCTGTTCTCGGTTTCGGGCAGAAGCGAGCTTTCGGGCAACCATACCGACCATAACCACGGCTGCGTGGTTGCAGCATCCATCGACCTTGACATCATCGCGGTCGCGTCCGCAAATGCTGACGGCATTATCCGCGTCAAGAGCGAGGGATTTTCTGCAGACGAGGTCAATCTTGCTACCTACACCACGCCCGATCCTGCCTTGTTCGCTACCTCCGCATCCATCATTGCGGGCATGAGCGCGCAGTTTGTGCAGAACGGCTACATCACGGGCGGCTTTGACGCTTATACCACCTCTGCGGTGCTCAAGGGCTCGGGCATTTCGTCTTCTGCTGCCTTTGAGGACATGATCGGTAACATTCTCAACTATTTGTATAATGACGGTCGCGTGGATAACGTCGAGATCGCAAAGATGTCGCAAAAGGCGGAGAACCAGTTCTTCGGCAAGCCCTGCGGCCTGATGGATCAGGTTGCTTGCGCCCACGGCGGTATTGTGGCGATCGACTTTGCAGACCCTGCCGCTCCCATCATTCGCGGCGTGCCCTTTGACATTACTGCTGCAGGATACGCGCTGTGCATCGTCAACACGGGCGGCAACCACGCGGACCTGACAGACGATTACGCATCCATTCCTGCCGAGATGAAGGCAGTTGCGGCACACTTTGGCAAAAAGGTGCTGCGCGAGGTGAACCGCGACGAGGTTGCTTCTGCCATTCCCGCATTGCGCAAGACCCTGGGCGACCGCGCCATTTTGCGTGCTATGCACTTCTTTGCTGAAAACGAGCGCGTTATGGCACAGACCGATGCGCTGATGCACAATGACCTTGACGCATTCCTTTCTCACGTTTGCGCATCCGGTCAGTCCTCGTTCTGCTATCTGCAAAACATTTACACCACCAAAGCACCCAACGAGCAGGGTCTTTCTTTGGCTCTTTGCCTTGCAGAGCAGGTGCTTAGCGGCAAGAAGGCTGCTTGGCGCGTGCACGGCGGCGGCTTTGCAGGCACCATTCAGGCATTTGTTCCCACCGAGCTGGTTGAAGAATTCCGTGCCGCTATGGACGGTGCGTTTGGCGCGGGCGCATGCCTGCCCCTGCACATCCGTCAGGTAGGCGCATGCAAGATCGCGTAAGCGGAGGATACAATGGCATTCTTTCAAAGAAATCAAAGCCCCATGCTGCCCAACCAGCCCCCGCAGGAGCACAAGCCCCGTGAGCGCAAGCCCGCAACCAAGCAGCAAAAGCTGCTGTTCGGGCTGACGCTGGGCTGCTCTGTGCTCTCCACGCTGATCTATTTTGGCGTGGTGGCTCTCTCGGAGCACATGCAGGCGTTGCGCACAGCGCAGATCATGGGCATTGGCATCATGGCGCTGTACGCTACCATAGGCGCAGGATTTTTGGTCGCTTACATTATTTATAACCGCGCGTTCACGCGCGACAACATCACGCCCGAAATGCTGCCCGACACCATGAGCGAGCACGAAAAGCTCGCGTTTATTCAAAGCGGTGTGGAGCGCAAGCGCAAATCCAAGTGGATGATCGTGGTATTGTTTGCCGCATTCGTGCCCTTGGCAATCGATTTTCTCATTCTGACCGCCATTCCCACGCTGTTTGGCGGCATGCTGGGTGCATAACATGGCAAGCTACCGCATCTGTACCCTGTTTTCCGGCTCAAAGGGCAACTGTACTTACGTTGAGACCCCCGGGGCGAAGTTTCTGATCGATATGGGCAAGAACTGCAAGGCGGTTTGTGCCGCGCTTGCTTCGATTGGTGTTGATCCCGACGCCTTGGACGCGGTGTTTATCACGCATGAGCACCGCGACCATATCGACGCGCTCTCGGTCTTTTGCAAGCACCATCCCCTGCCCATTCACGTACAAAGGGCGAGTGCCGCACGTATCGCTGACAGCGCACCGCATCTTGCAGACCTTTTGCGCGTCTATCCCGACGCGCCGTCCTGCGCGGTACGCATAGGTGACGCAGCTGTGCAGGCATTCAAAACACCGCATGACAGCCGCGCCTCGGTGGGCTACCGCATTACGCTGGACGGTGAAGCGCCTGTCGCGATTGCTTACGCGACCGACATCGGCTACGTCACGCCCGAGATTTTGCAAAATCTGCTGGGCTGTGAATCGGTGGTATTGGAGTCCAATCATGACCCCGATATGCTCATGGACGGACCTTATCCGTATGATCTCAAGCTGCGTATTCGCTCTAACAAGGGTCACCTTTCCAACGAGGATTGCGCCGCGCTTGCCGCACAACTTTACGCAAGCGGCACTAAGAACATACTGCTCGCGCACCTTTCGGAGCAGAACAACACGCCGCGCCTTGCCTTTCACGAAACCTTTACCGCCATTGCTGACGCAGAATTCAACCTGCGCGTGGCAGACCCGATGCACGTCAGCTGGCTTGTACCGTAAGGAGGGTGTATGTTAAACGTAAAATTGATCACAATCGGCACGCTCAAAGAGTCGTACCTGCGCGAGGCTGCCGAGGAATACAAGAAAAGACTGGGTGCTTACTGCAAGTTTACCGAGGTAAATTTAGCCGAGGTCAAGCTTTCGGACAAGCCCTCGCAAAAGGAAATTGACGCAGCTCTTGAAGCAGAGGGCAAGCAGGTGCTTGCCGCTATGTCACCGCGTGCTTTTAAGATCGCGCTTTGCGTGGAAGGCAAGCAGCTTTCCTCGGAGCAGCTGGCAAAGAAATTTGAGGAGATCGGGCAGACGCACGGCGAGGTTGTTTTGGTCATCGGCTCTTCGTTCGGACTTGCACCGAGCGTCAAGAGTGCATGTGATCTGCGCCTTTCGGTATCGGCACTGACGTTTCCGCATCAGCTGATGCGCGTAATACTGCTGGAAGCAACCTACCGCGCATTGACCATCATCAAAGGCACACCGTACCACAAATAACGGACACGCAAAACTCTCGAAAGTTTTTACGTCGCCCTCGATGAAAGTTTTTACGTCGCCCTCAATGAAAGTTTTTACGTCGCTTTTTTCAAAAAGCGACCGCCCATCCAAGGGCGCGCAGCCCTTGGTCGCCTCCGCAGAGGCGAAACTCTCTCCAACGCCGTTTTTTTGGTTCTTTTTTTGCGGCTACTTGCTCAAAAAAAGAACGGAGAGAGTTTTCTCACATCTCACCCCAACGGTAAACCAATATCATACCCTACAAATGTTCGTTTTTTACATTGAGATAATTCTCTCCGTTCTTTTCTTTGACACCGCTGGCGCAAAGAAAAGAACCAAAAGAAACGCCGAGAATATTTCGCGCCTGCGGGCGCGACTCGGGGCGCTGCCCCAAGCCCCCGCGAGCTTTTGAAAAAGCTCGATCAAAACTTTTCAAGAGGAATCGTCCGCATGGTGGCGGCGGTCCGGAAAAGATCGTTCAAAACTTTTCAAAAGGAGTCGTCCCAATGGTGACGACTTTTTTTGAAAATTTTTCAACTTTTTTCATTTTTCCTGTAACCAAACCCTGCCATTTCCCGTCTTTACAAGTGAAGGACAAAGCCACACGAGCCAAGGAGGTGACAAACGTGGAGGATAAAACAATCGTTGCCCTGTACTGGGAGCGCGCCGAAGCAGCGATTGAACACTCGCAGCAAAAATACGGAAAATTCTGCTACCGTATTGCCGATAACATCCTGCATTGCAAAGAGGATGCCGAGGAATGCGTGAACGACACCTGGGTACGTGCATGGAATGCCATGCCGCCCGAACGCCCTACGCTTTTGCAGGCATTTTTAGGTAAGATCACACGCAATCTCGCCCTTGATCGCTACAATTTTGACCGTGCGCAAAAGCGCGGCTCGGAAATTGAGCAGATTGCCGAGGAATACTGGCAATGCATACCCAACGGGGAGCCAAGCCTTGCGGATCAGACCGCCCTGCACGCCGCGATCAACGGTTTTCTTGCCACACTGCAGGATAGACACCGCATCGTATTTCTGCAGCGCTATTGGTATCTTTGCTCGATCGAGCAGATCGCTGCCGAAACAGGCCTCTCCCCTGCCAACGTCAAGGTGATCCTGCATCGCACGCGCAGAGCCTTCAAAGACTATCTGGAGAAAGAAGGAATTGATATATGAAGAAAAAATGGTTACAGTCACTTGGTGGCGTGGATGACAAGTACGTCACCGAGGCAGCACCCACGGGTGCCGCTATGCGCAAACGCGCGGGCAAATCCGTGCGTATGCTCAGTATTCTTGCCGCTTGCCTGTGCTTTGTGCTACTGGTCGGCACGTTTGCACTCTTTATCCCCTATAAAACAACGCCGCCCAGCGTAAAAAAGTACGCGGACAGCGAATATTACGGCATTATCCAAATGCTCAACGAGTATTACTACAAGCCGCCCAAGTACAAGAACACCGCCCAGCTGCTGCTTGACCTGCCCTCCAATCTGTTTTCCAAGATGGAGGATATGATTCCCGGCGCAGCCGGTGAAGCCGATGGCACGAACGGTACCGGCAACTACCAAGAGGTGACCGACAATCAGGTATCGGGCGTGATTGAAGCCGACCTGATCAAGCGCAGCGACACGCACATTTACTACATGGCGCAAAATCAGCTGTATATTTACAGCATTGCCGCCAAGGACAGCGAGCTGATCAGCCGCACCGACCTTGCACAATACGGCATGGAGACCTTTAGTGCCGATGAGTTCTTCCTTTCCATGGATTGCACCAAGTTGACCGTCATTTCTGAAGGCTTGGACAAAACGAACAGGAATTACGTGCAAATGACCAGAATCATCACGCTTGACGTCAGCGATCCCGCAAACGTCAAGGAAATCTCCAACGTGGACGTTTCGGGAAGGTACCTTTCCGCGCGTCTGACCGAGCACGGACTTTTGTTCATGACTACCATGCGCTGCCACAACCCCGATTACGATGACGAGCGCACCTATATTCCCCGTATTGAGCACAACGGTAACGCGCAGAGAATCCCTGCCGACAGCATCGTTTGCCCCGACAAGCTCAGCAACGCAAGCTACACGGTCATGGTGCTCATGGATGACGCAGGCACGGCTGTCAAGGACTCTGCCGCATACCTTTCCTACTCCGAGGACGTTTACGTGTCCAAGAGCGCCATTTACGCATCGCGTCAGTTCGTCGAATACGGACAGACCGTGAACGGTGAAACACCTTACCACACGGTCAGCGAGATCTCCTGCATCGGCTACGGTGCAGACGGCTTTGAAAAACGCGGTTCTGTGATCGTGGACGGCTACGTGCTGGATCAGTACAGCATGGACGAATACGAAAACACCCTGCGCGTGGTGACCACCACCAGCAATGGCACACAGCAGGAGCGTAACAGTTCTTGGGGCAACGCGGATCTTGCAGTCCCGCTGTTCCCTCGCTACACCAGCGCAAACCTGTACGTCATTGATCTTGGCAGTATGAGGGTGATGGCATCGGTTGAGCAGTTCGCTCCCGTGGGCGAAACGGTACGCTCGGCACGATTTGACGGCACGCAGGCTTACGTTTGCACCGCTATCCAGCAGACCGACCCCGTATTCTTCTTTGACCTTTCCGATCTTGCCAACATCACTGTCAAGGAAACGGGCACCATCCAAGGATTTTCCACCAGCCTTGTCAACTTTGCCCCGGGCTTCCTTTTGGGCATCGGACGCGGCTCTAACGGCAACGAGCTCAAGCTTGAGATCTACACCGAGGGAGACGAGATGGTTGAGCCCTATTGCAAATACGAGCTGCCCTGCACCGATTACTCCCCCGAGTACAAGTGCTACTATATCGACCGCGAAAAGGGCTTGATCGGTCTTGGCATTTACACGTGGGATAAAGTGTATCTTGATCCCGGCGTATACCAATACGACAATTACCGCTTTGGTTATATCGTGCTGCACTTTGACGGTGAGAGCATTTCCGAGGTGCTGCGCATCGAGTACGGTACACGCGACAACATGAGCGACATGCGCGGCGTATATATCGACGGATATTACTACGTGCTCAATCGCGGGCGTTTGGACGTGGAAAAGCTGGAGTTTGTAACAGAATAAGCTAACTAAAAGATAAGCGACCTTGGTTTTCCAAGGTCGCATGTTTTGTTGGGATATTATGTGAGAAAGGTCTTTCCGTTCTTTTTGACGCAGTTGGCGCAAAAAGAACCAAAAACGCCGTGGGTCATTTCGCTCGTTGCGACGAGCGAGGATGGCTACGCGCCCTCCACCGCGCCGCCTTTTGAAAAAGGCGGGCGAAAACTTTTCATCAAGAGGGGTGTCCGTGTGGTGGAGTTATCCCTCTTGCTCTTGCTCGTCAAACTGCAGGGGTGTTAATTCGTCGTCTTCTTCCGGTGCGGATTCGGGTGCCTCTTCAGGCTCGGGCATGGTCGATATCGCACCGAAAATGGTTTCATACAGCAGCTCGGCAAACATGCCGTGCATCTCTCTGCAAGGGTGGTTGATGCCGTTGGACAAAAGTTCTGTCACGTCCATGCCGCTTAAATGCATCTGCTTCCAAAGCGCATAAGCGTCGGCTACGACAACACCGCATTCAAATGCCACCTCGGTTGCCGCTTGCATAAACGCATCCATCTTGCCGCCATTCTGCATACCTGCGGTCACCTCGGCATACACGGTCAGCTCGTCTAACACAACGTCACCCACGCGCGTGTTGAGCATATTGGGCGTCATGAAAAGCACCTCGATATCCGCTTGCTTCAACCGCTCAAAGATCTCGCGCAACGCATTCTTATACGCATCCAGCTCCCCGTTAACGTCATTGAGTCCATAGCATACCACGCAAAGATCGGGGCGGCGCGAAATGATATCACGCTCAAGTCGCTCAAGTCCCCCTGCAGCCGTATCTCCCGCCACACCCGCATTGATCACGCTGATCGGGATCCAATCGTATTTTTGCGAGATCATCAGGCGCAGGCGGTTATGGTACACCGCCGCAAAATCAAACGTACAGCCGCTGCCGCCATCCACGCACTCAAATGCGCCGTGCGTGACGCTATCGCCCAAAAAGGCGATGACGGGCGTGCCCGAACAGGGATATTCCTTGCTTTCCAAAAGTTGCTTGAATTTCATAAATCTATCGTTAGCTCCTATGTTTTCATGCCTTGATTTTACCATAAATACAGCGCGTTTGTCAAGGTTTTATGCTTGCCAAAATTCGAGTTTTGTGTTATAATGGGAATACTGTCAAAAAAGGAGGATTTTGGGGTGTCGGTTTTTTGGATCAAAATCATTGCATCAATTTCCATGCTGCTTGACCATACGGGCATGATCTTATTCCCCGATCTGCTTTGGCTGCGCATTGCGGGCAGAATTGCGCTGCCGCTTTACGCGCTTTGCATTGCCGAGGGATTTCGGCACACGCGCAGCCGAGAAAAATATTTTTTGCGCATTTTCATACTCGGTGCGCTTTGTCAGGTGGTTTACTTCTTTGTGTCAAGTGAGCCGTATCTCGGTATCCTGATCACCTTCTCGCTCTCCATTGTGCTGCTTTGGCTGCTGGATGCGCTGCTTTGCGCGTGCAAGGGGCAGAAAAGCCCTGTTTCGGAGCTATTCGGCAAGATTTTCAAGCGTCCCCTCCCCCGTCCTGCCATGATTGCGATTTGCGCTGTGCTGTTTGCGCTTGCCTTGGTGGGCGTAGCTGCGCTCAATCATTTCATTCGCATAGATTACGGCTTGACAGGCGTACTGCTCCCCGTGCTGATCTATCTTGGCGGCAGCAGCCGCTGGGGAAAGTTTGGCGGTGCTGCTGCAGGCACAGTGATGCTTGCATGCAATCTTGAGGGCTCGATGACGCCGCGCATCTGGTCACTGCTTGCACTTCTGCCACTCGCGCTTTATAACGGCAAGCCAGGCAAATACAAGCTCAAATACTTCTTCTACGTATTCTACCCCGCGCACCTGGTGCTGCTTTACGCCATTGACATAGCCCTTGCGCTGCTTGGACGGTAAATATACGCAAATTATTTACAATCTCTGCCCATAAATCTCTTGACAATTCGGGTAAAGTATTGTATAATTTACTTAATCATGAATAATTATATTCAAATCTAAAGGAGTTCCATATGAAAAAGATTCTTGCCGTAGCAATTGTCCTTGTTATGCTCGTTGCAATGGTTGCTTGCGAAGCCTCCAAGGGCGACCTGACCTCCATCAACGATTACGTTGCTCCCAACTACACCTACGTAACCGATACCGGTTATTTCACCTTCGCGGAAGCAGGCGGTAACACCGCTGTTATTACCGGCTATGTCGGCAAGGCTGAAGCACATGCAGTTGAAGTCCCCGCTCAGGTAACTGTTGCTTCGCTGGATGAGAACGCCAACAATGAAGATAACGTCAGAAAGATCATCGGTATTGCTGACAGAGCATTCTACTACTGCACTGCAATGACCTCGGTCACCATTCCGGATACTATCCAGACCATTGGTGCTTGGGCATTCGCAGGCTGCACGGGGCTGACCGAGATCGTTCTGCCCAACTCCGTTGTAACCATCGGTGAGGGTGCTTTCCACGGTTGCGATGAGCTGACCTCCATTACCCTTTCGAACACTCTGACCAAGATCGACAACTTCGCATTCTACGGTTGCAAGGGCTTGACCTCTATTGAGCTGCCCGAATCCCTGGTTGAGATCGGTTCTGCCGCATTCTTCGGCTGCCAGGGTCTGACCACGCTGACCCTTCCCGCTGCTACCACCATCATTGGTGATATGGCATTCTATCAGTGCAACCACCTGACTGCAATTGACATCAAGACCTCTGCAGATGACATCGCTTTCGGCGAATACATCTTCTGGTCCGAGCTCAAGAGCGTAATCACCGCTCCCGAGGATTCCAAGGCTGCTGAGTACGTAAATAAGATCGTGCTCTCCGGTGTTGGCGAGGAAGTAACCACCAAGGGTGAAGAAACCACTGCCCCCGAGACCGAGGCTGCTGAATAATCAAAGCAAAAAACGAGGCTGTTTCGCTTGAAACAGCCTCATTTTTTATTGCTCAAAATGCGGCAAAGCCTTGATGCCGAGCAAAGCGGCATCGCAAACGTAGGGCAATGCGGCAAATTGTATTACAGTACAGGATTTACAGCGCGTGTCTAAGCATCCGCAGCGCGCACACAAGGGCTTGCGCGGATCGGTGATCTTTCGGCTCATATACGCGTACTGCTTGGGCGGCTTGACAGGCAAGGCAAAGGTGCGCGCGCCAAGCGCCACACCGCAGTCCTGCAGCATGATGCGCAAGCGATCCAGCGTTGCCGTATCGGCATCGGATGGGCAACGCGCAAGCGCTTGCAAGGTATAGCCCGTTTCACAAGGCGCAGCATAAAGCCAGCCGCTGCGTGCATGCGCTTCGTTTCGCATAATCGACAGCAGCGTAAACACACAAGTAAACAACGCTTGCCCTGCATGCTGCATATCGGGCAGCAATCCCTGTCCTTGCATGGGCGCAAACTCGGCTTTCTCTTGCGGCATGAGCGTAACACCCATGATCTCTGCCGCCTTTTGGATGCACTC
Organism: Eubacteriales bacterium; assembly: GCA_045652835.1. Lineage (GTDB taxonomy): Bacteria > Bacillota > Clostridia > Oscillospirales > CAG-272 > SVQP01. The sequence continues at coordinate 3,292 of JAZOLE010000053.1, read as the reverse complement.
TTCTGCATCAAAGGCGTTGCGTGCCGACGCGCAAGCCTCGATCAGCAATCGCAGCTCGGTCACCGTGCGCACTGCGCTTTGAGCCGCTTCATACTCATGCGCCTGCAGCTTGGGCGCAGTTTCCTTGATCTGCGCATCGAAATACGCCTCTTTTTGCCCGGCGCATTGCGCAAGATAAGCAAAAGCAGGCAATGAGAGCGTGGTTTTTACGACCGCAACCAATCTCCCAAGGCTTCCGTGCACAGGCAGCAGTACAACACCGCCGTTTATCCAAAGATATACGGAGCACTCATAAAGCTGCCGGGCTATATCATGCCACTCGCGCGCGGGCAGGTTGATCAAGGACAGCAGATCGGGCTGCGCCTTGCCACCGCGTGCGCTACGATACGCCAAGGGTGGCATTTCCATGCTATTCAGATCGTACAGATACACGTCCTCGTAAAAGGGCGTGTTTTTTTCGTTTTCGTTCCACATACTCTTAAAGCTTTCTGCCGTTCTGCAGCTGCTGCACAGTCCAGCCGTTGAGCATACAATCATCCTCTGCCTGCAGCTCGGCAAGCAGGCGGTGGCGCATGGATTGCAGAACCTCGGCATAGGCAGGCTCTGCGATCAGGTTGCGCAGCTCGAAAGGATCGCTTGCAAGATCATAAAGCTCGTCGGTATCGGTCAGATTCCAAGTGTATTTGATATCCCCCATACGCAGCATTCTCTGCGAGAACAGACCGAACTGCTGACCGTTATAGGTGACCATGACCGCGTCACGATGCGTCTTGCTTTCCCCTGTCAGCACAGGCAGCAAGCTCTTGCCCACCATGCCCTCGGCAGGCAAGCCCACCAGATCCATAATGGTTGCGGGGATATCCAAGGCATTGGTGTTGAACGCAGCACTCGTCAGCCCCTGCGCAAATCTCGCGGGGCAATGCCACAGGTGCGGAATGTGCGTGATCTCCTCGTACATGGCATAGTGCTTATCCATCTGTCGGCGGTCACCGCAGTAGTCACCGTGATCCGAGGTATAAATGATCACGGTATCCTCCAGCAAGCCCTTATCCGCCAATTTATCCAGCACGCGACCGATCGCGTCATCGATCTGCGAGATCCACGCATAATATCTTGCCACCACGGGCGCAAAGAACGCCCAATCCTTATCCTCTGTATTCCAGTTGATGCGCTGCTGACGCTGGATATAGGGCTTGTTCTCGTACGTATCCTCAAAGCCGCCCCACATGGGGATCTCTGCAGGATCGTACATGTCCGCAAACTCGCGCACGGGCGTGCAAGGCAGGTGCGGCTCGGAAAATTCCATCTGTATCAGCCAAGGATGCTCGTCCTGCCATGCATCGATCAGCGAGTTGACGTGCTTTGCATTCTGATGCGTGGGCGCGTACTCCTTGTCCATATCGTACACCTGTCCCCAAAAGCCGTTGGTAGGCACGCAATGCGGAAAATTCTCTGCCATGGGACACACAAGCTCGGAGCGCGGCACGTACACGTCATAGCCCATAGATTCGGGCGAGGTGTTGTATCCGCCCTCCCAAGGTCCTACCCAGCCTGTATGATAGCCGAGCTGATCATGCAGCTCTCTTGCCCAGGAATAGCTGTCCGCAGGCAGCATACCCGTCGGGATCTTTTGATTGTAATTCCAAAGTGCTCCGATCTTCTCGGCACGCTTGCCTGTCAGCATGCTCTGTCTGGAGGGGCAGCACACGGGAATGGGGCAATAGCTGTTGGTCAGGTTAACGCCGCCCTTGGCAAGGCGGTCGATGTTGGGGGTCTTGACGGGATAACGGTCAGCATAACCAAGGCAATCCCATCTCTGCTGATCCACACAGATCCAAAGAATATTGGGCGTATTCATCGTATAGTCCTCTCTTTTTCGATCATATAAGTATAGAGTGCTTGCATAGCACAGTGCGTGTCTGACAAGTGTACGTCTCGCATGCGTCGGCAGCCACCGCCGCATACGGGTAAATAACGGCAAGAGCGGCACAGCGCAGGGGCTTCGGGATGATCGGCTATAAAGCGTTGCATGCCATCACTGTGCAGAGTCTGCTCCAAGGTATGCGTGTGCACGTTTCCCGTGCAGTATTCGGGTAACACGTAAAAGTCGCAGGGGTAGGTCGAGCCGTCGGCTTCCACGATCAGCTGCGGTGTGCAAAAGCCGCGAGATCCGCAATGCCCTGCTCTGCCTTGCAGAGTTGCTAAGGCTTGGTCAAATTCTCGCACGATAAAAGGCGGCTTGCCGTCCTTAAAATCCTCGCGCCAAAGCCTGTAAAAGCCGACCAGAAATTGCTCGAGCGCCTCGGGTGTGGGTGCATAACGACAATCTGCGCCGTCCTGCATAGGCGGCAGGCATGGGATGAGCTGCACATGCGACACGCCCAGCTTTTTATAGTAGCGGTACAGCTGCGTGGGGTGCTTTGCCGTGTTTGCGCTGATGACGCTGAGCACGTTGTAGCGCACACCGCGCTTTTTGAGATGCTCCATGCCGCGTATCACGCGCTCATGCGTTCCCTTCCCGTCAGGGGTCTTGCGGTGCAGATCGTGCAAGGCGCGATCCCCGTCTAACGAAACGCCTACCAGCACGTCATTCTCGGCAAACAGCGTGGCATATACCGCATCGTCCAGCCAAAGCCCATTGGTCTGCACGGCATAGGTCGCGTCAATTCCCGCGTCCTTGACGTCATCAAAAAAGTCGTCAAAATGCTCCTGCCCCCAAAGCAGCGGCTCACCGCCCTGAAAGGCAAAATGCACGCGCTGCGCGCCACTCTCTCGGACGCGCTCGATCAGCTGCCGCGCGGTTTTATGGCTCATAAAAGTATTGGCAGGCGCACCGTGTTCCATAATATCGTGGTAAAAGCAGTAATCACATGCCATCTGGCAAAGCCCCGACGCAGGTTTGATCATAACAGTCAGCTCTCTCACAGCGCACCTCCTTTGGTTTTTCTTTATTATACCATATCCTGCAAGGGTTTGCAAGAGATAGCGCAAAAAGGTTGGCAAAGTTCTTTGTCCCCGCCGGGGTGTCGAGGGCGCCGACCCCTACCGGTTGAGGGTTTGGTTTGTATAAACCAAAGATAAAGGACGCGTCATCCCACCGTCGGTAGGGGTCGGCGCCCTCGACGCCCCATCCAAGCACAAACTAACTGACGCAATAAATATCCACCCGCATAGCGGGTGGTATTTCAGTTTCGGGCATAGCCCTAATAATACTGGCTGCGCACAAGTGCGCCGTCAATTGGCCTGCCAGCCATGCAATTGTTACTTACTACCCATAAATGGGTCCCGTGGG
>JAZOLE010000052.1:0-9270 GCA_045652835.1 Eubacteriales bacterium | reverse complement strand
AATTCCCTGTGCCGGTGCCATGCTGGCCCTGCTGATGCTGGATATTTTGTTCCGACTGCTGAATTTCCGTGGCCGTGGCAAAAAGACCAGATAATATAACCTAATAGCTTTAGCCCCCGTGCTTTGCATGGGGGCTTTTTTTCTTTTTTGAATTTTATCACATATCCTTGACAGATACATCAAAACATGTTAAACTGTAGATAAATAACAAGTGTTATATAACAGGAGGGCGATATGCCACCTAAGGTAAGAATTACAAAGGAAGACATTATAGGTGCCTGTATTGATTTGGTGAGAGCAGGGGGACAGGATGCCATAAATGCTAGAGCGATCGCAGCCCACCTGGATTGCTCTACACAGCCCATTTTCTCCAATTTTACGTCAATGGAGGAGCTAGAGAAGGAAACCATTGAGGCGGCATATGCCCTGTACCTGACTTTTCTCACAAGAGAGGTGGAGAGTGGAGAGTATCCCCCCTATAAAGCATACGGTATGGCATACGTGCGCTTTGCCAAAGAGGAAAAGCAGCTTTTCAAGGCGCTTTTCATGTGCGACCGCAAGGGGCAGGCGCTGATCCCCTCCCCCGATTTTTCCGCATCGGTGGATATGCTCATGCAAACGGGCAACCTTACAAGGGAGCAAGCAGAGCTTTGGCACATGGAGATGTGGAGCTGCGTGCACGGCATTGGCACCATGCTTGCCACCTCGTTTTTGGAGCTTGACTACGAGCTGATCAGCCAAATGCTCAGCGACATTTACCACGGCCTGCGGGCAAGATACATGGGAGGTTAACGTATGCACTACGCCATTGAAATCAAAGACCTGACCAAGCGCTACAAGGAAACGGTAGCGGTCGATCACCTGAATTTAAACATTGTCGAGGGAGAGCTGCTCTCGCTTTTGGGCGTGAACGGCGCAGGCAAGACCACCACGGTCAAAATGCTCTCCTGCCTGACCGCTCCCACCGAGGGCGATGCCCTTTTGTTGGGGCACAGCATTCTCAGTGACGCTGCCGCCGTCAAGCGTTGCATTGCGGTATCTCCGCAGGAGACCGCTGTTGCACCCGGGCTTTCGGTGCGCGAGAATTTGGAGCTGATGTGCGGCGTGCACGGCTTTGCACGCGACAAGAAAAACGCCAAGATTGCCGAGCTGACAACGCTTTTGGGGCTTGACAGTGTAATCAACAAGAAGGCGGGCAAGCTTTCGGGCGGCTGGCAGCGCAGGCTGAGCATTGCCATGGCGCTGATCAGCGAACCCAAGATCCTGTTCTTGGACGAACCCACGCTGGGGCTGGACGTGCTGGCACGCAGCGACCTTTGGGACATCATTCGCGCACTCAAAGGCCGTGTCACTGTCATTCTGACCACGCACTATATGGAAGAGGCAGAAACACTCTCCGACCGCATTGCCATTATGAAGGACGGCAAGCTGCTTGTTTGCGACACGGCTGACGCCATCAAGCAAGCAACAGGCACAGACAACTTTGAACAAGCCTTTATTCGCACAGTCAAGGGGGTGAGCGCATGAACAGACGCATGCTGACGTTTGCACACAGAAATATGCGCGAGATTTTGCGCGATCCGCTCAACCTCGGCTTTGGACTCGGCTTTCCCTTGGTGCTGATCTCGCTGCTCTCGATCATCCAAGCCAACATCCCCGTAGAGCTATTTGAGATCAACCACCTGACCCCCGGTGTGACCGTATTCGGTCTTTCCTTCATGACGCTGTTCTCGGCAACGCTGATTGCCAAGGACCGCGAGGGCGCGCTGCTGCAAAGACTTTACACCTCGCCCCTGACCCCCACCGACTTTATTTTGGGCTACACGCTGCCCATTCTGCCCATCTCGATAGCGCAGAGTGTGATCTGCTATCTATTTGCGCTGCTGCTTGGGCTGACACCCAGCGTCAATATCCTGCTTGCCTTGCTGCTCATTCTCCCCGTTTCGCTGCTGTACGTTGCCTTGGGACTTTTGTTCGGCAGTATTCTGAACGTCAAGCAGGTAGGCGGCGTTTGCGGTTCGCTGCTGACAAACCTTTCGGCATGGCTCTCGGGCATCTGGTTTGACCTTGCGCTGGTTGGCGGCTTTTTCAAGAGCTTTGCCTACGTACTGCCCTTTGTGCATGCTGTGGAAATGGAGCGCGCCGCCATTGCGGGCAATTTCTCGGACATCCTGCCCCACCTTGCGTGGGTGCTTGGTTACGCCATTGCCGCCATGATCGGGGCTGTGCTGCTCTTTTTGCGCCAGATGAAAAAGCAATAAAAACCCCAAAGGGGCGGATACAAAATCCGCCCCTTTCTATTTTCGGGCGCATACGGGATGCGCCCCTACCTCTGATTTTACATCCCTTACCATCCTTTTGGCATAAATTGTTTACATTTGGCACTATCTTTTTGCGAAAGACTGTGTTACAATGGTCACAGTAAATTGACAGGAGGCACAGTATGCAATCCAAGAAAAAACGTATCATCACCATTGTTTCCATCGCACTTGCTGTCGTGATTCTGGGCGGCACGATCGGTCTTTACGCTTTGTCGGTCTCGATCTATCGGGGCAGCTTTAACTACCGCTGCACCACAAGCGAGGAGGACGCGTTTGACATCTCCTCTTTTCCCGCGCTGGAGCGCGAGCGACACACCTTTCTGACTCTGCAGGGGCACACCTTGGTAGGTTACCTCTACAAAAACACCACTCTCTCCTCTCCCAAAGCCGTCATGGTCTTTGCGCACGGCATGGGCGGCGGCGGACAGACCGGATATATGGACATTTTTGATTACTTCTGTGCGCAGGGCTACTACGTTTTTGCCTACGATGCCACCGCCAATGATGAGAGCGAGGGCGAGGAGATGGGCGGATTGCCGCAGGGTTTTATCGATCTCGACTATGCAATCACATACGCGCAAGGGCTTGACGAGCTGGCAGATCTCCCCTTTGTACTCATGGGCTACAGCTGGGGCGGTCTTTCGGTGGTCAATGCGCTGAATACCCATCCCGAGGTCAAGGCTGTTGCCTCGCTTGCCGGCTGGAACAAATCCATGAACATGATCGACCACCGCGGCTGCGAGATGGTTGGTCCCGTGGCAAAGCTGCTCTTGCCCTTTGCCTCGGCTTACGAGTTTTTGGAATACGGCTCGTACGCATTCAGCACCGGCATGAAGGGCTTTAAGTCCAGCGATTGCGCGGTCATGATCGTGCACGGCGAGCAGGATGACACCATTCCGATCTCCTACGGCTACGGCACCTACTATAAAAAGTATGCCGAAGACCCGCGCTTTACCTTCAAGAAATACCCCGACCGCGATCACGGCGTCATGACGCTGGAGGACGGCAGCCTTGACATGGAGTTGATGGCTGAGATCGTTGCCTTCTTTGACGCACAGCTTGAAAAATAATGCCTTGCGGCGTATGCATTGGTTGCATACGCCGCAATCTTAATACCTTAAATCTCCCCCACTTTCATTGACACCGCTTTTCCCTTGTGCTATGATGAGATTGTAATCCGAATCATCTCAGCGGCGCACATGCCGGGAAAGGACACACGTATGCAACTTTGGACACCCGAACATCTCAGAACACTGCTTCCTTCCTTAGCGGTCATGCTGCTCTTATCCATCCTTTTGCGCCTTTGGCTGAAAAGCAAGTCTTGGCGCGTACGCATGATCCCCATTCAAGCCGTAGCTTGCATTCTCATACTGCTTGAGATCGGCAAGCAGGCGCTTTCGTTTGCAAGAGGGTATGACCTGTACCACATTCCGCTGCATTTTTGCTCGCTGGTGCTGTTTTCCCTGCCCGCGTTCGCCTTTTATCGCGGCAAATATCAGCGTCAGGTGGCAAGCATTGCGGTAGGCTTTACCGCGGCTGTCTTTGTGCTGACCGCCATTTATCCCTCTCTGATCTACAGCGCGTGGGATATCCAAAACTACTTTAACAGCTATTTTGCCTTCCATACCGTCACCTTCCACAATCTTGCCATGTTTGCCTTTATGCTCATGGTTGCGCTGGACGTCTATCAGCCAAGCAAGGGCGAATGGAAAAGCCCCGTGTTATTTATCGGCGCGTACTGCATTGTTGCCGCTATCGTCGCGCACCTGATCCAAACCAACTTCAACAACCTGTACAGATGCAACGTAGCACCGCTGGAAAGCGTACGCCTTGCCATGCACGAGGCGATTGGCTACGTGCCCACGCAGATCCTGTACGTCTGCATCGTCACCTGCCTGGATATGGCGTTCACCTTGGGCGCATATCACTTCTATCGCCTGTGCCGCAGATTGGTGTGTGGGAAGGATAAGAAAGAGGAATAATTACCACGAATAAACACAAAGGGATCGATCCGCAAATGCTCGGTCCCTTTTCATTAGCACATATAAAAATTTTTCTGCAGGAACGGGCGATCAGTGATCGCCCGCTTGAGCACAAACTACTCTTTTTCCGCGCTCACTTTTCCTTGACAATCTCACCTATTTATGCTACAATCAAAGTAAAGAAAAACCGCTTAAGGAGGATCATCACATGAAGATTTATTCCACCGACTTTATCACAGGCAAGCAGATCGAAACGCTAGGTCTTGTACAGGGCAGCACGGTGCAAAGCAAGCACATCGGGCGCGACATTGCCGCAAGCTTTAAGACCATTGTGGGCGGTGAGCTCAAGGGATACACCGAAATGATGAATGATGCACGCAAAAAGGCGACCGAGCGCATGATCGAGCAGGCAGAGGCAATGGGTGCGGACGCCGTCATCGCCGTGCGCTACGCATCCTCCGCCGTTATGGACGGTGCTGCCGAGATCATGGCATACGGCACGGCAGTCAAATTTATCTAAAGATTCGGGAGGCGCTTGATGAATTACACACTTTACAACTACGACGTTTTCCCCAAGGCGTTCCTTGGTGATCGCGAGACCACCGTCACCGTGCAGCCGCTTGGCGCGCACGTAGCCTTTGCACCCGGTCACACCTATACCGTGCACGTGCGCAAGGTCAACGAGGCAGCTCCCTACACCTATCCCGAATACAACTCCAGCTCTGTGCACACGGTCACGACCGACGAGGACGGCTGCTTGCGCATCACCGCGTACTTTGCAGGTGAGGGCGAGCACTTTATCCGCATTTGCGACACGCCCGACGCGCGCCCCCGCGTGCAGGTCTCGGTCTATTCCCTTGCCGAGGATATGGCAGGCAGATACCCCTGGCGCGGTGACCTGCATCTGCACACCAACCGCTCGGACGGTGCGCAAGCCCCCGCAAACGTTTGCGCAAACTACCGCGGCTACGGCTATGACTTCACCGTCATTTCCGACCACGAAAGATACTACCCTTCGCTGGAAGCAAAGGCTTACTGGAAGGATCTGACCGATCTCAACATCGTGCAGGGCGAAGAGGTGCACCTGCCCCACAATGACGTGCACTACGTCAACTTCGGTGGCTCTTACAGCATCAACGCCTTGGTCACACCACGTCCCAATCGCGAAAAGGCGGGCGACGATCTTGCTTGGCGCTCTCTGGACGGCGTAGCGCCTGACACCATGACGCACGAGGAGTTCACCGCCATGATCGAGGAGCGCGCTGCCAAGATCACCGACCTTGACAAGCACTCCGAGCGTATGAGCTTTGCCGTGCTGGAATGGATTCACGAGCACGTGCAAAAGGGCGGCGGCTTGGGCATTTTCCCGCACCCCTACTGGCTCTCCGATATGATGCAGCTGCCCGAGGCATACACCTACTACATCTACGAAAAAGCGCCCTTTGACGCCTTTGAGGTGCTGGGCGGTGAAAACTACTTCTCGCACAACGGCTTCCAGACCGCGCTGTACTACGAAATGAAGGAAAAGGGTATTGATCACCCCGTTGTGGGTAGCACCGACAGCCACAACTCGATTGCCGAGCACAACCGCAACGCGCTGCTGTGCACCACCATCGTATTTGCCGCAGAAAACACCGACCGCGCACTGGTTGACGCCATCAAGCAAAAGTATTCGATCGCGGTGGACACCATCAGCAAGGAATACCGCCTTGTGGGCGACTTCCGCCTGATGAAGTACGCTTGCTTCTTAATGGAGCAGTACTATCCCCTGCACGATGCCGCATGCGCGACCGAGGGCTACTTTATGAACAGATACATCGCAGGCGACAAGACCGCCGCTGCGGCGCTTGCTGCCGTCAAGGGGCAGGTTCCCGCTATGATCCAAAAATACTTTGCCATGTAAGGAGTGCCGTATGCTGAACTATCTAAGTGATTTTTTTAAGGAATTTGACTATTGTGAGCAGGACGCGGCACACCTGATGTCCTGTGCAAAAAAAATTGCAGACAACGATGCGGCACGTGGGTATTTTGAGCAAGCAATCTATGCCTATGAAGCAGACATGAACTGCGATTACGGACAGGCGATGCATCAAGCCAGAAAAGCAGGCAACGCAGCAGGTGTGCATAACTACACCGCCGAGCTTTTGCTCTTTATCTGCTTCTCCAAAAAACTGCTGGAGCGTTATGCAGAAGCCAATCTTCCCAGACAGATCTGGCATGACAGCATGCTGGATTTGCGCTACAAGTTAGACGAATGCCTTGCCGTTTACGGCATTTGCGGCTCCTTTGTGGCAGGCTGGTTCCCCGGATTTTTCAATCTGACCCGCTTTGCGCTGGGTCGCTTGCAGTTTGAGCTGCACGAGTTTGACAAAGACTACACGGTGGGTGGCGTTACCATCCGCAAGGGCGACAAGGCGATCAACATGCACATTCCGCGCTCGGGGCAGCCGCTCTCCAAGGAGGCGTACGAGGACGCATTTGCACGCGCCAAGGAATTTTACAAGGACACCTTCCCCACGGATCAGCCCGCGCTCTTTGTCTGCCACTCCTGGCTGCTCTATCCCGAAACCGCAAGCTTTGTTCCCTCCCACCTCAACGTCTGCAAATTCCTTTCGGAATTTACCATTCTTGACAGCCACTACAACAACGGCGAGGACCTCTGGCGTCTGTTTGACACCTTAGAGCAGCATCCGGACCGTCTGCCCGCCGACACCTCTCTGCGCCGCGCATTCGTTTCTCACCTGCAAAACGGCGGCAGAGTCGGCTGGGGCTTTGGCGTTTTGTACCGCTGATATGAGAACATATTTACAAGACTTTTTTACCGAATTCGGCTATGACCCCACAGACGCTGCGCATCTGCTGGACGCTTATGACAAAATCACAGCCAATGCCGAGGCGAATACGCTTTTTCAAGAAGCCATTGCCGCCTACCAAGCAGATATCAACTGCGACTACAATACGCTGACCGCGCAAAGCAAAAAGGCAGCGCGACTTACAGACGTGCACAATCACACCACCGATCTGCTGCTCTTTATCTGCCTTTCCAAGCACTTAAAGCAGTGCTATCTTGCGCGTGGTATTGATCTTTCCATCTGGCATGACAGCATGCTGGATCTGCGCTACAAGTTAGAGGAATGCAAGCTTGTACGCGGTGTGTGCGGCATGTTTGTGGCGTTTTGGATGCCGGGCTGGTTTAAGATGACCCGCTTTGCGCTGGGCAGATTACAGTTTGAGGTGGTGGATTTCAACCGCACCTATGAAAACAACGGCATCACGCTGGGCAAGGAGAGCAAGGTGCTGAATATGCACATTCCGCGCAGCGGCATGCCGCTTTCCAAAGCCGCTTACGAGGATTCCTTTGCACGCGCCAAGGCGTTTTTTGCAGAGCAATTTCCCGACGGGCCCGTTCCCTTTGTGTGCCACTCCTGGCTACTTTACCCCAAAATGACCGAGTTTGTGCCCGCACGTTGCAACGTGATCAGCTTTCTTTCGGAGTTTGAGATCCTCTCATGGGATGACAGCGACGGTGAGAGCCTTTGGTGCCTGTTTGACACGGCAGAGCGCAATCCCGACCGCTTGCCTACCGATACCACCCTGCGCCGCGCCTTTGTCGAACGCTTGAAAAGCGGCGGCAGAGTCGGTTGGGGCTACGGCATTTTGTTCAGATAATCTTGGATGAAAGTTTTCGCCCGCCTTTTTCAAAAGGCGGCGCAGGTCGAGGGCGCGAAGCCCTCGTCGCGCCCGCAGGCGCGAAAATTTCCTAACGCCGTTTTTTTGGTACTTTTCTTTGCGCCAGCGGTGTCAAAGAAAAGTACGGAAACGATTTTCTCACATTTCACCACAACAAAAGAGAGTTGCCATTGCAGGCAGCTCCCTTTTTCTAAACATTGAGATAGTTCTCTCCGTTCTTTTTGGCACCTCGGGCGCAAAAAGAACCAAAAACGCCGAGATTATTTCGCCTCTGCGGAGGCGACCAAGGGCGCCGCCCTTGGAGCCCGCAAACTTTTGAAAAAGTTTGATCAAAACTTTTCAATAGAAGTTATCCCACTCCCTCGCTTAACGCAAAAACGCACGATGCAATCGCATCGTTCGTTTTTTATTCTCAAAAGCCTATCAGCTCAGCTTTGCGCCGTTAACCTTAACGCCGGGGCCCATGGTGGAAGCCACAACGCAGCTCTTGATGTACTGACCCTTTGCTGCTGCGGGCTTTGCCTTGATGATGGCACCCAGCAGAGTGTCAAAGTTCTCCTGCAGCTTCTCAGGGCCGAAGGATGCCTTGCCAATGGGGCAGTGAATGATGTTGGTCTTGTCAAGACGGTACTCGATCTTACCAGCCTTAGCCTCGCGAACTGCGCGAGCTACGTCGGGAGTAACGGTACCTGCCTTGGGAGAAGGCATCAGGCCCTTAGGACCCAGAACCTTACCCAGACGGCCGATAACGCCCATCATGTCGGGAGATGCGATTACAACGTCAAAATCAAACCAGTTTTCCTTCTGGATCTTCTCAGCGTACTCAGCGCCGCCAACGTAGTCAGCACCTGCATCCAGAGCTGCCTGAACGTTGTCACCCTTAGCGAATACCAGGGTTCTTACGGTCTTACCGGTACCGTTGGGCAGTACGACTGCGCCTCTGACCTGCTGGTCAGCGTGACGGGAGTCAACACCCAGACGAACGTGTACTTCTACAGTTTCGTCAAACTTAGCCTTGGAAGTCTGGCATACCAATGCAAGAGCTTCTGCGGTATCATACAATCTGGACTTCTCGATCAGCTTAGCGCTATCGGAATACTTCTTACCCATCTTTGCCATTTCGGTATACCTCCTTCTTAGTCTTCTACAACAACGCCCATGCTGCGTGCGGTGCCTGCGATCATGCTCATAGCGGCTTCGATGCTGGCAGCGTTCAGGTCGGGCATCTTGGTCTCAGCGATCTTTCTGACCTGTTCCTTGGTGATGGTTGCCACCTT
>JAZOLE010000051.1:0-7361 GCA_045652835.1 Eubacteriales bacterium | reverse complement strand
TCTTATCCCAAGTACGGCACGTACGACCACACCATGATCATTAGTATTTTCTATTTCATACTCTTCGGTTTGATGTTTTCCGACGTTGGCTACGCTGCGCTCTTGGCACTGGGTGGATTTTTGATCCCGCCCATCATCAAGATGCGTGACGGCATGCGCCGCACCTTCAATATGTTCGGCTATTGCGGTATCGCGTGCGTGATATGCGGTGTGATCTTTGGTGGCTGGTTTGGCGATATGCCGTACGTGCTCATGAACCTGTTCGGGCTTTATGACTCCACCGAAGCAGCCATGGATGCCGTGCCGTTCTTCAACGGCTTGCAGGTGGCACTTGGCGACAAGCTGTACGCGCTCAACCCCTTGACCGACCCCATGCCTTTCCTGGCAATTGCGCTGGGCGTTGGCGCTGTACACCTGATTACGGGTATGATCGTCAAGTTCGTGCTGCTGTGCAAGGACAAGCATGTATTCTCGGCAATCTTTGATATCGGCTCGTGGCTGATCATCTTTGCCGGTATGGGCGTGTTCTTCTTGCACAAGACCGCGGGCATTGCCATGGTGGGGCTTGGCGTGCTGATGATTATTTGCACGGCGGGCAGAACTGCCAAGGGACTGATTATGAAGTTCTTCAAGGGCTTGCTTGGCTTGTACGACGCGATCAACTACGCAGCTGACCTGCTGTCCTATTCCAGAATTCTGGCACTCGGACTTGCATCTGCGGTTATCGCGCAGGTTATCAATATGGTCGGTACCGTTTTTGGCGATATCATTGGCGGAATGTTCGAAAATGCGTTCGCAAATATTCTTTTGCGATGCGTCATCCTGCTTGTCGTCTCGCTGATCGGTCACTCGGTCAACATGGCGCTCAACGTGCTGGGCTCGTTCGTGCACACCAGCCGTTTGCAGTATCTGGAATTCTTCGGTAAGTTCTTCGAGGACGGCGGCGAGGGCTTTGTGCCCGTGGCTGACTCGGATCGCTATACCGATCAATAAAAAATCATTATTTTGAATCATATTAAGGAGAAATAAAATCATGAAAAAGACTGTAATTCTGACTATCGTTATGACTGCCATTCTGGCACTTGCTCTTTCTATCGGCGTTTTTGCTGCCGAGGAGGTTACGACCGACTCTACTACCACCATCGGTGCTATTGAGCAGACCGAGCAGGCTCCCAAGCTGCTCTCCCTGATCTTCAGCGGCGGCGCACTTGCTATCATCGGTGCAGCGCTGGCTGTTGGTCTTGCAGGTATCGGCTCTGCAAAGGGCGTTGGTATGGCAGGCGAAGCTACCTCCGGCATTCTTTCCGAGAACCCCAACCTGTTCGGTAAGTGCTTCGTGCTTATGGCTCTTCCCATGACTCAGGGTATTTACGGTCTGGTTATCGCGTTCCTGATCGTTATGAAGGCAGGTCTGTTTGAGGGCGGCATGGAGGCTATTCTGTCTCTGAGCGTTGCACAGGGTGCATACTACCTCATGGCAGCACTTCCCATCGCAGCTGTTGGTCTGGTTTCCGCACTCAAGCAGGCAAGAGTTGCCGTTGCGGGTATCAATCTGCTTGCAAAGCGTCCCGATCAGGTTGGTAAGGCTATTACCTCCGCAGCGCTGGTTGAGACCTACGCGATCTTCGCACTGCTGATCTCTGTTCTGCTGGTTCTGCTGGGCTAATTGTCCCCGTGACATTCGCGCGTCACATACAGAGAATTGAGAATTGAGGAATCATCATGACAGGACTTGAAAAAATTACCTCCCGCATTCTGGCTGATGCAAGAGCGCAGGCGCAGGAGATCCTGGACGAGGCTACCGAAAAAAGCCTTGAGGTCAGAGCGCAAAATCTGATCAAGGTACAGGCGGTGCAGGATCGCTTGATTGCCGAGGCTGAAAAGGAAGGCGAGGCACTGGTCGTTCGTGCAAAATCCAGCGCGGCAATGACCAGACGCAACACCGAGCTTTCTGCCAAGAGCGAGATGATTGAGCGCGCATTTGATAAGGCGATGCAGGAGATCTATGAAATGGATCGCACCGAGTACGCAGAGCTTTTGCTGGCGCTTCTGTGCAAGACCCTGAATGCGCAAAGAGAATCCGAGCGCGACAGTATGCGTCTTTACGGTGAGAATATTGCGCCCGATTATTACGAGCTGCTGCTGAACGCACGCGATAGCGGCGACGTGGCTGCATACGTGATGAGCGGTGTGCGCACCGCTGCCGTGACCGGCAAGATCCCTGCGGATATGTCGATCAAGGTGCGCCTTGACCCCACCCCCGTGGATATTGACGGTGGTTTGGTGCTGCGCTGCGGTGATATTGAGACCAACTGCTCGTTTGCTATGATGCTGGCTGCCGTGCGCCCTGCGCTGGAGCCTCGCGTCCAACAGATCCTTTACAAGGATCAGATCAAATCCTAAGACGGCGGTAACAACCGTCATCGGAAAGGCTGTTTGACCCATGTCAAAAAAACCACAATCAAGTGCATATACGTACGCCAGTGCCCGTATCCGCGCCTTGGAAAACGGCATTATCGGTAAGGATCGTATTGCGCAGCTTGCCGAAGCCGCAAGTATGGACGAGCTTTATGCCCGTCTTGAGGAATACGGCGTGACGCTTGTGCGCGATGAGTACGGCGTACAGATCGAGCAAACGCTTGGCGATATTCTGAAACGGGCGCTGACCGACGTACGGGAAAACGCACCCGCGCCCGAGCTGTTCGATTTTTTGCGGTATCCTTACGATTGTCATAATATCAAATCTGCCATCAAGTGCTATTTAAGAAAGCTGCCCTGCGCGGACATGCTGTTTGATCTTGGCACTGCGTCTGCTTGTGACGTGGCAACTATGCCCGAAACAGGCAACTATGCTGCGCTGCCCGAGGAAATGGCAAAGGCTGCGCCGCTTGCCCTGCAGGCTTATGAGAAAACGGGCAACCCGCGCGCGATCGACCTCATCCTTGATAAGGCGTGCTTTGCGGATATGCTGCGCTGCGCCAAACAGGGTGGAGAAGCGTACCACGTGCAACTGATTTGCGCGCAGATCGACCTTGTCAACCTGATGATTTGCCTGCGCCTTGTGCGCATGGAATCGGGCGAGCAGGGAAGTCTGCTCTTGGAGCAGGCGCTGCTGGATGGCGGATTGCTGGACAAGCAGGCGCTGCTTGCATCTTATGCCGAGGGACAGAGCGCTGTATTGTACCTTTTGAATCGCACGCCCTATGAAAAGCTGGCGCGCCTGATTGCAGAGAGCGACGGCACGGCTGCCGCTGCGGAGCGTTTGGCGGATGATTTCCGTATGGAACTGGTGCGCGCTGCCAAGCATACCACGTTTGGCGCAGAGGTGTTGACGGCATACTTCTACGCACAGGAGTACGCGGTTAAGAATATCCGCATCGTCATCGCTGCCAAGAAGGCGGGACTTGCTGCCGAAATCATTCACGAAAGGATCAGGACAAGCTATGTATAAGATCGGAATGATAGGCGAACGCGACAGCGTAATCGGCTTTATGGCGCTTGGCTTTGCCGTGCATGAGGCAGAGGACGTCGATAAGGCAAGAGAGCTCTTGCACACGCTGGCAAAGGACGGCGAATACGCCATTATTTATATTGTTGAGAACTACGCGGTGGCTCTTGCCGAGGACATCGCAAAATATAAGGACCTGCCCACGCCTGCAATCATTTGCATTCCGGGCAAAAACGGAACCACCGGATACGGCCTTAACCAAGTGAAAAAGGCTGTGGAAAGAGCGGTTGGCGCAGACATACTGTTTAAGGAATAAGGAGTATCAGATATGGTAGAAGGAAAGATCCTCAAGGTATCCGGCCCGCTGGTCGTAGCAGAGGGCATGCGCGAGGCCAATATGTTTGACGTGGTCCGCGTAGGTGGGTCGCGTCTGATCGGTGAGATCATTGAAATGCACGGTGACCGTGCGTCCATTCAGGTTTACGAAGAAACCGCAGGCATCGGCCGCGGCGACAAGGTTGTATCCACGGGTGCGCCTTTGTCTGTTGAGCTTGGCCCCGGCTTGCTTTCCAATATTTACGACGGCATTCAGCGTCCTCTGGAGGCGATCAGAGAGCGCCACGGTGCCAATATTGCCAAGGGCATTGATGAGCCTGCACTTGACAGAAGCAAGTACTGGCATTTTACACCCGCGCACGTGTTCGGTGACAAGGTAGGTCCCGGTGACGTGTACGGTACTGTGCAGGAGACCGAGGTCATTACGCACAAAATCATGGTTCCTCCCGGAGTCAGCGGCACCATTGTTGACCTTGTAGAGGGCGACTATCGCGTGACCGACCGCATTGGTAAGATCAAGCGTCCCGACGGCACCATCGAAGAGATCTTCTTGGCGCAAAAGTGGCCTGTACGTGTGTCCAGACCCTATGCCGAGAAGCTGCCTCCCGTTGAGCCTATGATCACGGGTCAGCGCTCGATTGACGCACTTTTCCCCATCGCCAAGGGCGGTACGGCTTGCGTACCCGGCCCGTTCGGTGCAGGTAAGACGGTTGTACAGCATCAGCTTGCTAAGTGGAGTGACGTGGACGTGGTGGTCTACATCGGTTGCGGCGAGCGCGGCAACGAGATGACCGACGTTTTGCGTGAGTTCCCCGAGCTGACCGACCCCCGTACCGGCAAGTCGCTTATGGAGCGTACTGTGCTGATCGCGAACACCTCGGACATGCCGGTTGCAGCGCGTGAAGCATCCATTTATACAGGTATTACCATCGCAGAATACTACCGCGATATGGGTTACAACGTAGCAGTTATTGCAGACTCGACCTCCCGTTGGGCAGAGGCACTTCGTGAGATGTCGGGCAGACTTGAGGAAATGCCGGGTGAGGAGGGCTATCCCGCTTACCTGACCAGCCGTCTTGCACAGTTCTACGAGAGAGCGGGCAAGGTGGTCTGCCTTGGTGATGACGGCAGAATCGGCACGCTTTCCGCTATCGGTGCAGTTTCTCCGCAGGGCGGTGATATCTCCGAGCCTGTTACCCAGGCAACGCTGCGTATCGTAAAGGTATTCTGGGGCTTGGATTCCTCCCTGGCGTACAAGCGTCACTTCCCGGCAATCAACTGGCTCAACTCCTACTCTTTGTACCGTGACAGACTCAGCGATTGGTTCTCGGACAACGTCTCTGCACGTTGGATGGAGCTGACCGGCAAGTGCTTGAAGATCCTGCAGGAAGAAGCGGAGCTGAACGAGATCGTGCAGCTGGTTGGTATGGACGCGCTGTCAAGCGAGGACAGACTGACGCTTGAGATCGCGCGCAGCGTGCGCGAGGACTTCTTGCAGCAGTTCGCATTTGATGACGTGGACGGCTACACCCAGCTGGATAAGCAGTACGAGATGCTGACGCTGGTATTTGACTTTGAGCAAAAGGCTGCTGCCGCAGTTGCTGCAGGAGCGGACATCGAAGAAGTTGCCAACCTGCCCGTACGTGAGCAGATCGGCAGATTCAAGGCGGTTCCTTATGCGGACTACCGCGCAGAATCCGAAAAAATCAAGCAAGAGATCTCCCGTCAGCTGGATGCTCTGACAAGAGCGTAACGCTGGGAAAGGATTTATAGCGTGAAATGTCGCTCTACCTTTCGTATTGCTTTCCTGTTCACGCTTAAACTTCACCTGAAAATGGGTCCCAACCATTTTTGGAGCAAAGCTTTGCGGTGAAGTTACAAAAATAAAATTGAGCCGCCAAAGGCGGCATGGAGATTATTATGATCAGAGAATACAGAACCATAGAAGAAGTCGCAGGCCCTTTGATGCTGGTCAAGCAGGTTGAGGGCGTCAAGTACGACGAGCTTGGCGAGATCGAGCTGCCCGATGGCAGCGTGCGCCGTTGCCGCGTGCTTGAGGTGAACGGCAGAAACGTGTTAGTGCAGCTGTTCGAGTCGTCTGCGGGTATTAACCTTGCACACTCCAAGGTGCGCTTTACGGGTCACGGCGTGCAGATGCCTGTGTCTCCCGACATGCTCGGCAGAGTCTTTAGCGGCATGGGTGAACCGATTGACGGCGGCGCAAAGCTGATTCCCGAAAAGTCCATGGATATCAACGGCACGCCTATCAACCCCGCGGCGCGCTACTATCCCTCCGAGTTTATCCAGACCGGTATTTCGACCATTGACGGTCTGAATACGCTGGTAAGAGGTCAGAAGCTGCCCATTTTCTCGGGCTCGGGTCTGCCTCACGCAAACCTTGCAGCGCAGATCGCGCGTCAGGCAAAGGTGCGCGGCAGCGATTCCAAGTTTGCAGTAGTATTTGCAGCAGTTGGTATTACCTTCGAGGAAGCCGATTTCTTTATCTCGGACTTCAAGAAGACGGGCGCGATCGATCGAACCGTGCTGTTTATCAACCTTGCAAGCGACCCCGCAATTGAAAGAATTTCCACGCCCCGTATGGCGCTGACCGCTGCGGAGTATCTCGCATTCGAGTGTGATATGCACGTGCTGGTCATTATGACCGACATTACCAACTACGCAGAGGCGCTGCGTGAGGTTTCTGCCGCACGTAAGGAAGTGCCCGGCAGACGCGGATATCCCGGCTACCTGTATACCGACCTTGCAACCATGTACGAAAGAGCGGGTAGAAAAATGGGCTCTGAGGGCTCTATTACCATGATCCCCATCCTGTCCATGCCCGAGGACGATAAGACCCACCCCATTCCCGACCTGACCGGCTATATCACCGAGGGACAGATCATTCTCTCGCGTGAGATGTACCGTAAGGGCTATATGCCTCCCGTAGACGTGCTGCCTTCGCTGTCGCGTCTGAAGGATAAGGGTATTGGCGAGGGTAAGACGCGCGAGGATCACTCGGGCGTGCTCAACCAGCTGTTCTCGTCCTACGCAAGAGGTAAGGACGCAAAAGAGCTGATGGTGGTGCTTGGCGAGGCTGCGCTGACCCCCATGGACAGACTTTACGCAAAGTTCGCAGATGCCTTTGAGGAGAAATTCATCAATCAGGGCTTCTACGAGGATAGAACCATTGAACAAACGCTGGATATCGGTTGGGAGCTGCTGAGCATCCTGCCCAAGTCCGAGATGAAGCGTATCAAGCCCCAGTACGTCGAAAAGTACTGGCCTACAAAGTAAGACAACGATTTTAGCCGGAGGCAATTATGGCAGATACCTACAACGTCAATCCGACGCGTATGGAGCTGAAAAAAATGAAGACCCGCTATGCCAGCGCCCGCAGAGGCCACAAGCTTCTCAAGGACAAGCGTGACGGGCTGATGAAGCAGTTCCTTGAGACCGTGCGGCAGAATAAGGAGCTTCGCGAAAAGGTGGAGGCATCGCTCTCGGGCGTGTACGACAGCCTTGCGATCGCGGGCGCGGTTTCGGGTCCTCGCGTGCTGGAGGAATCGCTCATGCTGCC
>JAZOLE010000050.1:0-4942 GCA_045652835.1 Eubacteriales bacterium | reverse complement strand
TGGCGATGGTGCCAAAGCATCGGGTGGAATCAGCTTTTGGCTGACAACTTTACAGCACGGTGAGCCATCGACCTCCAAAGAGGAAAATATAGGACCGCGTGCAGAGCTGGTAAACGTCTATTATGAGATCAAAAATGGGATTATGATTCTCACAACCAAGAGAAAACAAACCACTCAGTCGAATTCTACGCAGCTGCAGCCCGTTGACACCCAAGACCACTCAACAGAAAAAGAGACCCCACCTGAGCAAACTCCGGAGTATTCCGAAATCCCTTTGATATTTTCCGATTATTCCGATTATCTGTTGTTTGCATCCAAGGGCGAGATTGATACAAGCAAGTATCCAAATGCTGATATTTGGCTACAAAATCACGAATGGAATGTTGATGCGTTTGTCGATTTCAAAGAATTGCTCGATCTGCCTGATGAAACATCAAAGGGACGGACTGAGGAAATTGTCATAGAAAAGGATAATGAATATACGTATTATGTTTATACGAAAGATGAAACAAACAAACTAAAAAACGAATATCAGATAATAATGAAATACGACAAGAGCTCATCCAACAAAAAAACATATCACGAATCGATTATTCATATCGATTCCGTTTCCGATATGGCAGAACACACCGGCTCATTCGTTTACACAACCGCCAGCTTTGATGTTTTATATTATAAAACCGAAGTGGGTTATAAATTTGTTACATTGATTGACGACAATTTCAGCATTGGAGTGCATTTTGAAGGAGATGGCTTAACTCAGTCACAAATAGCGGCACAGTTCGGTGACGTCTTATCCGCTTTGGTTGACGAGGATGACGACGTAGTGAATCAAACATTGACTCAATTATCTGATTTTGTTTTGAATAATTAATCCGAACAAGCAGCCAATCATTCTACAACTCACATAGAAAGCAACCAACTTGATGACAGGATGAAAGCAGAACAATTGCTTTTTGCTTTTCTTAGTAGATTTATTCACATTTATTTGCTATACTAAAAGCAGAAATGCAAAGGAGCGAGGCTATGCTGATAATTAGCGATCTGAACAAGAAATACACGACGGTTGACGGTGAGATCGTGGCGCTTGATCACGTATCTCTGCAGGTCAAGGATGGCGAATACGTTGCCATTGTGGGCAAATCAGGCTCAGGCAAAACCACGCTTTTGAACATGATTGCCGGCTTGGACATCCCCGACAGCGGCAGTATCACGCTTGACCGCACCGACATAACAAAGCTGTCAAACAGGCAAGCCGCACTTCTGCGCCGCCAAAAGATCGGCGTCATTTACCAGTTTTACAATCTCATTCCCGAGCTGAACGTGGTAGAAAACATCACGCTGCCTACCGAGCTGAACGGCGGCGAGATCGATGCCGCATGGCTTGCGGAAATTTTGCATACCGTGGGACTTCACGGGCGCGAGCAAGCCTACCCCAATACCCTATCGGGCGGCCAGCAGCAGCGCGTGGCGATTGCCAGAGCCTTGTTCAACAAGCCCCACTTGCTGCTTGCGGACGAGCCTACGGGCAATCTTGACGCCGAGAACAGCACAGAGGTCTTGCGACTGCTGGGTGAGATGAACAAGCAGCATGGCATTACGGTTTTGGTGGTCACGCACAGTGATGCGGTTGCAAAGGCGGCTGACAGAGTGATCACGATTGCGGACGGAAAGGTCGTCAGCGACAGGAGGCACGCATGACGCCGATTGCCAAAATTGCATTGCGCAGATTGCGCAAGAACAGTCGAAGCAGCATTTTTTTGATGATCGCGATACTGTTTTCGATGCTGATGATCTCATTCTTTGTATTCTTTGAATTGCAAACACTCATCGCGCAAAATGTAATCTATCACGGTCTGCCCTTTACTGAATTTTTAGCCAAGGTCAGAATGTGTATGACCTTGACAATCGCGCTGCTGCTCATTGTCACATTTTTGACCGTAAAAACGCATTGCAGTATGCGCAACCGCGAAAACGAGCAAGTGCTGGCGGTGCTGACAAGCGTTGGTGCAACCGCGCGTCAAAAAAGAAAGCTTGTCATGATCGAGGTCATACTGCTGTATCTGCCGCCCACGCTGATCGGCATTTGTGCGGGGATGTTCCCCGGCATACTGATCGGCAACGTGTTTGTGGGGGTGATCGGCATACAGTTAAGCCACCTCTTGCTTTATACCCTCGTTGCCGTGTGCATGATTTTCTTGGGCATGCTGATGATCGTGCTTTGCTGTTTTTTACCCGGCATTCGCCTGAAAAGGCAGTCCGTCATACGCTCTGTCAGAAAACAGAACGATCAAGCATCCGAGCAAACGCACGGCTACCGTCAATCCAAAACCTTCAAAAGTCAATCCTTGCTCAAGCGCTTGGCAAAGAAAAGCACGGATTATTACGGGAAAACCTACCACGGCATCGCCTTGGCTTTGGTGTGTGCCGCTATGTACCCCGTCACGGCACTCTTGTTGTTTTGGCACATCGGCAACACCGACGTCAAGTTAGACGTCAATCCCTATGATGGCATTGACACAACCGCCGCCGTTCTTTCGGCAGTTAACAAAATATTACTGTTCTTGGGTCTGTGCTTTGTGATCCTGACCTTAGTGGGCATCATTCAAGTCATCCTGATGGCGCGTAAGCAATATCTGACGCGCAGGCAATCCGCACGCGTCTACGTATCCATCGGCATCCCCGAAACGGACGTCAAACGCTTGATCTTGCTTGAAATGTCAAGCGTGCTGCTCCGATCGCTATTTTATCTGACCGTTGCATGTATCATAGCGATCGCTTGCTTTATGCTTATAGTTGGTTGACACTCATATCATAGCAAAAGAGGCTGCTTCAAACCAAGCAGCCTCCATTTTTTATTTCAATTTTGCATTCAGCACGCCGAGCATGGCTTGCTTGAAATCGGCAATCGTCTTTTCTCTCCACTCCATTTCGGTGGGATAGAACAGCTCCTTGTAATTCTCCATCACCATCTGTTCGGCAACGTCATTGGATGCGCCAAAGCGGTGCAGGCGGTTTTCGTCCACCGTATACTTGAGCGAGAGGATGGAATCTAAGAATCCGTCACCGATCGTGCCAAACTCAAAGCAGGTGGAATACAGCGATTTATCGGTATTCTTGCTCTTGGCAAGGCGGTAGAAATAGTCGGTGGTGTCGCCAAAGGTGGCGTAAAACTCCTCGGAGTCGGTTGCAATGATATAATCGTAACCCAGCTCGGCCTTGGCCTCTGCCTCTGTGGTGGGGTCTTGCACCGAATTAAAAATGACCATGTTATAGCGAGGGCCGTAGCCGGAATGGATATCCACGTGCACAATGTTTTCGTACGCGCCGTCAAGGCAATCCGCAAACACGCCCTTGAGATAGGTGGTGGACGCCTCGTCGCCCGTGCCGCCGTAATATACGCCCTCGGCATACTCGTACTGCCCTGTCAGAAGCGCATCAGAAATGGTGTCAGCGCCCGTAAAAACAGCTTCCTTGGCAAGCTTGAGATAGAATCCAACCTCATGCCAGAACGCATTTTTGATCTCGCCCTCGGGCTGCAGGAAATGATCCACCTTGGGATATTCCTTGTTGGAGGACAGGTCAAAGTTCTCCCAATCCTCGATAAAATTACGGTTGAGGTCCACGTTGTTCTCGTTGTATCTGCGCAGATATTTCATGCCGTAGGGATTGACGTTTGCCACGATCAGAATGCCCGTGTCGGCAGTATCCAGCGTGGGATAGATCTCCTCAAAAAACACGTCCAGCATGACCGAACCGATATACCCCTCCATGCCGTGCACACCCGTGGTCAGCACGATCAGGTTGGTGTTTTTCTCGGTTGCAGGCAGATAGATATTGTCAATATACAGCCCGTCCTCTGCGTCGATGGCGTAATCGGAGGTTTCCACCGCGATTCCTGCTGCGCGAAGCGATGCAACACGTTCGGCAAGGTGTGCGCGGATCTCGTCATAACCGGTATAAAAGCTCTCGCTGTACGCGTATTCGGGCGCAACTGCCTCCTGACGCGCCATGGCAAGCACAACGTAAGGGCCGACAAAAGTCAAAAGCAGCGCGATGATCAGCAGCCCCGCAGCCACAGACGCGGCACCGATGAGCAGTTTCTTTTTGGTTTTGGTCATTTCTTTGACCTCCTTTTGGTGTTTGAACAAATTATATCACAGACCGCAGGTATTGTCAACTTGTAAATGCGACAGAGCGGTTACAAACAGAAAAGCTCCGAGGAGATTGTTTCGGAGTACCCATCGGAGATGTCGAATTCTCTCGTCGCTTCGCCCCGAGAGGTCGAGCTGCGGGTTTAGTTATCGGTGCAAGTTAAGTTTCAGCTCAGCTCGAAGAGTTCGGCTCAATTCCGATGGGTCACCAATAGCAAAAGCACCGAGGCAACTGCCTCGGCGCTTTTGCTATTGGTGACCCATCGGAGAGTCGAACTCCGGACACCATGATTAAAAGTCATGTGCTCTGCCTTCTGAGCTAATGGGTCAAATATTCCGACCTTGATATTATAACACATTTTATTTTGTTTGTCAACACTTTTTGTAAACATTAAAGTGTTAAAACTATAAAAATTTGGAAGTATTTTATTTGTGTAAAATGCTATGGAATATCGGTTTACTTTTTAAGTTTTCCCCCCTTGACTTCTCCCCTGTTTCATGATATCATAATGGCATAAAGCAAATTATCTGTTGCGGAGGTTTTTATGAAGAGCTTTTCCTTTACCATTGACGATAACATCCGTTTTTTAAAGGAGATCACAGAGAGCGACGCACAAAGCCTGTTTGACCATCCCTACACGGCAATGCTGAAGCGTTTGCACGAAAAATTCAATTTAAAAATTCAACTGAATATGTTTTACAGCACAAACGGTTTTGATCTTTCCATGATGAGCGATCGCTTTGCAAAGGAATGGGAGGAATGCTCCGATTGGCTGAAAATGTCCTTC
>JAZOLE010000049.1:0-28246 GCA_045652835.1 Eubacteriales bacterium | reverse complement strand
ACAACTACGTGCTTGCAAGATTTTTGGGCATCTGCCCCTTCCTGGGCGTTTCCCAAAAGCTGGATCAGGCATCCGGCATGGGCATAGCGGTCACGGCAGTTATGCTGCTTGCAACCGCTGCAACCTGGCCTATTCAGTATTTCGTGCTGGACCCCATGGGCCTTGGCTATATGCAGACCATCGTATTTATCCTGGTCATTGCATCGCTTGTACAGATGGTTGAGCTGCTGCTCAAAAAGTTCATCCCCGCGCTGCACAAGGGTCTGGGCGTTTATCTGCCCCTGATCACCACCAACTGTGCCGTGCTTGGCGTCGCCATCAACAACATCACGGACGGTTATAACTTCATCGAGTCTATGGTAAGCTCCCTGGGCGTAGGCCTTGGCTTCCTGCTTGCTATGGTGCTGTTCTCGGGTCTGCGCTCTCGTATTGACGAGACCAATATCCCCAAGCCCTTCCGTGGCTTGGCTGTAACGCTGATCGCAGCATCCTTTATCTCTCTTGCCTTTATGGGCTTCTCGGGCATTGTAGATGCTCTGTTCGCGTAAGGGAGGTGCCGATATGGAATTTATGGATATTTTGATCGCGTTTGGCGTTGTTGGCGCCGTTGCGCTGATTCTCGGTGTTCTTTTAGCACTTATTTCGCACTTCTTTGCAGTAGAAGAGGATCAAAAGGTTAAGGCGGTTCGCGCCTGCCTGCCCGGTGTAAACTGCGGCGCTTGCGGCTATAAGGGCTGCGACGATTACGCTGCTGCTGTAGCAGAGGGAAGTGCTAAGCCCAATCTCTGCGTACCCGGTGCGGAAGCAACCGCTAAGGAGCTTGGCGAGATTCTCGGCGTTGAGGTTGAAGCTCCCGAGGATATGGTTGCTTACGTGCATTGTAACGGACATTGCGATGCCACCACCAAGAAAGCCGCATATGACGGCATCTCCACCTGTCGCGCAGCTTCCATGCTGTTTGCAGGCCCGGATGCTTGCCGCTTTGGCTGCCTTGGCTACGGTGACTGTGCTGCTGTGTGCCCCTCGGGTGCAATTTGCACCAAGGACGGCATTGCGCACGTGGATACCAGCCTTTGCATTGGCTGCGGTCTGTGCCGCGATACCTGCCCCAAGCACATCATCAGCATGATCCCGCAGGAGGCTGCTGTTGTGGTGGCTTGCTCCAATACCGATAAGGGCGCACAGGCGCGCACCGCATGCAAGAATGCATGCATTGCTTGCAAGAAGTGCGAAAAGGCTTGCCAGTTCGGTGCAGTAAGTGTAAAGGATAACCTTGCGGGTATTGATTATGACAAGTGCACCGGCTGCGGTGCATGCGCGGATGCTTGCCCCACGGGCGCAATCAAGCGTGTGGTGCTTGCAGATATTCCCGAGGGTGTCAACCCCCGCGACCTTGTTAAGTAAGGCTGATGCCATGCAGGATAAAAAGGTAAGAAACGATTTGATCCTGGTAGGCGCGATGGTTGCCGTGCTGCTGCTTGTGGGCGGCGCGCTGCTCCTGTTTGCACAAGAGGGCGACTCGGTTGTTGTCACGGTGAACGGTGAGGTGTATGCCACCTATCCGCTCTCCAAGGATACCGAGGTGGACATCGTAACCGGTGAGAGTGGCACGCAGGTCAACCGCCTGATCATCAAGGACGGCAAGGCGTACGTGCAGGAAGCCACGTGTCCCGACGGTATTTGTGCCTCGCACAAGCCCATCTCGCTTGACGGAGAAAGCATTATCTGCCTGCCGCATAAGGTGGTCGTTGCCGTTGAATCGGCAAAATAATATAAAACAGCAAAAATGCGCACTATCAGTGCGCATTTTTTGCTATATTATGACGAAAGTATGCCTGTTTGGTTAAAATGCTTGACAAATGGGCAAAAATATGGTAGAATGACTAAGCATGTGATATTTGTAACATGCAATAAAAATTATATGTGAGGAGAATTCTCATGAAAAGATTTATCTGCGTTCTTCTTTGCGTCCTGATGGCTCTTGCAACCCTGACTCTGGTTGCTTGTGACAAGAAGGAAGAGACTCTCAAGTTTGGTATGGGCGTCCTGATCAGCGCATCTGCTACCGATGCTACCGCTGACAAGGATGGCGAAGGCAAGGCTACCATCAACGTAGCAGTTATCACTGTTGACGCTGAGGGCAAGGTTGTTGCTTGCCAGATCGATACCGCTGACAACTCTGTTAAGTACACCGCTGAGGGCAAGGCTGTTGCCAACAACGGTTTCAAGACCAAGTATGAGCTTGGTAAGGACTACAACATGGTCACCTACGGTGGCGCTGTTAAGGAGTGGTTCGAGCAGGCTGACGCTTTCGAGTCTGTTGTAGTTGGCAAGACCCTTGATGAGATCAAGGCTCTGGTTGCTGAAGGCGGCAAGGGCACCGACGCTGTTATCAGCGCAGGCTGCACCATCACCATCACCGAGTTTGTAGGTGCTGTCGAAAAGGCATTTGCTAACCTCGCTGATTCCACCGCTACCGCTTCCTCTACTCTGAAGCTCGGCATGAACACCGCACAGTCCACCAAGGATGCTACCGCTGAGGCTGCTGGTCAGAATCAGGTAGAGACCACCATCGTTGCTGCTGCTATCGGCACTGACGGCAAGGTTCAGGTTGCTGCTTCCGACTGCGTACAGGTTAAGTTCACCTTCGACGCTGCAGGCGTTTCCACCTACGATGCTACCAAGGCTGCTCAGTCCAAGAGAGAGCTGGGTGCTAACTACGGCATGGTTGCTTACGGTGGTGCTGCTAAGGAGTGGTTCGAGCAGGCTGATGCTTTCAACACTCTGTGTGTAGGCAAGACCGTTGCTGAGATCGTTGCTTTCTGCGCTGCTGATAACTACGGTACTGACGAAGTTAAGGCTGCAGGCTGCACCATTCTGGTTGACGGCTTCACCAAGGCTGCTGACAAGCTTGACTAATCACAATCCTTGAAAGGATAAAAAATGGGAGGCCCTGCGCCTCCCATTTTTACAATTGTATGAAAACCAAAATTGTTTCGTTGCTGCTTGCTTTATTGCTGCTTACCGGTGCGCTTTCCATGAGCGCGTGTGAGAAGGGGCAGGGCAAGCTTGAAAAATACAGCGCCTATTCCTTTGATTATTTTGATACCGTGACTACCATTTCGGGCTATGCCGAGAGCAAAGAGGCGTTTGATGCGATTGCCAACGAGGTGCTTGCCAAGCTTGGTGAGTACCACCGCCTGTTTACCATTTATCATCGCTTTGACGGTCTTGAAAACCTTTGCACCATCAATGAGCTGGTAGACGGACAGCACCGTACGGTGACGGTGGATCGCTGCGTGATCGACATGCTGCTTTACGCAAAGCAGATGCACGAGCTGACCGACGGACACGTGAATATTGCCATGGGCAGCGTACTGTCAATTTGGCATGAATACCGTACCTTCGGTATGGATGACCCCGTATCGGCACAGCTGCCGCCTATGGAAAAGCTGCAGGCTGCGGCACAGCATACAGATATTGAAAACTTGGTCATTGACGAGCAAAATTGCACTGTGACCATTACCGATCCGCAGATGAAGCTGGACGTTGGCGCAATTGCCAAGGGCTATGCTGTGGAAATGGTGGCGCAAATGCTGGAGAGTCGGGGGATTACCGGCTATGTGATCAACGTGGGCGGAAACGTGCGCACGGTGGGGACTAAGGCAGACGGCGCACCTTGGACTGTGGGGCTTGAGAACCCCTTGGACGAGGGCGAGGACTACTTGTGCTATTTGGGTCTGAGCGGACAGACGCTGGTGACCAGCGGATCGTATCAACGCTATTATCTGGTGGACGGCAAGCGGTATCACCATATTATTCACCCCGACACGCTCATGCCTGCAGAGGGCTTTGTGTCTGTTTCTGTACTGACCGCACATTCGGGCGGTGCGGATGCGCTTTCCACTGCGCTGTTTTGCATGACACTTGAGCAAGGCATGGCACTGGTAGAGAAAATGCCCGATACCGAGGCACAATGGGTGCTGCCCGACGGCACACGACACACCACACAGGGATGGGATGCTTACCTGATTGACCCTTGAAAAGGAGTTAAAAATGGAAATTACAACCTTCATTGCCGCGTATAAAGGCTTTTTATACAGCTTTGCCGAGATCGTGGCATATACCTTGGAGCTGATTGGCATTATCATCATTTTGGCGGGAACTGCAAGAGCAATCTTCTTGCTGCTCCGTCACTATCGCGACAACGCACGCCGAAACGTTGTCATTGATCTTGGACGCGCCTTGGCGCTTGCCTTGGAGTGCAAAATGGGTTCCGAGATCATACATACTGTGATTGTACGCGATCTTAAGGAGCTTGGCATTCTTGCCGTGGTCATTCTCATTCGTGCGCTGCTTGCGGTGATTATCCATTGGGAGATCCGTATGGAGCAGCACGATGCTGTGTCGCCTCTTGAAAAAGTGAAAAACAAGAGAAAGGGAAAGACCGAGCAGGCGGATCATGACGAATAAAATCCCCGTTACCGATCAAAGTGATCGCGAAGGAGGGCTGCTATCCAAAAAGCAGCCCTTTTTTATATGATCATGCGCAATTGATTGACAAATAAATGCAAATATGCTACAATAAAAGCAAGAAAATGTTTTTCGGAGGTGTGTACATGAAAAAAATCACAACTTGGATATTCATCTTTTTGCTGCTTATCACGCTTGTGCTTCCGGTTTCTGCCCGGGATGGAGAAAAGAGCGAGGATATCGTTATTCTTTATACCAATGACGTACATACCTATATCGACGGTCCGTTGAGTTATGATGTGTTGGCAGCTATTAAGGCAGATCTGCAAACGCAGTACGCGCACGTGCTGCTCGTAGATGCGGGTGACCACGTGCAGGGTACTGCATATGGTTCTATGGATAAGGGTGCGAGCGTGATCGCGCTGATGAATGCCGCAGGCTATGACGTGGCAACGCTTGGCAATCACGAGTTTGATTACGGTATGCAGGGTTGCCTTGATGTGATCGAGTGGGCTGAGTATCCTTACGTGTCCGCCAACTTCTACCATGAATCCAACGGCGTCAAAGGGGATACCGTGCTGCCTGCGTACATGATTTTTGAATGCGGTGCAGAAAAGATCGCATTCGTGGGTATTACCACCCCCGAGACCTTCAGTAAATCCACGCCCCTATATTTCCAAGACCAAAACGGCAATTTTATCTACGGCATTTCGGGCGGTGAGGACGGCGCAGCCATGCGCGCAGACGTGCAGGCGGCAATTGACGCAGCACTTGCCGAGGGCGCGACACAAGTCATTGCGCTGGGACACTTGGGCATTGACGCTTCCTCGGGTAATTGGACCAGCCGCGCTACCATTGCGGGGCTGAGCGGTCTGGATGCGTTTATTGACGGTCACTCGCATCACACAGTCAAGGGTGAGACGGTTGCGGATAAGGATGGCGAGGCAGTCGTGCTGACCCAGACGGGCGAGTATTTCGGACGCATCGGCATGATGGTTATCGATACCGACACCGGCACAATTACCACCGATTTTATTGAGTGTGACGAGATATTGGCAGAGGATGGCGAAACCGTTACGGGATACGCGCTGCGCTCCGAGCTGTACGGGGGTACGGCTATGATTACGGATGACGGCGTCAAACAGACCAAGGACGCGTGGCTTACAGAGATCGATGCAAAGCTGGGACAGAAAATTGGCTCGGCAGAGATCACGCTTGACAACTACGATGCAGACGGCAACCGTCTGGTACGTGGACAGGAAACCAATACGGGCGACTTTGCTGCAGACGCACTTTACTATCTGTTTGATGACATGGGGCTTGACGTAGACGTTGCCATTATGAACGGCGGCGGTGTACGCAATCAAGCCATTACAGGTGAGCTTACTTATAAGATCTGTAAGGATATACATACTTTTGGAAATGTGGCATGTCTGCAGACCGTGAGCGGTCAGCAGCTGCTGGATGCGCTTGAATGGGGCGCACGGCTTGTGGGCGAGGGCGAAAACGGCGGATTTTTACACGTGTCAGGTATTACCTACAAGATCGATCCCACCGTGCCCAACACCACCAAGTCGGATGAGATGGGGACGTGGACGGGCGCACCCGATGCGTATCGCGTATATGACGTTAAGGTATACAACAAGGAGACAGGCGCATACGAAGCTCTTGATCTGCGTGCATCTTACAATCTGGCGGGCTACAACTATACTTTGCGTGACTTGGGCGACGGATATGCCATGTTTGACGGGGCAGTCAACGTGCTGGACTACGTCATGGAGGACTATATGGTGCTCGCAACCTATGTGCAAGGCTTTGAAAATGGCATTGTGGGTGCCACCAATTCGCCGCTGGCTGCCAAGTATCCCGGTATGCTGATCGATTACGGAACGATTGGTGGCTCGGGACGTATTGAGACTGGGCAAAAGAGTGTCCTGCCCGAGCAGACCACAGAGCAGCAAACCCAAGCTGCCGAGCAGAGCACCGATGATGCAAAACAGCCTCAGAATCCTAAGGCGCAGATGATCAAAATCATAGCAATTGCAGGAATCACTATCGGAAACGTGGTGATTTTGAGCGGTGTTGTTGCTTGGTGTGTATTCTTAATCAAGAAAAAGAAATCCAAATAAAGAGATAGCAAAAAAGCGCGAATATGATATAAAATACAGGAGGATAACATGATGAAAAACTATCGCGTAACGGATTACGGTGTCAGAACGGATCTGACCGAATTGCAAACCGAAAGCATACAGGCTGTTTTAGATATGTGTAAAGAGGGCGGCGGCAAGGTGATCTTTCCGCGCGGCAAATATTATATTTCCTCGCTTTGGATGTGGTCGGATACCACGCTTTATCTGGAAAAGGGCGCGGAGATCTACGGCAGTACTGAATGCGACGATTACGAGGTGTTCGCCATTCCCGAGAGTGTGGAAATGCGCTCGGATATGGAGCTGATCACGCAATATTACGGTCAGCCTTGGGAGACCTACCGCCGTGCCATGATCTCGTCTTACGGGCAGAAAAACGTATCCATTATCGGTGAGTTTGGTTCTGCTTTGGACGGACAGAATTGCTATGATCCCGACGGCGAGGAAGGCTATCGCGGTCCGCATATCGTCTTTTTCTCCTGCTGTGAGAACGTAGAGCTCACGGGCTACATTGCGCGCCACAGCGGCAACTTCTTGCATGAGACCAACAACTGCCGTAACCTGCATATGCATCACGTGACCTGCCTTGGCGGCTCGGACGGCATTCATTTGCATTGCACAGAGCATGCCGTGATCGAGGATTGCTTCTTCCAGACGGGCGACGACTGCATCGCAGGCATTAACATTAACGACCTGCAGGTGCGCCGCTGCGTGCTCAATACCTCCTGTAACGGATTCCGCATCGGTGGCGTAGGTATCTACGTGCGCGACTGCTATGTCTTTGGCCCCGGCTATTATCCGCACCGTAAGACTGTGGTCAAGGGTAAATTTGACGAGCTGCCGCGCGAGCAGGGCAGACACAATCTTGTGTGCCTGGTAGACTATTTCGGCAGCCAGAATTATCCCTATACGCCCTCGGATCTGCATTTTGAAAACTGCGTAGTTGAAAACGCTAACGAGGTCATCCACTATCATGCGGGTAAAAATCATTTGCAAAACGGTACGTATCTTGGCACCATGGAGCTCAAAAACGTGCGTTTTACCGATCTTTCGTATCCTACCTGGTGCGAAGCACCCGATCACTCGCCTGCGCACGTGACCATGGAAAACGTTTCGTGGTCGTTCAAGGACGGCAGAGAGAGCCCCTTGTTCTTGGTTGAGAAGAGCAAGAATTTGACCTGTAGCGAGAAATGAGAGCGCACCGTATCCTTGCGCTTCTCTTGTGCCTGTGCGCCTTGCTTTGCGCCTGCGCTCCCGGGGGTGCCGGGCGTGAAAACTCCACCGAGGATGTGACCGTGCACCTGAATATGAACATGACCTACCCCGAGGCTGATTTGCCCGAAGGACAGGGGCAACGTGCCCGTGTGATCATTCTGATCGGGCAGAGCAACGCCACGGGATGTTCGCTGACAAGTTATTTGCAGGAATGCGTGGACGCGGATCAGTATGCCAAATATGAGGCAGGATTTGATTCTGTGCGCATCAATTACTGTCTTGACGATCACAAATATACGTCGGGTGGTGCGTTTGTGCCCGTCGATCTGACTTGTGCGGCAGGACAGGGGTGCTTTGGACCCGAGCTTGGCATGGCACAGGTGCTTGCCGATGCTTATCCCGATGAGACCGTGTTTATCCTGAAATATACCATGTCGGGGTATTCCTTGCATCATCATTGGCTGTGCGCAGGACAGCGCGGCTCGATCTACGAGGCGTGTTTGTCTTTTGCCACCACGTATCTGGATGCGCTTTGCGATGCGGGCTATGATGCGCGCGTGGGCGCGATTTGTTGGATGCAGGGGGAATCGGACACCACCGATTTTAAGGCAGCGCGGTATCTTGCCAATCAGAGCGCATTTGCATCTTATCTGCGAGAGGATCTTGCGCCTTACGCAGAGCAGGGCGGCATTTGCTTTATCGATGCGGGCATTTCCAACAGCCCCTATTGTGAGCCTGCGTATCCTGCGATTAACGAGGCAAAGGTGCAATTTGCTGCACTTTCTGAACTGAATTATTATTTTCCCACCATTGAAGCAGGCTTTACCGTGCATGGGGAGCCTGCAGGTGACCCCGATTGGGGGCATTATGACGCGGCAAGCGAGCTGGAGCTTGGATGCTTGTTCGGGCGTTACGTGGTGCAAAGCTATAAAGACAGAGAAAACTGAAAGGAGAAGGATGATGCCGGTCGGA
The DNA here is from genome assembly GCA_045652835.1 of Eubacteriales bacterium. Lineage (GTDB taxonomy): Bacteria > Bacillota > Clostridia > Oscillospirales > CAG-272 > SVQP01. Next base: position 19,439 of record JAZOLE010000049.1, on the reverse strand, counting down.
TATTTAAGCGAGATCATGTTTGAAAATCAAATACCCGAAGGCTCGTATTTGCAGAGCTTGCCCGTGGTGCAGCATTTGCAAAAGCATCCGCACCTTGCTCTTGACGCTGATGTGACCATACTTGTGGGCGAGAACGGCACGGGAAAATCCACGCTGCTGGAGGCGGTGGCGGTTGCCTGCGGCTTTAACCCCGAGGGCGGCTCGCGCAATTTCCGTTTTTCCACTAACGATACCCATTCCGAATTGCATGAATGCTTGCGCATCGTGCGCCGTGCCTACCCCAAGGACGGCTATTTTCTGCGTGCCGAGAGCTTTTACAACGTAGCCACCAATATTGAAGAGCTGGACAGGATGCCCGGATTTTTACCTCCCTTGGTGGATAGCTATGGCGGCAGATCGTTACATAAGCAATCGCATGGCGAGAGCTTTCTCTCTCTGGTGCAAAACCGCCTTGGCGGCAACGGGCTTTACCTGTTCGACGAGCCGGAATCGGCACTCTCGCCCATGCGGCAGATGACGCTGCTTGCCGAGATCGACCGTTTGGTCAAGGCAGGATCGCAGCTGCTTATCGCTACCCATTCGCCCATTCTCATGGCGTACCCCGGGGCATGCATCCTCGAGCTTTCGGAGCAGGGCATTGCCCACGTGGATTATAAGGACACCGAGCACTACCGTATCACAAAGCAGTTTTTGGACGCCCCCGAGAGAATGCTGCGGTATCTGATTGAACCTTGAAGGAGGTATAGCGTGAAAGTTCACTCTACTCATCTGATCAGTCTACCATTCACGCTTAAAGCTCAACTTAAAATGGCTTCTGATCCATTTTAAGTTGAGCTTTCAAAACTATATTTGAGCCGCCGAAGGCGGTATGGAGGTTAAGATGAACTATCGCTGCGATAAATACGGAAACAAGCTGTCCATTCTTGGATTTGGCTGCATGAGATTTCCCAAGAAAAAGGGAAAGATCGATATAGAAGAAACCGAGCGTCAGATCATGCTGGCGTACCAAAGCGGGGTCAATTATTTTGATACGGCATATGCTTATCGCGGCAGCGAGGCTGTGCTGGGCGAGATCTTGGAGAAAAACGGCATTCGCGATAAGGTCAATATTGCGACCAAGCTGCCGCATTATATGATCAAGAGCCGCGAGGGGATTGACAAGCTGTTTTGCGAGGAGCTGGAGCGTCTGCGCACCGATCACGTGGAGTATTATCTGATGCACATGCTCAATGACATTGCCGTTTGGGAGCGCCTTTGTACCTTGGGCATCAAGGAATGGATCGCGCACAAAAAGGCGAGTGGCGAGATCGGGCAGATCGGCTTTTCTTACCACGGAAACAGCGATATGTTCTGTAGGTTGGTGGACGCGTTTGATTGGGATTTCTGCATGATCCAGTATAACTATATGGACGAGAATTCGCAGGCGGGTAAAAGAGGACTGCACTATGCAAAGAGCAAGGGTTTGGCAGTTATGATCATGGAGCCCTTGCGCGGCGGCAAGCTGGTCAACCATCTGCCGGGGGAGGCAAAGCGCATTTTTGCCGAGTACTCCGTGCAGCACACGCCTGCAGAGTGGGCGTTTCGGTGGCTGTGGAATCAGCCCGAGGTTAACGTGGTGCTATCGGGCATGAACTCCGAGAGCATGGTGCGCAACAACGTGGAAACTGCGTCAAGCGTGCAGATCGGAGAGCTTGGTGAGAGTGAACAGCAAATGCTTGCGCGCGTACTTGCCGCGATTAACGCCAATATGAAGGTTGGATGCACAGGCTGCGGATATTGCATGCCGTGTCCGCGCGGCGTGGATATCCCGGGTACCTTTGCAGCGTATAACCGCCGCTATGCCGAGGGCAAATTTCAGGCGGTGTACGAGTACGCCATGTGCACGGCAATGCGCAAAAATTCGGCTGCTGCCTCCATGTGCGTAGGTTGCGGCAAATGCGAGCCGCACTGTCCGCAGAGCATTGCCATTCGCGAGCAGCTCAAATGCGCACAAAAGGAGCTGGAGGGCCCCTTGTATAAGGCAGGAAGAAAAATGGTCTCGATCTTTTTCAAAATGTAGGGATAAAAATATAAAAAATTTCCGAAAAATCGTATACTTTTGTGCCGAAAAATGCGTCTATATAGGTGAAGGCAATTTCTTGTTTGAAAGGAGAGAGCAAATGACACGTATATTGCGTTTGCGAGGCGTTGCGCTGCTTGCGTGCGGCGTGCTGTGCCTGATGGCGTTTGCGGGATGCAGGCAGCTTGAAAAGTATGAGATCCCATCGACTGAGCCGGATGTGTACCAAAGTGAAAAAGTATTTTACTGCAACGGTATTGACGGATTTGCCACAGATACGCTGATCCTGCCCGAGTTTGAGGTGGAGTCGGTAGAGGGCGCCCAAGTCACTTATAAAAACGTGACCGCCAAAAAGATGGATGCGTATTGCGCTTTGATGGAGCAAAACGGATTTGTCGTGGTCAGGCACGATTACTTGACCTATTTTTACTCGGATACGTGTTGGATCCGTATTTCGCATTACCGGGATTTTAAGAACGGAACTGCGAGCTTGATCTACTGCACACAGACAAGCGAGATACCCCAAACGGCAATCACCGCCGAGAAAGCCAAGCAGATCATCGGCACGGATTGTCCGTATCCGCTGATCGACGTGACTCCTGCAGGAGTTTATGAGGCAACGGGTGGGCGCATCTTCCACGTGCCGCCAAGCGGCTCGGGTCAGATGAGTGCCGAGGAGTATAAAGATTTTGTCAGCATCCCTTGGGATGAGCGCCCGCGAAGCACGTACCTTGTCACCGAAGAGTATGCAATTCCCATGGGGATGCCATGCGTGGCTTATGCCGACGTGGACGGGAACGGTGTGCGCGAGGTATGGACGCTGGATTACGGACCCACCTCGGGGCTGTTTACGTTTGAATTGTCCGCGTATGAAAGCGGTTCTCGCAAATATTGTGCAACATATAATGTGGATCACGGCACGCTGAATTTCTGCGAGAAAAACGGAGAGCTGAAGGTGTCTAACGATGTCAACCACTACCGAGACGGAGAGCACTATACCGAGCACCTCGATTACAAGATCAGTATTACGGGTGAAAACGTATATCTGACTCACAAGGGCATTCCCGTAGATCTGTGGGGACTGCTTAAATGACATTCAACATAACAAAAATCCGCCGAAATCGGCGGATTTTTGTTTTCCAACCTTGCAAATCCCGTATGCCTGTGTTACAATAAAAGCAGAAAAACATATGCAAAGGAGTCATGTATGAACAGAGTAACCTTTGATGCCGCCAAGGCGGTCTTTTATCCTTACACCAAGGAGCAATATGAAAAAGTCATGCGCGAGGATGCTGTGGGGCAGTACGGCTTTTATTATGCGCCCGATCTGTCCGAATACTGCAGCGCACAGGGAGAGCTGATGCTTTCCGAGGTGATCATGCGTGTCAGTGCACGCAATGCCTACAGACTGTATATCAATGATGAGCTGGTCATGCACGGCCCTGCCCGTACCGCACACTGCTACTGCCGCGTGGACGAGGTGGACGTGACGTGGTATCTTGAACCGGGCATCAACCACATTGCCATTGAGGTGGTGGCGTACGGCAATATGCATCCGCTGTACAACCGCTATTCTAACGACTCTACCTTGGAGGACGGCATGGTGATTGCCGAGCTGGTTTCTGACGGGCGCGTGCTTTGCGCTACGGGCCGCGATGCTTGGCAAGTTTGCCGTATTGGCGCACGTGCTGCAAATTCCGAGCGCATCTCGCATAGCCGCGAGTGCACCGAGATCTATACCATGGACGACCAGTACTATCTGTGGAAGGTGGGCAAGAGTGCGTTTGTGCCTGCGGTACAGGTAGAGAATGAGCCGATCTATCTTGCACACGAGGCGCTGCAGCCCACGCTGGAGGAGTATTTTATTGAAGGACTTGTGGGCTTTGGCTCGTGCCGTATCGACCCCGAAATCCGTCTTGAGCCCTTGTTCTACGAGGTCAATGCGCCTGCTTACGATGCGTTGCCCGAGCATCCCACCGCGGATTGCCGCAGAACGGTGGATACTGCCTTTGGCGGTGTTTGTGCAGAGAACGGTGACGAGGGGCTGACGCTTTGGGGCGACGAGGGCATGTACGCCCTGTATGACGGCGGCGAGAGCCGCGTGGGCTTTATCCGCCTGGTCATCACCTGCGAACGCGCAGGCACGGTGGATATCGTGCACAGTGAGCTGCTGGACACCGACGGCAGCATCCCGTATTATCACAATATCGTGACGCGTCTGCATCTGCCTGCAGGACTTTCCGAATTTATTGCCTTTGAGCCTGCGCTGGCAAGATACATCAAGCTGTATTTCCGCGAAACGGGTGCGGTAACGGTGCACAGTTTGTCTATTTTGGATGACGCATACCCCGACGAGCAGCGCACAAGCTTTGCGTGCTCGAACGATGATATCAACCGCCTTTACGGTGCTGCCAAGAAAACGCTGCTGCTCAATACCTTGGATATCTTTATGGATTGCCCCGAGCGCGAGCGCGGCGGCTGGCTTTGCGACTCGCTTTGGACGGCACGCGCTGCCGATCTGATGCTGTCCGATACCCGTGTGGAGCGCGAATTTTTGGAGAATTTCCTGCTGACACCCGCACACGGCATGTTCCACGCCTTTTTCCCCGAGGTGTATCCCGCGCTCAAGCACTCTTATAAGGACATGACGGGACTGACCACTTGGTCGTTCTGGCTGGCGTGCGAGATTGCGGAGTATATTGCGCGCACGGGAGACATCGCCTTCCGTGACGAGTATGCGCCCAGAGTGGAAGCGTTTGTCAAGGGAACGCGTGATTTTATAGGCAAGAGCGGACTGCTTGAGCATTTGCCTTGGGTGTTTATCGACTGGTCGCAGGCAAACTACGGAGAGCACACGCAGCCGGTTTCCTCTGCCGTCAACGCGCTTTACGGCTATATGCTGGTAAGCTTGGGTCGTACATTTGACAAGCCCGAATGGATCAGTATGGGAGAGGACGTGCGCAAGATTTTGCGCAAAGCCATTGTGGGCAACGGTGATGCTGCAACCGTCAAGTATATCCCCGATAGCTTTGGTGTGGACGAGCAAGGGAATTTGCACGCAAACGGCAAGTTGAGCGAGGCTGCCATGTTCACGGCAATGTGGAGCGGACTGTTTGCCAAGGGCGAAGCGCCCAAGCTGGAAAGAACGCTGATCGAGAAAATGGGTCCCGCACCCGTTTACGTCAAGGACCCCATGGTGGGCAGCAGCAATCTGTTTATCGGACTTTGCATCAGACTTGATATGCTTTGCCGCCTTGGCGCGTATGATAAAATGTACGAGGATATGCTGGCGATCTATATGCCGCAGTTGACCGAAGGCCCCGGCACGCTTTGGGAGAACGCCATGATCGATACCTCGTCTCGCTGCCACGGCTTTGCCGCACACGCAGGCGTGCATTTGCTGCGTGACGTGCTGGGTCTGGGCATTCCCACCTTTGATGCACGCGGAGAAGGGGAGCGCACGATCCGGATCGCACCGCATATCTGCGGCTTGCGCTGGGCACGCGGCACACACGAAACGCCCGACGGCTTGATTGCGCTGGAGTGGCGTTATGACGGCGAGCACTTTGTCTTGAGCGGCAGCCTGCCTGCAGGATATGCTTACACGCTGACTCTGCCGAGAGAGGTCAAGGCGCTCGACGCAGATTGCGTCAAGGTCAATATCATCACAAGAGGATGAATGTGCAGTATATTGCATTCGATATGTTTTTCTTAATTTATTAAATTTGAACAAAAAATAAAAAACACTTGACAGAACAGTGTTGCAAGTGATACAATAAAATATGTACCCGAGGTGTTGAAAGACAGCTTGGCGTACAAAATCAATACTTATACAAAGGAGACATCCAATGAAGACGACCACTATAATCATTATCATCGTTGTTGCTGCTTGCGTTCTGCTGGGCGCTCTTGCGGGTGGTGTTGGTATCGCTGCTATTGCAAATCAGCCCGAAATCGTAGCTGCAAATGCACTCAAAGGTGCGCTGACTGACATTTTTGAGCGTCAAGAACTCAAAGCCATTAACAACACGCTGACACAGGGCTCTGTTGCGGTTTCTGTAGACGGTGTTAAGTGCGGCGAAGAGGACCTGATGGATGGCGTGAAGGTTTCGGGTAAGGTATATTTCTCCGAGGCTAAAAAGGCTGTTATGATTGAAGATCTTGTGATCAAGGACGATGAGCACAAGATTCAGGGCACAGTATACGTATCCGAGGATATGGTCTACATTTCCGAGGAAGAGATTGTCAAGGGTGCTTACGGCGCAAAGTTTGATGAGCTGGCAGACGATCTGGCGGATTCTATCTTTGCATACGGCTCCGGCTCCGAATATGCAATTCCCGATAAGGAAGCTTACGAAACCATTATCAACGTTCTGGAATGCATAAACAACGAGAAGATGCAGAAGGATGCCGAGAAGGTCCTCAAGGAGCTTGAACAGGAAGCCTTCAAGGCTATGAAGAAGAACTTCGAGTTCACTAGTGAAAATGAAGAGGTCAGAATCGACGGTAACCGTGAAAAGGTGAGAGTTGTCAGCATCGTTATCGATGGTGAGGATCTTTCGGCTGCTATTGAGGATTACTACGATTTCTTGGCAAATGATGATTCCATGATTGATTTCCTGGAAACCTATGAGGAAGAGATCGAGCTGATCACTGATACCTTGTATGGCGGTATGCTTGAGGAAGGCAAGTCCCTGGCAGAGATATACGAGGATGCTTTGGATGAGTTTGGCGATAATCTGGACGACATTTGCGATGGCCTTGAGGAATCCATGGATGACGAAGAACTGATCGTCAAGGTTATCACCCCCAGAAACAGCCACAATTTGGTTAAGTTTGAGGTTGAGGCTGCAGGTGAGGAAATTTTTGCTCTTGAGATCGGTATGGACGGTGTCAAGAAAACCGACAAGATTACCGTTACCGTTGCTAAAGAAAAGTACGTATACGAGGTAGAGGAGAACTCCAGAAAGGAATACGTTGGTACGTTTAAGGCAGACGGTACTACCGTTGAGCTTAAGGTCAACAGAGAAAATAGCAACTACACGTTGCAGGTGCAGGATGAGGGTGAAACCATGTTTACCGCTAAGGGTGATTTAATCTCCAAGGGTAATACCACCAAGATCACTGTAGACAGGGTTACGATCAAGGAATATGATTATTGGTCCGGAAGCTACGAGGAGATTAAGTACGACTGCAAGATCTCGGTTGAGATAGATCAGAACGATAAGATCCCCGCAGCCCCCAAGGGCTATAACACCATCGCCGATATTACCGAAAAGGATATCGAAAAGTGGATCGAACGCATATCGGGCGAAAAGAGCGCACAGCCTCAGTACTGATAAAACGGTACTATAGTACGCAATATACAAAAACGGTATAAAGATCAACCCGCCTCAATCGAGACGGGTTGGTTCTTTTTGCGGCTTCTTGCTCAAAAAAAGAGCGGAGAAAACTTTTTTGACGTAAACCCAAAGATTTTTCACGGTTCCGCGAATTATTTTCACATTTTTCTGTTTATATAAGTGACGAACCGTAACCCCCATCATTACCTTTAAGGAGAAACAAATATGATTCACGGAAAGAAAAAATCGTTCAAAGGGAGTTTGTATTTTAAGAAGGCGCATTATTGCCCCAAATGTCAAACGCAAATGCAAACGGTTGACTGCAAAGAAATCGTCAATTCAAAATCGTCAACAGATACACAGCATGATTTTCGCCTGACCCATGGCACGCATTTGGCAGGGAACGTTGAATTTTCTTGGAAAGAATTAAAGTGTCCGAGTTGCGGTCATCAGCTTACAATGGAAGAAATGCAAAAAATCGAATCGGAATCTCTTTCTTACGAGCAGTCAATCAAACAAGAGAAAAAAGAAAAACTGAAAGTTGCTGCATTTACATTAGGATTGATCATCTTTGCGTTCATCTTGATTGTGATCTTGCTAAACAAGTGATCATGGAATAATTTTTCTGTTTTTATGGAACATTTTTTTGAATTTGTCGTCTATATAAGTGACGGTGCTTTGGGGCATTGTCACTTTTCTCGTTTTATGTGCTTTTTGGTTGACAAAAACGCGCATTTGTGATATAATCAATCTATGTATGGCTAACAATCATATAAAGAAGAAAAAACGTTGAAACGGATGTGAAATGGATGGAAAATATGCAAAAAAAGCCTGCTTATAAGGGATTTACCACCAAAGAAAAAATACTGCCCGTGATCATGCTTTCGCTGATCGCGCCCTTTATGGTGTGCTTTTTCGGACCTTTTGAGATTTTTGGCAACAATATTGATCAATTCAAGTTTGCGCTTGGCGACTTCTGGCTGCTGTGCATTTTGATCTCGCTGTGTCTTGCCGCTGCCATTGGTGCAGTGCTTATGCTGCTGCGCGGCAGAGCCTTTGACGTAGCCTACGGCACTATGTTCGGCATTTCGCTGATGCTGTTCTTGCAGGGCAACTTCCTCTCCATGGGTATGACCTCGCTGGAAGGGGACGGCAATAACGAAGTGGGACTTGGCTTTGGTAAGATCTTTCTCAATGCCGCTATCTGGGTGCTGATCGTGGGTGGCAGCATTGCTGTAATGCTGTTGCTTGATAAATACCGCGATACCGTCAGACTGATCTCGATCGTGGTGCTGGTTGCGGTGCTTGGCTCCTCGCTGATCTCGTTTGCCACGCTCTCGCTGACTACCGACGTGTACGGCGATAAGGCTTTGGTGGAGATCAAGGACGGCGAGCAGGTGTTGACGGTCAAGAACCTTGACACCTTGGCAAAGGAGCAAAACGTGATCGTCTTTATCGTGGACCGCTTTGACTACGAGTATTACGACGTGGCAATGCGCGATTGCCCCGAGATCTTTGACGAGCTTGACGGCTTTACCTACTTTGCCGACTATATCACCAAATATCCCAGAACCTTCCCGGGGGCTTTGCACGTGCTGACGGGCGTAGAGACCGATTTTTCCATGTCGCACGACGAGTATATGACGCATGCGTATCAGAACTCCGAGCACCTGATGGACATCAAGAACAATGGATTTGACGTCAATATCTATACCGACGACTATTACTGCTACGAGGATGCGGGCGACATGAGCGCGTATGCCGAAAACCTTTCGGGCAAGGTCTCTTATGAGATTTTGCAAAGCGCGTCGCTTTCGATCGATATGATCCGTCTGTCCTTGTACCGTTATCTGCCGTTCTGTGCGCAGGGCTTGGTTGGCAACATCAGCACGCCTACCTTTGATAAGTACGTGCAGTACGATATGACCTACGATATCTTCTCGACCGATATGAAAAAGACCTACGGCGTGATGACCGAGGACGAGTTTACCCTGCGCGAGAGTGATAAGGGATATTCCTTTATCCACATCGACGGCTGCCATAAGTCCACCATCTACGATTCCGATTTCAACGAGCTGCCCGAGGGTGATCCCGCAGGGCTCAAGAACAGCACCGTCAACGTTATGACGCAGAGCTTTAAGATCATTTCGCGCTATATTGCCGAGATGAAGCGTCTGGGCGTTTACGAGAACTCCACCATTATCATCACGGGTGACCACGCAAGCATTGGCTCGGATACAAAGATGCCCAGCTACGCTTACGTGACGGCACTCTTGGTCAAGCCTGCGGGCGTGAGCGAGGGCGAGATCGTCAACAACTACGCACAGCTTGACGTGGATAACGTGCTTGCCACCATCAAGGAGGCAGCCGGCGTTTCGAGTCAGATCCCTACCGTATTTGAGGTGCCCGAGGATGAGGAGCAGGTGCGCACGCTGATGTTCCAGCGTTCCTATAAGAACGAGGCGGGCAAGACGGTGTATGAGAACATTGAGTACGAGATCCGCGGCAACGGCAAGGATTTCTCTAACTGGGTGATTGTGAATCAATATCCGCTCAACAAGAGCATATATGATTAAGGAGTAATTTATGGACGCCATTATGTATTATATTTGTATCCCGCTCGGCTATCTGATGAAGTGGTGCTGGCAGCTTGTGGGCAACTACGGCGTTGCCATTATCCTGTTTACCTTGGCAACCAAGATCGTGCTGCTGCCGCTGTCTATCTGGATCCATAAGAACTCGATCCAGATGGTCAAGATCCAGCCCGAGCTGAATATGCTCAAGGTCAACCATTACGGTGATGCGGATACCATTGCGGACAAGCAGGCGGAGCTTTACAAAAAGCATAACTATCGCCCCTTGCTTTCGCTCATCCCGCTTGCGGCGCAGATCGTGCTGCTTTTGGGTGTCGTGCAGATCATTTACCACCCGCTTGACTACCTGTTTGCCATTGATCCCGATGCGATTGCCGCCATGGCATCCAACTTTGGGCTGAACACCGAGGAATCCTCGTATCAGCTGCAGCTCATTGAGCTGATCAAGCAAAATGCCGCTTATGCGTTTCCCGGTGTGGATCTTAGCGCGGTGCGTGCATTCCAGGGCTCGTTCCTTGGCTTTAACCTTTCCGTAATTCCCACCCAGGCGTGGGGCATTTACATTCTCATGCCCATCATCGCAGGTCTTTCGTCCTTGATCATGTGCTGGACGCAGAACCTTTCCAACGTTATTCAGCACGAGCAGGGTAAGCTTTCTCAGTATGGCTTGACCGTTCTGTCGGTTGGTATTTCGCTGTATCTCGGTATCGGCGTGCCTGCGGGTATTGCTTGGTATTGGGTAGCCAGCAACCTGATCTCGATTGCGCAGATGTACGCGCTCAATGCCGTCATCAATCCCAAGAAGTACGTGGATTACGAGGCGCTGGAAAAGAGCCGCGCGGCACTTGCCGAGATCGAGGCGCTGGAGGACAAGAAAAAGGATCCCAATTACAAGATCAACCGCGCAAGAGAGAAGAAGGACTACAAGCGTTTCTTCTCGATTGTCAACAAGCACCTGGTCATTTACTCCGAAAAGAGCGGCTTTTACAAATACTTTGAAGCTATCATCGAGCAGCTGCTTGCAAAATCCAACATTACCATTCACTACGTAACCAATGACCCCGATGACGCCATCTTTGCCTTGGCAGAGAAGCAGCCGCGCATCAAGCCCTACTATATCGGACTGAAGAAAATGATCCCTTTGATGATGCGCTGCGAGGCGGATATCATGGTCATGACTACACCCGATCTTGATAAGTACTACATCAAACGCTCGATCATGAAAAAGGATATGGAGTACGTTTACGTGCCCCATGATATGATGAGCGTGCACATGGGCTTCCGCGAGGGCGCACTTGATGCATTTGATACCATTTTCTGCACAGGCCCTCACGTAGCAGCCGAGGTCAGAGCTACCGAGCAAGCCTACGGCTTACCCGAGAAAAAGCTGGTGGAGTTTGGTTATCCCTTGGCAGACAAGCTGATCGCAGCAGGCGAGCAGGAAAGAGCTACGCATGTGGAGCGTGCACGCAAGGAGATTCTGATCGCGCCCTCCTGGCAGGAGGACAACTTGCTTGACTCCGTGATCGACGGCTTGATCGAGTCCTTGTATTGTGACGATTATCACGTGACCGTGCGTCCGCACCCCGAATACGTCAAGCGTTACGGTGCGCGTATGCAGGCAATCGTGGACAAATATCAACACCTTGTCGGTGACGGACTGACCTTTGAGCTTGACTTTACTGCCAATCGCTCGGTCTACTCCGCGGATCTGCTGATCACCGACTGGTCGGGCATTGCGCTGGAGTATTGCTTTGCAACCCGTCGCCCCGCCATCTTTGTCAATACCAAGATCAAGTGCATGAACCCCAACTGGGAAAAGATCGGTCTTACCCCCGTGGAGATCACGCTGCGTGACGTGGTGGGTGTTTCGGTGGATAAGGAAAAGGTGAGCGAGTGCCGTGCCATTGCGAGTGATTTGTTTGCCAAGGCAGACGAGTACGAGCAAAAGATTACCGAGGTGCTCGAGCAGCACATCTACAATCAGGGCAGAGCAGGCGAGGTTGGTGCAAACTACCTGCTTGGCTCTCTGGTCGAAAAACGCAAAAAGTCTTGACAAGGCGTTCGAAGTGTGATACAATGATTACACATCCGAACATAAAGGAGAAGATATCATGATTTCCATTACCGTTGCATATCTTGATCCCTCTGCTACGACAATACTGCTGACCTCGATCAGCTCGATTGCTATTGCAGTAGGCGCAACTGCACTCATCCTGTGGCGTAAGGCTAAGAAAAAGGTGTCCCAGACGCTGCACATCGATGAAAATGCAAATAAAGAGGTTGAGGACGAGCTGGTCATCAACACCGAAAACAAAGAGTAAACTGCTCAAATTGCAAATTCTGCCTTCCGTAAATGAACGGAAGGCACAATTTGCTGATTTTTCGTCTTGATTTTGGGCTTGCCCGTTCAAAAAAATATTTTTAGATCGGAAAACTGAACGTTTTTCCGAGGAAAGGAAACATTATGATGTTCAAAAGAAGTATTTGCATGCTTACGTTGATCGCGCTGTTGGCATCCGCCTTGCTTGGCTTTGCAGGCTGCACCGGCGGCAAGGAGACTGTTATTATCTACAGCTCTGCGGAGGACTACCGCATCGAGCATATGCAAAAGAGACTCAACGAGCAGTTCCCGCAGTATAACGTGATCATTGAATATAAGACCAGCGGCAACCATGCAGCCACGCTGCAGGCAGCCGGAAAGAATGCCGAGTGCGATATCTCGCACGACCTTGAGTACGCATATGCCGAGCAGCTTGCAGCGCAGGGCGTACTGGCAGACCTGACCGATCTTGTGGACTGGAGCGTATATGCCGAGGACACCGTGCAGAGCAAGTATTATGCGCCCGAGATCCGTAACGGCGGCTGCATCATCGTCAACACCCAGCGTCTTGAGGCACTTGGCTTGGAAAAGCCCACCTCTTATCAGGATCTGCTGGATCCCAAGTATAAAAACCAGATCTCCATGCCCAACCCCGCTTCTTCCGGTACGGGTTATATGTTCTTGCTCTCCTTGGTCAACGCATGGGGCGAGCAGGAGGCGCTGGACTACTTTGATAAGCTGTCCGAAAACGTGCTGGCCTACACCTCTTCCGGCTCCGGCCCTGTTAACTCGCTGGTGCTTGGTGAGGTAGCAATCGGTCTTGGCATGACGCCCAACGCCGCGACCAAGATCGGTGAAGGCTTCCCGCTTGAGATTCTGTTCTTTGAGGAGGGCTCGCCCTATTCGCTGTACGGACAGGCTATCATCGAGGGCAAGCAGGAAAGACAGGCTGTCAGAGAGGTGTTTGCATTCCTGACCACCACGCTCAATGAGGAGCTTTGCGCCAACTTCTATCCCGAAAAGATCTTCAAGGATAAGGACTACGCGGTACAGAATTTCCCCACAGGCATCAAGTATGCCGACATGCAGGTAGAGGATGCTTCTGCCTACAAAGAAGAATTACTTTCGAAATGGACACACTAAGCATGAATAATTGCAAGCTTTCGATTCAGAATATCAGCAAACAATATAAAAATAACAAGTCGGTTGCGCTGGACGTGGTCAGCGTGGACGTTTGCCCCGGTGAATTCCTTGCCATTCTCGGCCCCTCGGGCTGCGGTAAGACAACGCTGCTGCGCATTATCGCAGGTCTGCTTGCACCGGACAGCGGAAAGCTTTTCTTGGACGGCAAGGATATTACCGCTGCGCCTGCATCCAAGCGCTCTATGGGTATCGTTTTTCAGAACTATGCGCTGTTTGAGAACATGACTGTGCTTGATAACGTGGTGTATGCCGCGTGGCTCAAGGCAAGACGCGAAAAGAGCGCGACCAAACAAGAGATCAAGGATCGCGCCATGGCGCTCCTGACCGATCTTGGCATTGCGGAGTTTGCAAAAAAGTACCCCGCATCGCTCTCGGGCGGACAGATGCAGCGCGTTGCCATTGCACGTACGCTGATCTTGAACCCCGATATCATGCTGTTTGACGAGCCTGCGTCCGCCTTGGACGTGGCAACGCGCTTGCAGCTGCGCACGGTTATCAAGGATATCCAAGCCAAGTTTGGCACAACAATGATTTACATCACGCATGACCAGGAAGAAGCGTTTGCAATGGCAGACCGCATCATGGTCATGGAAAACGCCAAGATCAGCCAGATCGGCACGCCTGCCGAGATCGTGGGTGCACCTGCCAACGAGTACGTTAAGAGCTTTGTGGTGGATAATTTGCAAACCAAGATCGCCTCGCTGACCAAGGCTTTGGGTACGGACGCATGACGGCTGCTTTGAAAAAACGTTCGCCCGGCGCATGGGTGGCAAAATGGACGGTTGCCGCCGTGCTGCTTTGCGTGGTGATCGTACCCATTATATCCATGCTGACCAAAATCACGCCTGCGGATATTACCGACGTGGTCAAGGGCCCGAATTTTGTCAGCGCGCTTTGGAACTCGCTGCGCTATACCGCACTTGCCACCGTCATTGTGGTGGTGCTTGCGTACCTCTTGGCGCTTTGTACCACGCGCGTGGCGCTGAAGGGCAAGCGCATCTGGAACGTGATTTTGATTCTTCCCATGCTCATTCCGTCTATCTCGCACGGTATGGCACTGCTGATTTTGTTTGGACAGAACGGCATAGTCAAAAACCTGTTTGGGCATACCTTTACGGTGTACGGTGGCACGGGCATCGTGCTTGGCTCTGTGATGTACGCGCTTCCCGTGGCGTATATCATGCTTGCTGACGTGCTTCGTTACGAGGATATGTCGGTCTACGAGGCAGCCGAGGTGCTTGGCATCGGTAAATTCCGCACCTTTATGCGTGTGTCGCTGCCTTACTTGAAAAAGCCGCTGATCGCAGCTGCATTTTCCACATTTGCCATGGTGGTTACCGATTACGGTGTGCCGCTCATGGTTGCGGGAACAGGGAACTATACCGTCTCCACACTGATGTATCAGGCAGCCATCGACCAGCAAAAGTTCGGTCGCGGTGCTGTGTATGGCGTGATATTGCTGCTGCCTGCCATTGTGGCGTTTTTGATGGACTTGCTTGGCAAGGATCGCGGTACGAGTGCTTACGTCAAAAAGGAAAACGAGGGTAGTAACAAGCCCTTGCATAAGATTTTGGCATATGCCTTGTGCACGCTCATGTCGCTCTTTGCGCTCATGCCCATTGCGGTATTCGTCTTTTTGGCGATTGTCAAGCGTTATCCCATTGATCTGTCGCTCACAGCCGATCACTTTGCCTATATCTTCCGCGGACAGGGCGCTTCCTACCTGACCAATTCCTTGGTCATCGCGCTTGTGACCGCAAGCGTTGGCGTGACTTTGGGCTTTATTACGGCATATATGACCGCGCGTATGCGCTCGCCGCTTTCGCGTGGGCTGCATTTGCTTGCCATCACTTCCATGGCGATCCCCGGTATGGTACTGGGTATCTCTTACGTCATGACCTTTGCATCCACGCCCATTTTTGGTACGCTGATCATTTTGGTCATGGTCAACACCGCGCACTTTATCTCTTCGCCCTACCTGATGATGTACAACAGCTTTGGTAAGATGAACCAAAACTTAGAGGCTGTCGGGCAGACGCTGGGAATAGGGCGCGTACGTATGCTTTTGCGCGTATTTTTGCCGCAAAGCTTTGGCACGCTTGCTGAAATGTTCTCGTACCTGTTTGTCAACAGCATGATGACCATTTCCGCCGTTTCCTTCCTTGCAAACAGCACCAATAAGCCGATCTCGCTGATGATCAGCCAGTTTAACGAGCATAACAACGAGTACGTGGCTGTGGTGTCCATTCTCATTCTTGTCGTCAATATCATCATCAAGCTTGCGGTTGAGCAGATCAAGGCAGTGTCTGCCCGTCGCAGATAATGGAGTTATATATGAGTTTAACAAAAAAGCAATTTACGATCTTAGAGCTGTTGGAATCCGACCGCAGAAGCCGCTCGCAGCGCGATCTTGCCAATGCCACGGGGCTGTCTGTGGGCACGGTCAATAAGCTTGCAGCAGAGCTTTGTGAGCTGGGATATATGCGCGAGGGCGCTATCACCGAGGCAGGCGTTGCGGCGCTTGAGCCTTATCGCGTTAAGCGCGCCATCTTCATGGCTGCTGGCTTTGGCTCGCGTCTTGTGCCCATCACGCTCAATACCCCCAAGCCGCTCATTCGCGTCAAGGGCAAGAGAATTATCGATTCCTTGCTGGATGCCGTGGTGTCCGCGGGCATTGAGGAAATTTATCTTGTGCGTGGATACCTGTCCGAGCAATTTGATCAGCTGCTCAAAAAGTATCCCACCATCACCTTTATCGAAAATCCCGTGTATAACGAGACCAATAACATCTCGTCCGCGTACTTTGCACGCCATTTGTTTGCAAACAGCTACGTGTTTGAGTCGGACTTGCTCTTGTATAACCCCAAGCTGATCACCAAATACCAGTACCAGAGCAATTATCTCGGCGTGCCCACCGAGCGCACCGAGGACTGGTGCCTGACCACCAATGCGGCAGGCGTGATCAGAAGCATGGCTTGCGGCGGCACCGATTGCTACCACATGTTCGGCATTTCTTATTGGAATGAGGAGGACGGCACGCGTCTTGAAAAGGATATTGAGCGCGTGTATAACACCCCCGGCGGTAAGGAGCGTTATTGGGATCAGGTGGCATTGCACTATTGCCTGGATTCCTATGAGGTCCGCATGCGCGAGTGCTCCTTCTCGGATATCGTCGAGATCGACACCTTCAATGAGTTAAAGCAAATCGATAAGAATTACGCAATGTAAGCAGAAAAACCACCTGATATGGGTGGTTTTTTCTTGCAAAATCCTGCAAAACGTGATATAATGAACTCAAATCAATCACGGAGGTACAATCATGAAAATCTTATCGATCGGCAACAGCTTTTCCGAGGACGCGCAGGCGTACCTGCATGCGCTGGCAGAGCAGAGAGGCATTGACCTGACCTGTGAAAATCTGGCAATTGGCGGCTGCAGCTTGCAAACGCACGCTGAAAACGTAGCACAGGACAAAAAGGAATATTTGTACGGTGTCAACGGCACGTGGGTGGCGCATCCCGTCACAGTCAAGGAGATTATTGAGGCAGGGAAGTATGACGCGATCACACTGCAGCAGGTCAGCGGATTTTCGGGGCAGTACGAGACCTATCAGCCGTATCTCAACGATCTTGCCGCATACGTGCGCGAAAAGCAGCCGGGCGCGGACCTGTATTTCCATCGCACGTGGGCATATGAGGTCGGCTCACCGCACGTTGATTTTCCGCGTTATGATTGCGACCGGAAAAAGATGTACGCAGCAATTTGCAGCGCGTCCGAGTCGGCTTGCCTTGTCACGGGGGCTGCCTTGATCCCCGCAGGCGACGTCATCCAGACTCTGCGTGAGACCGTACCCGCGTTTGACGTGGCAAACGGTGGCGAGTCCTTGTGCCGCGATAGCTTTCATATGTCCGAGACCTACGGCAGATTTGCGGTTGCCCTGACTTGGCTTGCGGTGTTTAGCGGCAAGCGCGTGGAGGCAATGCCGTTTATGGAGCTTGATCAGGATTTGATTGCCGAGATCGTTAAGGTGGTCAACGAGGTTGTGTTTGAATAATTAGAGATTCGTGGCGGGTCGTCGTGGGCGCCGACCCCTACGGGTATCTATGGACCGTCGAGGACGCCGGTCCCTACAACGATTAAGAAGGGTTTATTTTCCGTCTTAACTACGCTTGTAGGGACCGGCGTCCTCGATGGTCCGTTATGATTGGTAGCGGGGCATCGCCCTCGACGCCCCGCTACCATGTATGTATTATATATTTGATAAGGTCAATATTCCAGCGTCACGATCTGTGCGCAGGTGAATTTGTCAATGGTGAATTTGCAAATGCCATTTTCATAGGTGAAGGGAATTTGCGCGTTCTGCGGTACGGCGGTGACGCACTTGATGGGCTGCTCGGTCTTGATCTCGAAGGTGGTATCGTAAACGGGTACGAGATCCTCGATCACCTCAATGCCGCCTCCGCGCTTGACGGGCGTAGCGTACAGCGCGTGCAGCACGTAGCGACTCTGATCAGCTTGCTTGTTGAGCGTGACAACACCTGCGCTGGGCAGATTGGTGGTCAGTGTTTTGTTTTCGCCAAGCAGCGTATCAATGGTGTGCAGCACGATCTCCTTGAGAATGATGCTGCCCTTATCGGCATACTCCGAGAAGATATCCCAAGCGATGTAGCCGCCCTGCTTGCCGATCACGATCGCAGGATTGTGATCCTTGGTCACAAACGGTGCGTGCTGGTGCGAGCAGAAATAGCCGCGTTCGCGGTTAAAGTAGGGCAGACGGCTGATACCAAGCACCTCTGCGTCCGCGTCGGTCTGCTCAATTTCGTAATGCTGGCTGTACATGACGTAGCTGGTTTCGGGCAAGCCGAGAGCAGGGAAAGAGGGGCGCAGGTAGGTGGGATTGTACGTGCCCTTGCCAAGCCACTTGATGCCAAGGTCAAATTGCATCTGCGTGCCGTCCGTGCCCGAAACGCCCGAGCAAAGCAGCTTGCCGCCGCCTGCAACAAATGCGTTTAACTTGTCAAGCAGTGCGCCATCGGTCAGGGTGACCGCGTCGGGCAGGATCAGCAACTTGTACTTGGAGAAGTCGCATTCGGTGTCCAGCACGTCATAAAGGTACTTACCCTCCAGCAGCATTCTGCCCGAGCCGATGTCTGCAGGGTGATTGCGTGCCGTGCCAATGATCGATTCGATCGAGAGCACGCCAATATCCGCAACCGTCTGCACGTCATAGCAATATTCTTCAACCTTTTCCGCCTCGGCATACGCAATGCCAATCAGCGCATAAGTCGCCTCGTCGAGGAATCCCTCGGGGTGCATCTGGTCGCCTACCGAGCAGCAAGCGCCATTGGCAAGCGAGAGTGCAATTTCATATCTCAGCGCATTGGGGTGCTTAAAGCCACCGAATTCGCCCCAAGTAGTGTGGAATTTACCGGTCATGCCAAGGTATTCACTACCCAGCAAAGCCGCGTACTTGGCGGACTTGGGGAAGTGATCATAGCCCCAGCCGCCCGTAGGCAGGCTTTCGATCTCCTGGTGCGTGTTGGAGGCGGCAAAGTCGCGTCTGCCACAGGGGATATGTCCTTGATTGTGGAAAATGCGCACGTTCGGCTTGATGGCGCGCGCAGCCGCGTTGACGCCCTCGTAGTATTACTTGTACGTTACGGCAGCGAGACGGTAGAAAGAGCCGTGATCCTCGGGATCCCAGCCCAGCTTTTCCACCTCGGCACGGCAGTAGGGGCAGAACCAAGCGCGCTCACCCACGAAGTCCAGGAAAATGCCCACGGGATCATACTTACGCACAACCTCCTCGACCTGGCTTAACAGCACGTCATAATAAGGCGAGTTCAAGCAAAGCACGTGATAGCAGGGGCCGTGCTCGGGCACGTACTGCATGCCGTTTTCCTCCACTACGAAAGGCG
>JAZOLE010000048.1:0-12304 GCA_045652835.1 Eubacteriales bacterium | reverse complement strand
CGTGGGTCAGTACGGTGTGGTAGGGTGCGCCCTGTCCCTTTGCGCCGACAGCAGTCAGCAGCGCTGCCTGGGACCAGCGTCTGTACTGGTCGCCGCCCTCAAGATATACGGCGGAGGGCCAATGCTGCTCGGGTCTTTGCTCATGCACTGCGATATGAGAGGAGCCGGAGTCAAACCAGCCGTCAAGCGTGTTGCTCTCACGGCGGGAGGACTTGCAGCCGCACTTGCAGGTATAGTCAGCGGGCATCAACTCCTCGACTGACAGATCCCACCATGCGTTGGAGCCCTGTGCACCGAACACCTCTGCAACCTTTGCGATGGTTGCATCGTCACAAATGACCTCACCGCAATCCTCGCAGTAGAATACGGAAATGGGCAGACCCCACTGACGCTGACGGGAGATGCACCAGTCGGCACGGTCACGCACCATCTGTGCCATACGCTCACCGCCCCATGCGGGCAGCCAGGTAACGTTCTTGCAAGCCTCAACAGCCTCTTCCTTGAACGCATCAACCGAGCAGAACCACTGGGGAGTTGCACGGAAGATGATGGGAGACTTACATCTCCAGCAGTGCGGATATTCGTGGCTCATTTCCTCGCTTGCGAACAACGCGCCGCTCTCCTTCATATCGGCAAGAATTGCCTCGTTGGACTGTGCATAGTAAAGACCTGCATACTTGCCGGCATCAGCGGTCTGGTAGCCGCGGTCGTCTACGGGCACGATGATATCAATGCCGTAACGCTTGCAGGTGATATAGTCATCCGCACCAAAGCCGGGCGCGGTGTGTACGCAGCCTGTACCCGAATCCATGGTAACGTAATCTGCGTTGACAATCAGCGACTCGCGATCCAGGAAAGGATGCTGCGCCTTCATAAACTCAAAGGTGTTGCCGGGGAATGC
Source organism: Eubacteriales bacterium (assembly GCA_045652835.1). Lineage (GTDB taxonomy): Bacteria > Bacillota > Clostridia > Oscillospirales > CAG-272 > SVQP01. The sequence continues at coordinate 11,403 of JAZOLE010000048.1, read as the reverse complement.
AGCCAAAATCTCGTAATCCTCGATGCCGCCTGCCTTCATGGTCTTAGCACAAAGCGCCTCTGCCACGATATAGCACTCCTCGCCTGCCTTGACTACTACGTAGCTCTCAACGGGGTTGAGCGCGATCGCAAGGTTGCCGGGCAGCGTCCAGGTGGTAGTAGTCCAGATCACGAAATAGGTCTTTGCAAGGTCGCAGATACCTGCAAGCTTACCTGCATCGTCCTTAACAGCAAATTTCACGAAAATAGAGGTACAGGTATCGGTTGCGTACTCGATCTCTGCCTCAGCCAGTGCAGTTTCGTCCTTTGGGCACCAGTAAACGGGCTTGAGACCCTTGTAAATGTAGCCCTTCTTGAACATCTCGCCAAAGACTTCCACTTCCTTAGCCTCAAATGCGGGATCCATGGTCAGGTAGGGGTTCTCCCAATCCGCCAGCACGCCCAGTCTCTTGAACTGGTTACGCTGAATGTCCACGTACTTCTCTGCAAACTTGTAGCAAGCGGTACGGAACTCGGAGGGACGCATCTTCTTGTGGTCCAGCTTATTCTTCTTGATAATGGCAGACTCGATGGGCATGCCGTGGTTATCCCAACCGGGAACGATGGGCACGCGATAGCCGCTCATGGTCTTGTACTTGTTGATAAAGTCCTTGAGCATCTTATTCAGTGCAGTACCCATGTGAATATTGCCGTTAGAGAAGGGAGGGCCATCGTGCAAAATGAACGCGGGCTTGTCCGCATTCTGCTCCTGCAGACGCGCATACAGATCCATCTGCTCCCAATATTTCAGCATCTCGGGCTCACGCTGCGGCAGATTTGCGCGCATTGCAAACGAGGTGCTGGGCAAATTCAGCGAACTTGTGTAATCCTTAGCCATAATTTTATAGCTCCTTTATGTGTAAAAAAATTATTTTCAAATTCAGATATATTTTCGCGCCAAAAGACGCAATCTCCCCTTTTTGGTTTGCGTACCAAGGTCATCAATACGGAATTTGCCGTGGCCGCGCAACGAGATCACGCAAGGGGGATCGATGATCTTATCGCATTTATCGCAGGGCTCCCAGTCAACCGTGCACTCCCCTGCGCGGATCAGCATTTGCGCCTTTTCACGGGAAAGCCCCGTCAAGGCTGCCGCCACGCAATCAAAGCGTGCAGACGCGACCGTATCGCTGACCTGCTTATACCGCTCGGGCAGCTCGACCGGCGTGCCCCACGGCAATCGCGCAATCTTAACGCCGTCCTTCCCCACACGGGTCAGCTCGGCACAAATATACGCTGCAATGTCCGCATCACAAACAAGCAGTGCACTCTTGTCATCCAATACGCAAACGTCACCCAGCACGTGCCGCTCAATGCCGAGCGCAAGCAACGCGCCCAGATAATCCCTGTGCGTCAGCGTGCAAAAGCCGCCCCCGCTGATGCGCAAAAGGCAAAGCTTCTCCTCTGCCAAGGGGGCAAGATATTCCGGTTCACTCATAAAATCGGGTAACACGAACAGCCTGACGCGCTCCGCATCGGGGTATCCCCCCTCAAGGGCACAACAAACGTCCGCTCCCATGCGACCGACGTAGTCGCTTGCTAAACGCGCTTCGCGCGGGGACAGAAAATGGCTGCAAGACCACATTCCCCTCTCCGCGCGTTGCATCATATCACGCAGCTGTGCATACAAGATCTCGTCTTGCGCGCTCGATGCATGCATACTCATAGCATTGCAAACATCAGGGCAAACTGCAAAACACCCAAAAGCAGATATGTGACCATAAAGGACATATCAATCGGCAGACCCTGAAACCAGCCCATTCGCCATAAGAACTTACGCACCGGTGCAATGACAGGCTCGGTCATATGAAATATGATCAGCTGCAGCTTTCCCGGGCTCTCGGTAGGAAACCAGGAAAAGATGGCGCGTATGAACATCAGCACAAATAATACCTCGATCAGCAACGAAAGCGTGCTGACCAACACGTACATAAAGACTCCCAATGCAAATGCCTCCAATAATAGCCCAAGAGAAAAGCTCTCTTTGACTATTGATTATTCCTCTTCGGTCTGCTCTTCAGCCGCCTGTGCGACCTCGCCCTCGTCAATATCGTCTACGTTTGCACCGTAAGGAATCAGCGCGAGTGTGGACTTGTTGATCTTGCGAACGTCACCCTCCAGAGCCTGTACTGCACCCATTACGTAATCAAAGAAGCGCATAAATACATCTCTTTCCAGCTTATCAACGTCCAAGAGCATGACTATGTAACCCTCTGCCAGCTTTGCAACAGCCTTCTGTCTGTCAGCAAGCTCTGCGGGAGCGTAGTACTTTACAGCAGGCTTTGCAGGTTCGAGCGGCTTTTTGGGCATGGGCTGGGGCTCACGCATTTCAGCCTGATCCTCGATAGCCTCTTCTGCAGCACCGATTTCCTCAATGGCAGAGTCATCCGTGATCAAACCGTCGTTCTGGGGAAACTCATCATAATAACCGTTGTCATAGCCATCATCCAGAAATTCTTCGGGCTCGGGATCCTTAGCAAGCTTCTTAAAAATGTTCATTCTTGTTCCTCCTGAAATTTATATTCTCATTTTATTTTCATCAACAAAACAGACCGCTACCGACGCGTACCAAGGTCGAAGAACAGGCAATCGCAACGTCGTAGCTATCCGACATGCCCATGGACATCACCATGGGTATATCTATATTATGAAGTTTTTTGGTCCAAATGTCAAGACACTGTTCAAAAGTTTCGCTAAAATATTTGTAATATTGCGCTTTTTCGGGACATTTCGGCGCCATTGTCATAAATCCGCGCAATCTGATCGACTCAAACTGTGCCAAAGCAAGGCATAAAGCTTCTGCTTGGTCAGGGGCTACACCGCCCTTGCTCTCTTCATTTGCGCAGTTGATCTCCACCAACACGTCCATCACCTTGCCATGCTTTTTGCATTGCTTATCGATCTCGCGGGCAAGCTCAACGCTATCAAGAGAGTGGATCATGCACACCTTATCCGCAATATACTTGACCTTGTTTTTCTGCAGCGAGCCGATAAAGTGCACGCGCAGATTTTGCTTATCCAGCGCATCCCATTTTTCAAGCAGTGCCTGCACGCGGTTCTCGCCGATATCATAAACGCCCAGCGCAGGCAAAGCATTGATCTGCTCAACGCTTGCATATTTGGTGGCTGCCAACAGTGCAATCTCGTCAGGGTTGCGCCCTGCGCTCTCTGCAGCAGCGCGGATGCCCGCCTGCACCGCAGCCACGTTTGTTTTGAGTTTTTCCAACATAGCCAAAATCCTATCCGTACATTTTTCCGATATACAGATCTCTGCCTGCAGTGATGATCAGGTCGCCGTACTGCAAATACTTTGCCATGCCTGCGCCACCCTGGGCATCCTGCTGGAAGGTCTGTACGATATAATAACCGGACCCTTGACGGACGATGCTGACGCGACGGAACTCAACAGAGCTGTCCGCCAGGATAAACACGCCCTTCTCGCCGTTATGCTCTCGCAACGCCTCTGTGGGAACGCGATAGCCCGTCACCTGCTCCACCACGCTCTGCACGCGTTGGGTACGCAGGAAGGAAAAGCCCTCGGGCGTTCGGTCACAGGAAAAGATCAACACACCGTCACGCTTGTCCTGTGACGCCAGCTTGCGCTCAAGCGTCAAAGAAAGCTCGATGCCGTCATTGTCAATAAAGGTAAAGGTGTACGTGCTGCCCTCGGTAAAGCGTGCAGCATTGTCCTCGTTCATGGGAATTGCGGCATACCACGTGTGGCTATTGATCATTTTACCCACAGTACCGGCAGCTCGGGCAGGAGATGCCTCGGTCATAGCGTAAAAGTCCGCAGCCGTCATATCCATCACGCGATTGTAAGCAAACACGCTCTCGTAGCCATCGCAGCCGTGCACAAAATTGGTGCTGTACGGGCTTTTGTGCGCAACAGGCGTACCGCCCCAAGCATCCAACAAAGACTGCCGTGTGCCTTCCAGATACGAGATCATCTCGTCCGATTGGCTCGGCTCGATCAGCATCCCGTAGGTACTGATATGCGAAAGCAGCGTTTGGCTCTCGGTTCCGGCACCTGCATATCCGCCTGCGGCAATGCTCTCCAACACGCGGTAGTAGCTCTGCTGTACAGATGCTTGACTCTCCTTGAGCGAGGTAATCAGCGAGCCTGCCTTTTTGCTGTCCTTGAGCAGCGCGATCTGCACGGCAATATCGTCAAGCTGCTGCTGCAGCGCAGCATACTCTTCCGCAGTTGCACCGTCTTTTACATAGCTGACCGCATACGTGGCATCCTTGGGCACGCGCTCACCGTCTCGGTACGTATAGCACACAGGCGCGTTTGCCTGACCCACGATCACTTGCTCGTCACGGAACAGATACGCCTCTGCGTTCATAAAGGTATAGTCGGTGATCTCCTGCGCAGGCAGCGTTGAAAGGTTGGTGCTGAACTGTCCCAAGCTATAGTGCACAACGTACACAAGCACGCCGACCGCAATCAGCACGATCGCGCAGCGGTACGCAATTTCTCTTGCTTTGGCTCTGTCCATACACTCACCCCTTTCGGCAATACTCTATCTTATTATTATAACAGAAATCCTTTGTCTTTGCACGCGTTTTCGCAAATATTTACAATCTCTTCAAATGTGCGCAGCTTGCCGTCCGCGTCTGCGTCGATCCAGGTCACGTAGGGCTTTGCGTAAAACCAAGTCATCTGTCGCTTGGCATAGCGACGCGTGGCGGTTTTGAGATCCTCGGATGCCTGCGCAAGGCTGATTTTTCCTTGCAAATACGGCAAAATCTCCTTATATCCGATCGCGCCCGCAGCCGTGGCGTTGACCTCAAACACGCCCGCCTTCAAAAGCTGCTCGGTCTCCTCGACCAAACCCTGTTGCAGCATGATATCCACGCGGCGATTGATGCGATCGTACAGCACCTCGCGGTTTTGGTAGCGAATACCAAACGTCAATGCGTCCACCATAGGCTGCGCATTCTGCGATTCCCTATCCAGCTCGGTCTTGGTTCTGCCGCTGACCGTGCAGATCTCGATGGCGCGAATGACGCGCTTGACGTTATTGGGGTGAATGGTCGCCGCACTTTCGGGATCAAGCTCGCCAAGGCGCGCGTGCAAAGCAAGCGCACCGTGCGCATCCGCAAAATCCTCCAGCTGCGCACGCAGCGTCGGATCGGCATAATTCTCACCGTAGCCGCCGCGCAAAAGTCCGTCCAGATACAGCCCCGTGCCACCGCAAAGAACGGGCAGCTTGCCGCGACTTTCGATCTCGCGGATTGCTCCTGCAGCCGCCTCCACGTACGCACCGCTCGAAAAGCTCTCGGTGGCATCCACCACGTCGATCATGTGATGGCGCACCTGTGCGCGCTCAAGCGCGGTGGGCTTTGCTGTGCCTACGTCCATGCCGCGATAAATCTGCATGGAATCCATGCTGACAAGCTCGCCGCCATGACGCTTGCACAGCTCCAAAGCAAGCGCGCTCTTGCCGCTTGCGGTACAGCCTACGATGGCGACCGCGCGAGGAATTTTTACATCGGTGCTCACAGCTCTACAACCTGCGTACCGTTCATGATGACGTAGTTTTCGGTCACACCGATCTCCTCCATCCAGCCGCGCACTTCAATGGTTTTAAAAATGTGGGTGTTGTAGCCCTTGCCTGCGTCATTGTTCCACAGCCAATCGGGCGCACACCAAAAAGCACCCTTGGGAGAGACCTCCTCGTAGAAATCGCGGTCACAGCCGTTCTGACCGTGGTGCGCCATCTGCACGTAGTCAGCCTTGAGCTTGCCCGTGCCGCCGTACATGCGCAGCACCTTTTTGCCGGACTCCACGCCTGCATCTCCCGTGAACAGCACAGTCTTGCCGCCCAGCGTCATGCGGAAGATCAGCGACGCGTTGTTGCATACGTTATGATTGAACTCGCTGTCGTGCGAGTAGTAGAACTCAAAGTGCGCCGCGCCCACGTCCAGCTCGTCACCGCCCGATACGATGCAGCACTTGTGCGCAATCAGGGGGAGAATGCGGTACATCTCGGCAGCACCCGTGTCCAGATCCTCACGCGCGATAAACTGCGCAGAGGGGAAATTGTAGTAGATCTTTTCTACGTTCAGCGCGTCGGGGTTGCCCTCGGTCAGCTCGATAAAGCCGCGGATGTGGTCATTATGAGGATGCGTCAAAATCCACGCGTGCACCGTGGGCTGCTCCTGACCGGTCAAGCCCTGCAGGTATTCCACCAGATACGGCATATCCTGCGGCCAGCCGCCGTCAATCAAAATAACCTTGTCGTCCTCGGTGGTGATGACAAAGCTCATCATCTGAATGTTGGTGATGGATTTTAACATGTGTACCGTGTTTTTCATAGTCGTTCTCCTGTATTTTTATTTTCAATTATGCTTTGTTATATCCGTTTCCATATTCTCTTTTCATGGCTTCTACCGAAACCACCCATTGCTTGCCGAATTTGCATACGTCAATTCCATTGACAAGCTTTCCGTAAGTGATGGCTTTACGCAATGTGCTTTCATTGAGCCCCCACAGTTCGGTGGCATCACTGAACGCCATAAGACCGTCAAACGGGGTATCCACCTGCACACCATTCTCCCACAGTTCGTCACATGAAAGATCAAGATCGTCATTCCATACGATTCCGTATCCGCCTACGTCAACAGATACACAAGCAAATTCTTGCGGATTGTTTATCAACTCCGCAAACACGGGCAGCTTCTCAAACAGAGGCTTCACATCATAAAGCTTGGTGATGCCCTGTGCAAACTGAACACTTAAGCGGTAGTCGGGCAGAGCCGAAACATTTTTAATTTTGTGAAACATTCCTACACCTCCAATCATTCAAGCGGCGGAATTTTCTTAAACTCTTGCGTTTTCCAAATCTCCATTAAGGTATCCTTGTGCAAAGAAATCCATTCCTGCACCATATTCATAGCCTTATTCGGAAGATATCCTTCGAGCACTTCGCCCGTCATAAAATCAATCGCTGCAACATCCTCATTATAAATGGCATGAATGTGCGGTGGATTGTGTTCGCTTTGCAAAAAATACATTCTGATGATAATCCCGTAAAATCTTGATAAAACAGGCATTGCGATTCTCCTTTGATAATATCCTCGATTATATTGTATCACGGTATCGTGATATTGTCAATATATATTATAGAAAATCCCGAGGGAAATATCCCTCGGGGAAAATCATATCAGATTTTGTTTTGATAAATTATTTGCCAAGAAAAACAGTGTTCCAGATTTCCGCAAAATCGGGCAGTTCGGATGCAGGCGAGGCATTCGTTGTTGTCGCCATGACAAAATCCAAGAACTGCTGACGCACAGCGGGATCGACCTCGGCTGTTGCCTTTTCGGTTTTCAATTCTTCATACATATCTCGATAAAATGCAATCAGCTGCTGATTGGTGGTTTCGCGGCATCTGACAACATCCGCGATTCCCTGCGCAATGCCCTGTGCGCCAATGTCACCGGGGCCTTTGGACTGCACATCCCTGAGCGCATACAGTGCCTCTTGGATATGCTGCGTATCGGCAAGGATCTTTTCGATCTGTGCCAAGGCATAGTCAACCGTGATCTCGGTATGCTTGGTTTCTTCGACTTTTTCTATAGTTGTATTGTTTTCCAACATGGTTTCATCCTCCAAATATTCATTCGGCGGACACGCAAGGCATATTGTATTTTCTGCTACGAAGCGTGCCCTGCCGTTTTTGACAAGACCTTTCGCCCGTTTCGGGTAGGTCGCTTCATAAACTTTTCCTTGCTCATCAACTACAATCACGTTTTTTTCGATGGGTGTCGCCCCCTTTGTACCTGAATTAGCATGTATTTGTGACTCTGTTTTTTCTGATGGGTGCCGTCCCCGTTCACGTTTTTATTGTAGCATATATGGGTAAGTTTGTCAAGACTAATCACCCGAAATCGAAACAATTGTAGGGGAGGTTATTAACCTCCCGCCAGTAATCATATCGGACATCCGTATGGGTGTCGATACCGCAAACCCAACGCTGGCGGGAGGATGATATCCTCCCCTACAAATAATTTGTTGCTTATTCTATAAACATCGCGTCTCCAAAGGAGAAAAATCTGTATTCCTGCTCCACAGCGGTCTTATACGCCTCCATGACCTTGTCCTTATTGTAGAACGCGGACACAAGCATGATCAGCGTGCTTTCGGGCAAGTGGAAATTGGTGATCAACGCGTCCATTGCCTTGAATTTGTAGCCGGGGTAGATGAAAATACCCGTGTCGCCCGAAACGGCAGGGATGGTGCCGTCCTCCAATGCTACGCTCTCCAAGGTTCTGCAAGAGGTGGTGCCCACGCAGATGACTTTGCCGCCTTTAGCACGGCGAGAGTTGATGATATCCGCACTTGCCTGGCTGACTGAGATAAACTCGGTGTGCATGACGTGCTCGTCAAGTCTTTCCGCCTTGACGGGGCGGAACGTGCCAAGACCCACGTGCAGCATGACGGGGGCGATGGCAATGCCCTTATCGCGAATCTTTTGCAAAAGCTCGGGGGTGAAATGCAGCCCCGCGGTGGGTGCGGCAGCCGAGCCCTCCTCGCGTGCGTACACGGTCTGGTATCTGCTTTGATCCTTGGGCTTTTCGGTAATGTAGGGAGGCAGGGGCAGAATGCCTACCTTGTGCAGCACGTCGTAAATGTTGGCGTGCGCTTCGCGATCATAGTCAAACGCAATCAGGCGGTTTCCCTCCTCGGTAATGTCAACCACCTTGCCCGTCAGCATGCCGTCACCAAAGGTCAGCTCCATGCCCATCTTGGCTCTCTTGCCCGGCTTGACAAGGCATTCCCAAGTATCCAGCTCGCGCTGACGGAGCAGCAGCAGCTCGATATTTGCCTCATCTCTGCCCTGCACGTGCCCGTACAGACGCGCGGGAATGACCTTGGAATCGTTGATGACCAGCACGTCCTCGGGACGCAGGTAGTCGATAATATCGTAAAAATGCTTGTGCTCGATCGTGCCCTTTTCTCTGTCCAACACCATCAGGCGCGAGCTGTCACGCTGCTCGGCAGGGTGCTGCGCGATCAGTCGCTCGGGCAGATCATAGTAAAAATCCGCCGTACGCAGATCGGTGGGGGCTTTTTCGTTAATAATAACGCTCATATATGTGTCCTTCCGTATCATCTGTCATATACTGTCGTATCGGAGCATCCGCACGGACACACCTCTACATTGTATATTATAATATAAAAGCATATTTTTTTCAACCTCTTTTTAAAATTTTCACACCCTCGGAGGCTATAGACATGCATAACTCCCCCTCTCCCGTCTTTCGCGGCAGCGCGACCGCGTTGATCACGCCCTTTTTGGGCGGTAAAATAGATTTTGATGGCTTTGCGGACTTAGTGGACGCCAATATTCGCGGTGGCGCGGACGCCTTGGTGGTGGCAGGCACAACGGGCGAAGCAAGCACGCTTTCTCCTGACGAGCAAGCCGCGCTTTGCGCCTGCGCGGTACAGGCGGCAGACGGGCGCGTGCCCATTATTTGCGGTGCAGGCTCCAGCGACACCGCGCACGCCTGCTCTCTTGCGCGGCAGATGTGCCGCGCGGGATGCGATGCGCTCTTGTGCGTCACGCCCTATTACAACAAAGCCACACCGCGCGGACTTGAGCTGCACTTTTGTGCCATTGCGGAAGCATCGCAAAAGCCGATCATTCTCTACAACGTGCCAAGCCGCACCGGCTGCAGCTTACCGCTCTCGGTTTGTCGCACGCTTGCCGCGCACCCCAATATTTGCGGCATCAAGGAAGCCTCGGGTGACGTGGCGTTTGCCGCGCGCATGATAGCCGAATGCGGCGACCATCTGCCGCTCTACTCCGGCTGCGACAACCTGACCTTGCCTCTGCTCTCCTTGGGTGCGCAGGGCGTGGTCTCGGTGGTGGGCAACATCATACCGGGCGGGATGCGGCAGATCTGCCACGCTAGGTTTACGGGGCAAACCGAGCAAGCAAGAATTGCCCACCTTGGCGCGCTTGCACTCATGGACGCCTGCATGGCAGAGGTCAACCCCATTCCCGTCAAGACCGCCCTTTCTATGATGGGGCTTTGCCGCGAGGAATTCCGCTTGCCCCTGTGCCCCATGCAGGAGTCGGCAAAAGCGAGCCTTGGGGCAGTGCTTGGGGAGTATGGGTTGATATAATCCCGCGCAGAGCGGGATCTGCGCGGGATTGTTTTCGTAGGGGCGGATTCCATATCCGCCCTTTCGTACGGGAGCATATGGAATGCTCCCCTACGAGGGGTTGTTTCCGTAGGGGCGGATTCCATATCCGCCCTTTCGTACGGGAGCATATGGAATGCTCCCCTACGAAACAATAAAAACCGCCAAACACATACAAAAAGGGGCTGCCTTGCGGCAGCCCCTTGGGGGTACAACATTATTCAAGAGCATCCAGCTTTTTCACCATCTTGGCAAGATTCTTTGCTACCGTCTTGTCCATCTTCTTGAACTTGGACGAGACTGTGTTTCTCTTGGAGGTGATGATCTGACGGAGCGAATCGTGCGGGTTGCCCAGCGCATTGGTATACACGATACCCGCATCGATATTCACCGTGTTAAAGATCAGATCCAGCATATCCCACGCTACGGGGTCGCTCATGTACTTGCGCTTGAGCGCGATCTCATAGTACGCAGGTTTGACCGTACGCAGCGACTCGGAAGCCATGACCTCCAGCACCGCGCCAAGCATATCAAATCTGTCCTCCTTGACCGTTACGGGGATGGCATACACGGTAAACTGGTCGTGCTGCAGCGTGCCGTACTTAGGCTGTGCCTTATCGTACTTGGGCATGGGCACGATGCCGTAAGCATCCTCCATGTTACGGATATCGCCCATCTCCGCTGCGACAAGGCGCGTGGTGCACATCGCACCGTCTCCTCTTGCAAAAGCAATACGGATATCGTCCTGCTCAGCATCCGCACCGGTGTGCGGATATACCAGCGTGCCGCTCTCATAGAACAGCGCAAGAACCTTGTCGGTCACGTCCGACAGTCTGGCGACGTCCAGCACGTACTCATACTCACCGTCCGCATTCTTTTCCACCAGCGACAGATCGCACGAAGCCCAATAGGGGTCGGTACTGATATAGGGCGAGGTGATCAGACCAAAGAAATCACCCTCGTCCTTTTTGCCGTTACCATTGAGGTCCCGGTAAAAGTCCTCGGCAAGCGCAGCCTGGAAATCCAGCGTCCATTCGCCGTCGTTGACCGCATCGTACAGATAGGGCACCTGCTTATCGTCAAAATCGACCTTATTGAACATGGTGACAAATGCAAAGCGATAGGTGGACAGCGCGATCATACCCGTTGCGCTGTACTGCTTGCCGTTATACGAGATCACGTCATTATAGTCCTGCGTCCAATAGT